>JBNLBT010000105.1:0-11559 GCA_050303435.1 Marinicellaceae bacterium
AGCGGATCGTACCGCACCGTCATGGCCTACTCCAATCAGTGCACCGGTGGCTGCACACGCAACCCGTTTTATTCCAACCCGGATGTCAATTTCATGGCCCTGCCGACCGGCATCGTCGATGAGCGCGACAACGCCCGCAGCCTGCGCGCCACCGCGTCCATCGTGGCGCAGTTCCGCGCGCCGCCAGTGGACCTGATTTACGCCAACGGCTTCGATCCATCCCTCTGAATTCGAGTGTGCGGCCCCGCTGCGGCGGGTTTCAGCGCATCGGCGTCAGCACAAACTCGGTTTGCCAGACGCCCGACCACTCGGGCTTGCTGCCGTCCGGATAGGTTTCATCGACCATGGTCAAATGCAGCACTTCGCCGTCAAAGCGGTAGCTGTAGTGCTGCAAACCGCCTTCAAACCCAGGCACTTTGGCCACCTGTGCAGTGGTGGTCAATTCACGTGTGGCGGGATTGAGCTGATAGCTGCCGCCGTTGAACACCACGGATTTGAACCCGGCCATCATTTCTGCGTCGGTGGGTTTTGACAACACCGCAAAGGGCACCCGCGGTTCACGCGTGGGAGTCCACATGATTGAATAACCCCGTTCGGTGAACAGAAACACGCCCGGTTGGGCCGCATCGATGGTGTGGGTTTTCTCGGCGCTGTGCCAGTGCACCGAACGCACTTGCCAGGCCCCGAGCAGGGGGTTGTCGACGACGGGGGCGGCGGCGCGGTGTTGTGCGCAGGCGGTGAGGATCAGCAGGCCCAGCAGCGCGGGCCACAGGTGGCGATGATGGCTCATGAGTATTGGCTCCAGTTTGGCTGCGTCCATTATTGGTGAAAGTGTATACGAAATCAAGCGTATATCGAATGACCGGGTGTCAGGCGACGCGCGCGTGCCTGCGACCCATGCGGCGGGAACAATGTGCCCCGGGTGCGGTCTGCTTCTGTTAACATCCATGAAATGATGCAGCCACGCTGCACGCAGCGAACCAGAGCAACCCCAGAAAGCGGAGAAACGCCATGCAAGTCACACAACAGCTGTACACCGAGGACGCCTATCTGCAACACGCCGAAGCCCGGGTGCTGGCGGTGGATGAACGCGGTGTGGCCTTGGATCGCACCGTGTTCTATCCACTCGGCGGCGGTCAGCCGGCCGACACCGGCGATGTGCTGTGCGCCGATGGCCGGGTCGCACACATCGTGGATGTGCGCAAGGACGCCGACGGGGTGATCTGGCATCGGCCTGATGACGATGGGCATGGGCTGATCGCCGGCGATGCCGTGCAGTTGCGCATCGACTGGGCGCGCCGCCATCGCCTGATGCGCACCCACAGCGCCCTGCATCTGCTCAGCTCGGTGATTCCCTATCCGGTCACTGGCGGCAACATTTCACTGGACAAAGGCCGGCTGGATTTTGATTTGCCCGATGCGCTGGATAAAGAACAGTTGACGGCGCAACTGAACGCCTGGATTGAACGCGACGTGGCGCTGGAATTCAGCTGGATCAGTGACGCCGAACTGGCGGCTCAGCCTGAACTGGTGAAGACGATGTCGGTGAAGCCACCGATGGGCGCGGGCCGGGTGCGGCTGGTGCACATCCCGGGCATTGACCTGCAGCCATGCGGTGGCACCCACGTGCGCCGCACCGGCGAGATCGGCCCGGTGCGCGTGAGCAAAATAGAAAACAAAGGCAAGCAGAACCGCCGGGTGCATCTGTTGCTGGAATCCTAAAGCCGTTCAGTCCAAATAACTGAAGGCGCCGGCGCCATCAAAACGCCGCACCCGCAGAACGGTCATGGCATCATTGGGCAACAGCCGCGCATTCAGCGCCACGCGCGTGGAATCTTTCGCAACACCGCGGTAGTGCGTGCAGCAGCCGCAGCGCGGGCAATGGTGAAACTCAATGTCGCCCTCGGCGTCGGCGTCCTGGCGCACAAAACCGACGGTCGGTTGTGCCGCGGTGATGCGCACGTCGTCGTGTTGAAAATACGCCCAGCGCGCCGCCAGGCGCCGGCAGGCGGCGCAATTGCATTCGGTCACCGCATCCGGCCATTCGCTCAGCACCTGAATTTCCACCTGACCGCACAGGCAGTGCAGCGCAGCGGGCATGATTTGTGGCATCGGTCGTCTCACCATTCAAAGCCGCATTTTATCAAGCCATTCAGTCTGTTGTCACGGCGATGATCAAGCGCAGCACTGCGCTGAGCTGAGGGCAGTCGATGACGCACCCGGTGCATCCGAAGTCGCGCTGAGGGGTGCATTCTAGAGTTGCTTTTATTGCCGCACGTGGTTAACATCGGGAGCTGAAAGCGTTTACACCGCACACCCCTTGTGCGCGGTGTGCAACCCGCATTGGCTGACCGGAGGAGATTGGATGGGAGCTTGGGCTGTAGGGTATTTTGACAACGACACCGCCTGTGACTGGGCGCTTGATCTGCAGGATTCTTTTGATCTGAGCCTGATCGAGCAGACCCTCAATGCCGCGCTGAAAGTGGCCTACATTGACGCCGATCTGGGCCATGAAACCCTGGCTGCAGTGGAAACACTGACCCGCGTGCTGGGGCGCGGTGGACCGTCGACTGAACAAACCCGCGGGGTGGACGAATGGGTGGCTGAGCACCGTCAGAAGGTGCCCAAACCCTTGCGTGGCCATGCCCGCGCGGCGCTGGACCGGGTGCGCGGCAAAGAGTCCGAATTGGCCGAAATGTCAAATGAATCCGGGCAGCGCAAGGATTGGCTGGCGGGCTTGGATGATTTGCGCAAGCGCCTGGGATGAATGCCATGCGCTGTGCGCAGCACAGACCGCATCAATGCAAACCCTGATGACCTAAAATTTCAGACTGACACCCAGTGACAGGCTGCGCCCGCGCGTGAATTGTCGGGTGATCTCATCGCCCTGCAGAAACAACACCTCGTCGTTGAGCAGATTTTTCAGTTTCAGCGACAGTTTCCAATGTTCGGCCAGGCGCTGCGAATAAATGAAATCCAACTGTTCAAAGGGCTGTTCGTAAATGTCCGGTCGACCGCTGGTGCCGGCCTCGGAAATGCGTTCACCGAACACATTGAACAGCAGCGCGGCGCTGAGGTCGCGTTCCGTGTCGTCATAGCCGATTTGCAGGTTGGCCACATACGGTGACTGCCCCTGCAGCGGACGTGTACTGCTGGTCTGACCGCCCGGTGAGTTGGCATCCAGCACAATCTCCGAATCGATGTAGGCGTAATTGGCCGACACATAGTAGTTCTGCAGGCGCGAATGGATGAACGACAGGTCCTTGTACACCTCCAGCTCAATGCCGGCATTTTCTGCCGATTCGGCGTTGTCAAAACTGATGATGCGCGAGGAACCGGGCAGAATCACGATTTCAATCGGCTGGATGAACTGCTTGTAGAACAGACTGACGGAGACGAATTCTCCGGCCGAGAAATATTTGTCCCAGCGCAGGTCGTAGTGTTTGATCGACCCGGTGGTTAAATCCGGGTTGCCGATCACGTTGCGGTCCAGCACCGGGTCCTTGAATTGCGCCGGTGACAGTTCCTTGAAGTCCGGGCGTGTGGCGGTTTCAGAGTAATTGAAACGCAGTTGGTGGTCGTTGGGCAGCAGCCAGGTGGCCGACAGGGCCGGGAACAGACCCTCATCGTCGAGGCGTGCGGTGACCGGGCTTTGGTCGGGATCGAACAGACGAAAGGTGGTGACCGCCTGGGAAAAATTCTCACGGCGTGCGCCGAGGCTCACGCGCAGGCGTTCCTTGTAGGCGTAATCGATTGACAGGTAGGTGCCCTTGATGTCCAGGTTGGCAAAGTAATTGTCGGTGGCGCGGGTCACCTCAATCAGCTGAAAGCCGTTGGGGGCAATGAAATCCGGGTTGAGGATGTCCTCCAAGGGATCGCCGCGGTCCACGTCGTTGACCAGTGAGCCGACGTCTTCAAAAACGAATCGGCGGATGTCCGAATCGCGGTCCTTGTTGACCCAGTTTTGTCCGAAATTAATCAGGAAATCGTGGTGCTGCGCCACGGTGAAGGGAAAATCGAGGTCGTAAAACAGGTTGCGGCTCTGGTCGCTGAGGGTGCGAAACACCCGCGAGTTGCTGTCGTTGCGGGTGGAAAACACGAAATCGCCTTCCTCGCGCTGGTCGTAGCGGTACACGCGGTTGTCCGGTTCATCGAATTGCGCTTCGGAATCGGCGAAGTGCCAGTTCAGGCGCAGCCCGCCCAGCGCCGGGTAGCTGTGCTCGCCGAACAGCTGCAGACCGGCCAGTTCACGTTCGGTCCAGCGGATCTCATGGATGCGCCGCGCGTTGCCCAGATCCTCATTGAAACCTTCGGCGATTTCAGCGAAATCCTGTGTGCTGCGCAGCACCATGTAGTTCAGTGACACCTCGTGCTGATCATTGAATTCCACCCCGGTGGTTAAAAATCCACTCAGTGTGATGTCGCGTTTGCTGGTGGTGGACAGCTCCTCGCTGTCCAGCGACAAGGTGCTGCCGGTGGCGACGATGAAATCCCGGCGGAGTTCCGAACGGGTTTGGTATTCATTGCCGTATTCCAGCGCCGCGGAAAAACCCAGCACCGGGCCGGCTTCGGTGGTGTGGCGCATGCCGCCGGACACATCGAAGCCGCTGCCGGGGTCCAGGGATTCGCTGGAGATGGTGTAAACGGGCGCCAGCGATTCACCCAGCAATTCCAGTTCTTCCGGGCTGAAGCCGCCGTCAAAAAACGGGTTGTTGGGGCGCAATTCGGTGTCGCCGGCGATGGCCGCCAGCAAGGCATCCGGAATGTCGCGGGTGCCATCGTCAAAGCCGGTCCAGTCGCGCCCGCCGCCGCGATAGCCCAGGCCATCCTTGCCGGTGGTTTGCGTGTTGTGCTGGTAGGACAGGCCCAGTTTGAAGAAATTTTCCTCCGGCACAGACACGGTTTTCAGCACCACCGTGCCGCCACCAAATTCCGCCGGCAGTCCGGCCGAATAGCCTTTCTGCACTTCAATGCTTTCGATCAAGCCGGTGGGGAACAAATCCAGTGGCACCACCCGGCGGGTGGGGTCGGGGCTGGGCAAATTGGCGCCGTTCAGCAGGGTGCTGGAATAGCGTTCGCCGAGACCGCGGATGAAGATGAATTTGCCGTCCACCAGGGTCAGCCCGGTGACCCGTTTGAGCGCGCCGGCGGCGTCGGAATCGCCGGCTTTGCCGATCTGTTCCATGCTCAGGTAATTGGCCACCGAGTTGTTGTTGCGGCGTTCTTCCAGCACCGAAGCCAGTGACCCTTCGATGTGCGGTTCAATGACCACGAATTCGGGCATTTCACTGCCCGCAGGGGTCAGTTCAACGCGCAGTGAATTGTCGCCGTCCGCGGTCAGGGCCACATCGCTCTGGATGCGGCTGTTGAAGCGCGCGTGCATCACGCTGACGTTGTAGCTGCCGACCGGCAGCGTGAGGCTGAAGCGGCCGTCTGAGTCGCTGATCAGATGGCCTGACACGCCGCCGATGAAAACGCGCGCACCGGCCACCGGTTGCTCATCTTCCAGGTTGATCACCTGCCCCTGCAGGGTCGTCTGAACCTGGGCTTCGGCGGTCGCAGCGGTGCTGGCCTGGTTGCCGAGTACGGCGTCCGGGTCGACGGAACTTTCATAGGCCAGCGCCGGCGGCGCGTCGCTGCGAAAATCCAGCAGCAGCTGGGCGATTTCACCGTCGTGCAATTGCAGTTCGTGCGTGTACAGGGCATCGGTCTGGCTGAAAAACTGCAGTCGGTGCGTGCCCGCAGGCAAGTGCATTTCAGCACGCCCCAGGGCGTTGCTGCGCGCGTCGTTTTCACCGTCCACTGCAATGCGCACGTCCGGCAGCGGTTCGCCGTGCATGAACAGCACCAGGGTGAGGTGCGCGGATTCGGCCTGCGCGGTGCCGGCCATCAGTGCCAGCACCAGGGCCAGATTCAACTGGAGGATTTTTTTCATGGTCTTGCGTTCATTGGCAGCGCCACGCGGTCTGATCGCAGTCCTGCATGGCTTTTCTCAATTCGATGGCTTTTTTGAACAGTTCCGGCTGGCTTATTTGCGCCAGATAGCTTTCCGCGCGGTCAAACTGACCGCTCTTGAACAAGGCATAGGCCAGTGCGTAGCGGATCGATTCATCGGCGTCGATGCGCACCCGGCGGATGTCGTCGATCATGGCCACCGCCTGATCGTGGTGCCCCAGTTCGATCAAAATGGCCAGTCGCTGTTTCAGCTTCTCGGCCTGATCGGTGATGCGCGAGTTGAGTGACAGCGCCAGAAACGGCAGCCCGGCGCGGCGATACAGTTCCGCGGCTTCCGGCAGCAGCACCGGGTCGCGCAACGCGGCGTCGTGAATCAGCGCCGCAGCGGAGTGGTAATGGCCTTCCTGAATGTAGGCGGCGGCCAATGATTTGGTCACATCGGCGTTGTCGGGGAATTTCAGTCGCGCGGCTTCCAGGAAGAACAGCGCCTGCGCCAGATCGCCTGAAAACCGCAGCGCGTTGGCGATCGCGATGTGGTCGGTGGCTTCGGCGTTGAAGCGGGCGAGGTACGCGCGACCGAGTTCGGCGGCGCGGTGGTGCAGGCCCATGTCAATCAGATAGAAAATGCGGCGACGTGGAAAACTGCGGTCCGCAGGAAACAGCATTGCGGCCTGTTGCATCACCGCCAGCGCATCGGCGCGCTGGCCGAGCAACCAGTGGCTCTGCGCGCGCATGTGGTACACCGAGGCAATGCGTGCAATGGCCGGACCGGCGTCGTCCAGCGCCTCTATGGCCAGCGCGTAGCGCTCCAGCGCAAAGGCGCTTTGCGCCCGGTGTACGTGGATCACCGCGTCCACTTCGCCCAGCGCCATGGCCCGGGCAAATGCGTCCAGGGCTTCGCCGTGTTGAGCGCGCCGCACGTGCAGCAGGCCGCTGAGTATGTGGAAACGTTGCAGGTCGGTTTCTTCGGCCTGCAGATCGACCTGCGCCAGCGCCGTGGCCGCGCGGTCGAGGTTGCCGTCGCGCAGCATCAGCGCGGCCAGTTCCAGATGATCCACCGGCGGCGCCTCATCGGCCGCGTGCACAGCCAGCGCCAGCCACAGCGCGGCCGGCATCCACAGGATTGCACGCAACAAGGCCTTCGACATCAGCTCAACTCAAAGCGGATTTTCTGCTTGGCCCAGGATTTGACCGACTTGCCCTGATACTGCGCCGGTTCGAATTTCCAGCCGTTGATGCTTTGCAGGGCCACGTCGTCAAACACCCCGCTGGGCACCGACTCCATCACTTTGACCTGTTCGATTTCACCGGTGATGCCGATCAGCAGGGAGAACACCACGTAGCCTTCAATGCCTTTGGCGCGTGCGCGCGGCGGGTAGGTCATCGGCGATTGGTACACCGCGCGCGGTGACTGATCGACGGTGTCGTCGGTCATCACCACGCCGTTGCCGGAACCGAGGATGTCGCCGTCCAGTCCGTTCAGGCCGTCCATGGAAAAATCCGGCAGACCCAGATCCAGGCCGCCGAGCGATGAGGACAGACCCAACAGCGGCACCGGCGGGGCCGGGCGCGTGCGTTTTGGCTTGGGCTTGGGTTGTTCCTTGCGCACCTGTTGCTGCGCCTGCGGTTTTTTGCGCTCAAACTTGATCTGCGCGGCCTGACGGTCCTTCACTGCGTCCAGATCCGAGCCCGAGTCATTGATCAGGATCAGGGTGCCGAGCACCAGGGCGGTGCCGCACACCATGGAGGTGAATGCGGCGGCGTTTTTCTTTACGTGTTCTATTCGATTCATCAGCCTGCTCCGACTTCTTTGCTTGTGGCCACACCCACGTCGCTGGCGCCGGCCAGCCGGGCCTGGTCAACCAGTTCGACCAGTTTGCCCGATGGCACGCCTTCGTCCGTCACCACCAACACCGATTTGACGGTTTTGCTTTTCAGCAAATCGCGCAGGCGCGACTGGATCACCCAGATGCGCACGGATTCGCCGTCCAGATACACTTCGCCGTTGGCGTCGATGTACAAACGCACCGCTTTGGTGGATGCACTGCTTGAACTGGACGCCGAGGGGCGGTCCAGATCCAGTTTCATGTCCTTGACGAAGGTGGTGCTGACCATGAAAAAGATCAGCAGTATGAACACCATGTCAATCAAGGGTGAAATGTTGAGGTCTTGTACGGTTTCTTTGCTTTCACGGTAGCGCATGGCGCACCTCCTGCTTGTTTTCGGGCGCGCAGATGAGTTCTTTCAGCTGCGCCAGTTCAATTTCAATCTGGCGTTGTTTTTTGTCCAGAATGCCATTCACAATCAATCCCGGGATGGACACCGCCAGACCCATCTGGGTGGTGATCAGGGCCTGTGAAATGCCCCCGGCGATGCCGCCGGACTGGGAGAATAAGGACATATCGCCCAGTGAATCAAAGGTTTCAATCATGCCGGACACCGTGCCCAGCAGCCCCAGCAGCGGCGCCACCAGCACGATGGTTTTGATCAGCACCCGGTGTTGTCCGATGGCGCGCTGTTCCGCGGCAAAGGCTTCGTCCAGGTGGCGACGCAGGTGCGCGGGGTTTTCTTCGCGCAGGCGCATGCCTTTGTTCAGTGCGCGCGCGAGCACGCCGCTGTGGCTGGGCTGTTTGCCTTTCAGGTGACGGTGATACATGACCCGCGTGCTGCGCAGTGAACCGCGCTGCAGCGACATCCAGCGGCTGCCCAGGGTCCACCACAGCACCACCGTGGCCAGCATCAGCGGCGGCATCACGTAGCCGCCCGACTGAAAATAACCCGCCAATTGTTGCCACAATTCGCTCATGGCTTCAGGCAACAACCTTTTGATACACGTTGATCACCCGCAGGGCGGCTTTTTCCATGTCGTCCTTGATGCGTTCGGCCCAGCCGGACAGCAGATTGCCGAACAACAGCGCGGGGATGGCCACCGCCAGACCCACCTCGGTGGTCACCAGGGCGATGGAGATGCCGCCTGACAGCAGTTTCGGGTCGCCGGTGCCAAATTCGGTGATGATGTCAAAGGTTGAGATCATGCCGGTGACGGTGCCCAAAAGGCCGAGCAACGGCGACACCGTGGCGATCACCAGAATCAGCGAGCCAAAGCGGTTCAGCAGCGCCGACTCATGCAGAATGGATTCGGACACGATGTCTTCAATGTGATCGCGGTCGCGGTCCAGGTTGCGCAGCGCCGAGGCCAGCACGCGGGCGCTGGCGCTGTTCGAGGTGTGCGCCACCACGACGGCCTCCTCCAATTGGCGCGACTCAATGCGGCTGACCACTTTGCCGAGCAGTTTTTCCGTGCTCGCCGAGGATTTTTTCAGGAACCAGAAGCGCAGGGCGATGAGCAAGGTCGCCAGCACCCCCAGCCCGGCGATGATCCAGGCGATGATGCCACCGGAGTCGATCACGCTGAGCACGGTTTTTTGTTGTTTTTCCTCAATGCCTTTTAGTGTGGATTCAAAAAGAAACACCGGCAGACTGGCCGGCGCGCGGCCGTCGAACAGGGCTTGCACCGCGGCGTGGTCCTGATCGGGCCACATTTTCAGTTGCCCTTCACCGGCCGGCGCCAGGGCGCCGGTGCCGCCGGGGGCGTGGCCGTAGGCGGCGATGTGGCCGACTTTAAGGATGCGGCCGTTGACTTCGGTGCCGTCGCTCAGGTAAAAGGCGCCGTCGCTGAGGTGCACACTGGAAAAATCTGCCAGCAATTGGTTGGCTGCTTGCACCAGTCCCTGCACGCGGGCCAGATCACCGGTCTCTTCGTTCGAATTCGGCAAGGCCGGGGTGTCAAATTCACTCAAGGTGGCCGTGGCCTGCTGAATGGTGGCTTTCAACAAACCGGTGTTGTCTTGTGCCGATTCACTGGCGCGCTGCACCTCAAACACGTCGTCGCTGAGCTGCCGCGACTGCTGTTCCAGACCCAGCAGCTGATTCTCCAGCCGCACGATTTCATTTTCCAGCGCGCTTTTGTCGCGCACGGCTTCGCGCTTGAACTGGTCAATGCGTGTCTGGATGTTGTCCACTTGTCCGGTCAGAAAGGCGTATTCCTTTTTATAGGCCAGTTCAATTTCTTCGCGCGAGGCGTTCACGTCCGCCGGCGGCACCGGGGGTTGTTCCACCGGGGCGGTGGTTTCTTGCGCGGGCGTCTGCGCCTGCGCGCTGAAGGCGCTCAACAACAGCCACAGTAAGGACAGTCTGTTCATGCGCCACCTCCGGTCCACGACAGCGACATGGGCAATTCAAACAAACCCTGGCGGATCTGTTTTCTCAGGGCGTCGAACAATTCAGCGATCTGACGAGCCCGGGCGGCGTCGCTTTCGATTTCATAGACCCAGGCATCGCCCGCCCGGCGCGCGCGCCCAAAGCGTTCATCGCGGGTCTTGAAATACAGCATGGCAGTGCCGAGTTTGGCCACTTCAACCAGTCGATTCTCACCTTCCAGGTGGATGGTTTGTGAATAAATGGCGTTTTCCCGGGTCAGGCGGATTTCATCTTCGATGAAGGCCCACAGGCGATTGATGGCCTGCTGCGAAGTGACTTTGCGCGCCAATAGATCGCGTTCAATGCCGTCGATGACCTCGGCGCGTTCACTCAATTTGAAGGGAATGCCTTGCGCCAGGTGGGCGCGCACACCGTCCAGCATCTGTTGCACATCGCCAAGCATTTGTTCCGAATCGGTGCCCAGGGCGCGGATTTTTTCCTGCAAAGCCTCCAGTTCACTCTGGCTTTGCTTGATTTGCAGTTGCTGACGGTCGCGGTTGGCTTCCAGTTCAGTTTTGCGCGTGTTCAGATAGGTCATGCTGTTTTTGTGTTCGGCCTGCAGAATGTCCAGTTCGGACTGCAGGTCTTCCACCTGGCCGCGCAATTCGATCAGGCGGCCGATGAGCTGTTCGGTCTCATCGTTGGTCTGGCCGAATGCCGCGCCGGCCCAGCTCAGGGCGCAGCACAGGGCGGCCGGCCACCAGATCCTCAAAGGTGATGTGTCGACGGTCGATGCCATTGGGAAACTCATCCAGATTAACAAAATCTGAATTTTATATAGCCAATATTGCAGTTCTGTTAATCGCGCGGGTGTTTTTTTAGATGCGGCCATGCGCCCTTCGGGGTGGCCGCGAGCAAAAAGCGTTTTTTGTGGGCATTTAAAAGCACTTCGTCATGCAAGTGTCAAATCCGCGTCTCTATAATAATGTGTCCTGCAAGGGCGCCGGCGGGGGTGTCATATAAACATCATTCAAGCATCATGGATTTGAAACATTGGGCTTCTAAGATCGGCTTTTTTAAACGCAATCTTGAGGTAAACATGTTGTTGAATAAATTGAAATCTGTGGTTTTGGGGGGCGCATTCCTGACCGCAGGTGCGGCCCAGGCGCTGACCGTCGACACCTTGTTCGAAGGCCAGTGGTACCGCACCGACGTGAACGGCGGCCGCGGCTGGTCAATGGATTACATCAAACTGGGACCGGAGAAGGGTTTCATGTTCTTGACCGGTTACCTGTACGACGACGAGGGCAATCAATTCTGGGTCACCGGTTCCGATGATTCGGTGTTGGCCGGTGAGTCCACCATGCAATTTGAGCTGTTGACCTTTGACGGCGGCACCTTCGC
>JBNLBT010000106.1:0-11398 GCA_050303435.1 Marinicellaceae bacterium
CGTCGCAATAGGATCCGCCGTTCTGGTTGTTGTAGATGTAGTTGTTGTTTTCCCAGACGCCGCCGATGGAGTCGAATTCATAAAACACCGAGCCACCCAGTCGGCTGTAGCGGATGGTGTTGTTGAGGGCGTGGAAGTTGTCGCTGCCGTCGACCACGTCCAGACCCCAGCCCTGGGCAAAGGAGATCACTGAATTTTTCACTGTGCACGAATCGCAGTTGACCAGATAGATGGCGCTGGTGCCGCTGTAGTTGTGGTGCACGCCGTCGATCAGCAGGTTGTCTGAATCGTAGGCGGCGATTTCACCGTCGCCGTGCGGCGGGTTGTTGCGGCCGACCACTTCGCCGTATTTGATCTGCACGTCGTCCGAATCGTGCACCCAGATGGCCGGGTTGGCGCCGTTGCTCAAGCCATCGCCGGTGAGGCTGATGTGGTTGTTGAGCAAGGTGCTGCCGTGCGCTTCAACCAGGCCGATGGCGATGTTGGCGCGGGTGATTTTCAGCGTCCACAATGTCACGTTTTCATCGTTAAAGGCCAGCACGCCGTAAGAGGGCAGTGCAAAGGGCGTGTTGCGGGTGATCGCCAGATGGCGCACCGTGGCGTTGTCGGCGGTGCGAATGATGCGATCGGCGTTGGATTTGATCTGCACCAGTTGCTGGTTGATGATCTGGCTGTCGCTGGCCAGGCCGCGCAAGGTCTGGCCGGTCTGCATGGTGATCGTGGCGCTTGGCTTGTACACGCCCGGTTGCAGACACAGGGTCTTGTTGACGCCGATGGCGTTCAGTCCCGCCTGAATGTCCTGGGTGGAATTGATGGTCAGGTCACAGGCCAGGCCCGAATGAATGAACAACAGCAGGGATGATGCAATTACTAGTTTCATGGAAACCTCTTCTGAATTGATGATGAAAAAAGGGTCGCGGTTCAATGGTCATCGGTGCGTGCGGTGCACTCACCCAAGGACCAACTGGGCGGTCCAAGACGTTGTCACGGCACGCCCGGATGGAACCGCGCGTTGGCGTGTGTTCAATGCGTCACCGCACACACGCCATTGCACAGACTAGTGGATGTCTCCATTCGATGCGTGTCAGTGCGGGACGAAAAATTTTGCTGGACGGACACAAAAACGCATCCACAGGACACGCACGATGGCGAGTATCAATGCCATTGTCCCCAAGGATGGCGCGCGGACATGGTCAAAAAGGACACATTGAATCAACGCCATCGAACTGTTTGGAACACGGGACAATCGGGGACAGGCACCAGTAACGGGACAATCGGGGACAGGCACCAGTAACGGGACAATCGGGGACAGGCACCAGTAAGGAGGAATGCCCGGGGACAGGCACCTGTGAATTCCCCTGTGAATTGCCAGTGAATTCAATTCGGGGACAGGCACCTGTGAATTCCTGTGAATGGTCTCAAAGGCATGGGTCCAATTCACAGCGCGAATGCAAGCGCACTTGTGCGATAATGTTGATCAGAGTCGGGTTTGTTGACACGGAGAGAATTTGGAAAAGATGTATGCCCTCTGCAAGCACGTGTTTTTGTTTGTGCGCAAACACGACGTGTATTTTCTTGCGCTGTTGGTGCTGATTTCATTCACAATGAACTTGAATGACCACTTGATCACCCGGCTGCTGTTTTTGTTGTTGTTTGTTTCCATGGCGTTTGATTTTTTTGTGATGATTTTTACCCATCGGCTGCCGAAAACGCAGTGCAAGGCACCGTCTGCAAATACAACAGACTGGGAGGATGATGGATCGAACCGCCATCGAAACGAAGCGGATTGAATCACTCGCTGTGGCCATCGCAGCGTCGGAAAATGAGGTGAACGCAGTTGCTCACGACACAACACACAAGACATAGAACAAAGCGGTGTTTCACATTTCTGGCCATTGCGGCTGTGCTGCCGACGGGCTGCGACCACACGCAACACAACCTCCAACAAGTCAAGGAAATTTCTGCAGTGTCGACACCGATTGGAGAGGCGTGCGGGTTGATGCCTTTGGTGACTGCTCACCACGTGAATGATGCCTTGCAAAATGTGACCGTGACGTTTGTGGCGGAAGCGGCCTTGCGCTGCGACAACAGGCAATTGCGGGAGATTCTTGAGTCCTTTTTAAGTCAAAAAGACGGGTACTCGCAGGCCACAGAACTGATTGTTGAACGCCTCGAAAACAATACATATGTCGCTGAAAAAATCAATTGATGTGTGTTTCATCAGGCTTTCCATATCAATGATTGCGGGAATCGGTCGTGAGAGATAGTCACCAAACCAGGATAATAACTGCGATGATGTCAAAATCCACATTGATGCTTTGTTTGGTTGCACTGTTGTCTTGTAAAAGGCATGAATATCTTGATGAGACATACGAAGTTTTGGCTGTCACAGGTCCGCCCAATCTTTCTTTCGGATGGGATGAGATCAGTGTCAAAACAGAATTGGGGGATTTAATCGAAATTAAGTCGGATGCAAAAACCGGATTGATTACTCAGTTCATGATTTCTGGGTCTACAGAATTGAATATAGACCCCGGACGAGTGTCCAGGATTGGATTTCCAGACTTTAGAACCTTGAACGATGTATGGTATTCAGGCAGCACCTATACTTTAGAATTAATACGTTTTGAATTTCTGCAACTGCGTACAAACAGGCAAGTAAAAAGCGGCAGATTTGAAGCAACTTTTTTCTTCGACGGTGCGCGATTGGATGGCATTCACATGTGTGAATATTCAGACAAGGGCATCTGTCATGTGATTGAATAAAGGGTCTCATGCGGCGAAGGATATTGCCACATCAAACCCGGGTCAGGCCCCAAATGGAATGCATGATTCATTTCTGAAAATTAAAACATGAAAGCAAAAATATTTTTACTCTGTTTACTTGCACATATGGCCGCATCTGCCCAGAGCCCACAAGACATTGTAGATAATTCTTGGCAGGAATATCTGACGTGCTTATCCAAGCACATGGTTGATCCATTTAAAGAGACACAAAACACTGACCAGAGTCAACTCGGGACAGGCGCCGGGAGAGCCTTTGAGTAAGTCAACTCGGGACAGGCACCGGGAGAGCCTTTCAACCGGCATCAAAAGTAATAGTGGATACATATAAGAATGCGGTCAAAAGAAACCAGGAATGAATTCATGAAAAAAATATTTATTATCTTATTCTTTATTGTCACATTAGGTTCGATTACTTTCAGTAATAAAGAATTCAGATTCTGGGTTCAAAATCACGTGTTAAATGATTATGACGAATTTCTTGATTGTCGATCAAATCAGAAGTTTTATATGAGTTTCATGCAACAAATCACTGAATACATTGAGAAGAATAAAGAACAGCCAAGTTCTTATTTGGTCATTAAAAACATATCTAATTTCAGTGGGTTGACTTATTTTTTATTGTCAAATTTTAGAAGCCATTCAATGGTCGCTGTTTTTCATCATAGAGCTGGGTTGCGTATGTTTGAAATTCCGTTAGAAGAAGGCATAAGAGCGTTTGAAAATATAGTGGGTGTTAATTTTTCTGACTCAAATAGTTCATATAATTTTGGCTATCTACATGGCGGTTGTGAATTTACACGAATTTATTCTAATGACGAAGCACATGAATATGTCCTTTTTAACTCGGGAGTTGTTGACAGTAAAATTGCTGGATCCATCAATGAAAGGGCTTATGAATATGCATCAAAGTTTTTACAAGTGTCTGTTGAATCAGATAAGTTTTTCATCGATGATTTATCACTGGAGGAACAAATATCTGTTGTAAAGAATGATGAATTGAACCAGACCTTTGATCGGGATATGTTTTTTGAGCTTGAGAGCTGGCATCAGTCCAGTCGGCGTTAACGAAGATGCAGCGAAGAAGATGCAGGACATACACCGAATAGGTAATACAGTAGGTCATCTTACAGGACACACACCCGATGAAAGGTCAACTGCAGTCAGGCGAGACAGGCATTTTACTTGTGTTTAATCAAAATGAATCCATTGCAATCAGGTAAAATTCAAAGCCGACCATGCATCGGGAAATTCGCAATTGAAACTAATCGGCATCACTGAGGTGTACCTTAAAAAAGCGATCAGGCTGTGGCTTTTTGTCACCGC
Source organism: Marinicellaceae bacterium (assembly GCA_050303435.1). Classification (GTDB taxonomy): domain Bacteria; phylum Pseudomonadota; class Gammaproteobacteria; order Xanthomonadales; family Marinicellaceae; genus JBNLBT01. The sequence continues at coordinate 4,111 of JBNLBT010000106.1, forward strand.
CGCTTTGTTCTTTTATTATTATTTGTACGATCAACGCATTAAGTTGCTTGAGCCTCGGCTCAACGCCGTTTTCTGGGGGGTGTTTTCCGTGCTGTTTTGTCTTCAGATCAGGGTGCATCCGGTGGATGTGTTTGGTAAAGAACAAAGGCCCTGGGATTTGCTGGAACGATCTGAATGGGTCGGGGACAGTCGACAGCTGGTCCACGCAATGCACCCGAGCACCAGAGTGTTCAATGCGGTTGTTTACGCGGTGTCTTTTTTGTTGTTTTTGGCTGCGGGGGCTTTTTTCCTGCAATGGATCGGCTCGATGAGCGTGGGTGTCAACTAGACATCGGGCTCGTGCATCATCGGTGAATTAGAAGCATTCGTTGCGGGTTTGATAACCGATCGATGGTTTTCAATTGGAAAGTCATCTTAAGCCCTCTTTGTACGGGCGCCGGGAGAGCCGTTTTCAGCTGACATCACTTGGCCGGCCACATTGCTGTCAAAGCCGATCCATGGCTTTGACGTTATATCATCTTCTGCAAGGCGGGTTTTATCCCGTGGTGGTTTGGCAGGCGCCGCCAAAGGCTCAGGCCTTGTGCATTGCACGGCTTATGCCTTCGCCTGCGGTGCCAGGGGTTTCGGGGTTTTTTCTGTGGCGCGCGGCCGGCGTGAGGACAGGCGCTGTTCCAGCCGGCGCAGCAGCACGTAGAACACCGGGGTGAAGAACAGGCCGAACAGGGTCACGCCAAGCATGCCGGAGAACACCGCGATGCCCATGACGCTGCGCATTTCCGCACCGGCGCCGGTGGAGAACACCATCGGCACCACGCCCATGATGAAGGCGAACGAGGTCATCAGAATTGGTCGCAGGCGCAGGCGGCTGGCCGGCACCGCGGCGCGCACCGTGGCCATACCCTGCTGTTCAAGTTCGCGCGCGAACTCAACGATCAGGATGGCGTTCTTGCTGGCCAGGCCGGCCAGCACGAACAGGCTGATCTGGGTGAAAATGTTGTTGTCGCCGTCGGTCAGCCACACCCCGGCCAGCGCCGAGAGGATCGACAGCGGCACGATCAGGATCACCACCAGCGGCAGGGCCAGGCTTTCGTACTGCGCCGCCAGCACCAGGAACACCAGAATCAGACACAGCGGGAAAATGTACACTGCGGTGTTGCCCGAGAGCACTTGCTGGTAGGTCAGTTCGGTCCATTCGTACACCATGCCGGGCGGCAGTTCGGCGCGCAACACCGCGTCGATGGCGTCCTGCGCCTGGCCGCTGGAATACCCCGGGGCCGGGTTGCCGTTGAGATCCGCCGCCAGGTAGCCGTTGTAGTGATTGGCGCTGTCCGGGCCGTAGCTTTCCTGCAGTTGCATCACCGCGCCGAGTGGCACCATCTGCCCCGCGTCGTTGCGCACCTTGAGATTCAGGGCCTTGTCGATGGAGCTGCGGTATTCGGCGTCGGCCTGCGCGATCACGCGGTAGGTGCGGCCGAATTGATTGAAGTCGTTGATGTACAGCGAACCGAGGTAAATCTGCATGGTTTCAAACACCGCGTCGATGTCCAGGCCCAGTTGTTTGGCTTTGGTGCGGTTCAAATCGGCGTACAGCTGCGGCACGTTGATCTTGTAGTTTGAATACACGTGGCTGAGTTCCGGGCGCTGCGCCGCGGCCTGTTGCACTTTGCCAACCACTTCGGCCAGGCGCTCATAGCCCAGCCCGCCGCGGTCTTCGATCTGCAGTTTGAAACCACCGGTGGTGCCCAGGCCCTGCACCGGCGGTGGCGGGAAGATGGCGATGAAGGCTTCTTCGATGCCGGCGAATTTGGCTTGCAATCGCTCGGCAATCGCGGCGGCGGATTGCGACGCGTCGCGGCGCCGGTCAAAATCGCTGAGCGGGAAGAACACAATGCCGGCGCTGGTGCTGTTGACAAAGCCGTTGATGCTCAGGCCCGGGAACTGCACCGCGTGGTCCACGCCGTCTTCTGCCAGGGCGATGGTGCCCATTTCGCCGATCACCTCGCGGGTGCGCGCCAGGGTGGCGCCGTCGGGCAACATGGCGAAGCCGATCAGGTACTGTTTGTCCTGCGCCGGCACAAAACCTTTGGGGATGTTCTGAAAGCCGCTCCAGGTGAAAAACAGAAACACGGCGTACACGCCGAGCAGCACGGTTTTGCGTCCCAGCAGCGCGGCGACGCCGCGGCCGTAGCGTTCGGTGGAGGCGGAGAACAGGCGGTTGAAACCGCGGAAAAAGCCACCGAGCACGCGATCCATGCCGCGCGTCAGCCAGTCTTTGGGTTGCTTGTGATCCTTCAGCAGCAGCGCCGACAGGGCCGGGCTCAGGGTCAGTGAGTTGATCGCCGAGATCACCGTGGAAATCGCAATGGTCAGGGCGAATTGCTGATAAAACTGCCCGGTCAGACCGCTGACGAAGGCGATCGGCACAAACACCGCAACCAGGGTCAGGGAGATGGCGATGATCGGGCCGGAGACTTCGCGCATGGCCTGATAGGTGGCCTGCAGCGGTGAGCGGCCTTCGCGGATGTTGCGTTCCACGTTTTCCACCACCACAATGGCGTCGTCGACCACGATGCCGATGGACAGCACCAGGCCGAACAGCGACAGCGTGTTGATTGAAAATCCGAAGGCCTGCATCAGTGCAAAGGTGCCGATGATCGACACCGGCACCGCCAGCAAGGGAATGATCGAAGCGCGCCAGGTCTGCAGAAACAGCACCACCACCAAAACCACCAGCGCCAGCGCCTCAAGCAGGGTTTTGATCACCGCGTCAATCGAACCGCGCACGAACACGGTCGGGTCGTAGACCACCTCATAGCTCATGCCGTCGGGAAACCGTTGCGCCAGATCCTGCATGGTGGCGCGCACGCCGTCGGAGATTTCAATGGCGTTGGCGCCGGGCGACTGGAAGATGGGGATGGCCACCGCGGGTTGATTGTCGAGCAGGGAATTGAGGCTGAATTCAGACGGCCCCAACTGTATCCAGGCGACTTCTTTGAGGCGCGTGATCTCTCCATTGGCGCCGGCGCGAATGATGATTTCGCCGAACTCTTCCGGCGAGCTGAGCCGGCCCTTGGCGTTGATCGGCAACTGCACTTCAATCTGCCCGGCCACCGGATCGCCGCCGATCAGACCGGCGGCCACCTGCACATTCTGTTCGCGAATGGCGCGCACCACATCGCCGGAGGTCAGGCCGTGCTGGGCGATTTTGTCCGGGTTGAGCCACACGCGCATGGCGTAGTCACCGGAGCCGAACAGGCGCACCTGACCCACGCCCGGCACTTTGGCCAGTTCGTCTTTGACGTTGATCAGCGCGTAGTTGCGCAGGTAGAGATCGTCGTAGCGCTGTTGCGGCGAGGTCAGGTGCACCACCAGAGTCAAATCGGGTGAGCTTTTCACCACCGTGACGCCGGCCTGCCGGGTCACGTCGGGCAGCCGCGGCAGGGCCTGGGACACGCGGTTTTGCACCATTTGCTGCGCCAGATCCGGGTCGGTGCCAATTTTGAAGGTCACGGTCAAAGTCATGCGCCCGTCGGTGGTGGCCTGGGAAAACATGTAGAGCATGTTTTCCACGCCGCTCATCTGTTCTTCCAGCGGGCGCGCCACGGTTTCGGCGATGACTTTGGGGTTGGCGCCCGGAAACGAGGCGTTGACCACCACCGCCGGCGGCGCAACTTCCGGGTATTCTGAAATGGGCAGCTGAAACAGCGCCAGCAGGCCGGCAATCAGGATCAGCAGCGAGATCACACCGGCAAAAATCGGGCGATCGACAAAAAATCGGGAGATGTTCATGTGAGTTCCTGTGGTTTCAGCGGCGCGCGTTGGGGTTAAAATTCAGCTTGGGCCAGCGCCTCGGCGGCAGGCGGCTGTTCGACCGCTTCAACCGGTGCGTTCGGCCGCAGGCGCGCCTGGCCATTCACCACCACGCGTTCGCCCGCGTCCAGCCCTGCGCGCACCGCGCGCTGTCCGCCGTGTTGGGCGCCGAGGGTGATTTCGCGGTACTGGGCGATGTTGGCGTCGTCGATCACATAGACGAACTTGCGATCCTGGTTGGTGCCGATGGCGCGTTCCGGAATCAACAGGGCGCTGTTCACCGCGGGTGAACCCAGGCGCACGTTGACGAACATGCCCGGCACCAGTCGCTGATTGGGGTTGTCAAACACCGCGCGCGTGCGGATGGTGCCGCTGGCGGCGTCCAAATGGTTGTCAAACGCGTGCACGCGGCCTTCCAGCGGCTGCTGCAAACCCTCGAACTGCATTTGCACCGGCATGTGCCCGCCGACGCCGGCCTGCGTCAGCGACAGGTAAGTGCGTTCATCGACGCGAAATTCGGCGTACACCCGGTCCTGCGCCACCACGGTGGTCAGCACCGGCGCGGCCGGGCCGCTGTCGACCACGTTGCCGAGGGTCAGCTCGGCGCGCCCGACGCGCCCGGCGATGGGGGCCACGATGTGCGCGTATTCAAGGTTCAGCCGCGCTTCGGCCAGACCGCTTTGCGCCTCAAGCAGACTGGCCTGAGTCACGTCGTCGCGGGTGTGCGCCTGGTCGTACAGGCTTTGTGAGATGAGTTTGGACTCTTTCAGCTCCGCCGAGCGTTTCAATTCCTGCGCGCTCAGACGCGCGTTGGCTTGCGCGGTGGCCAGTTCGGCTTCGGCTTTTTTGACCGCGGCTTCAAACGGGCGCGGGTCGATGACAAACAGGGCTTCACCCTGCGCCACCTGCTGGCCTTCCTCAAACAGCACCTGAACGATGCGACCGCCGACCAGTGGGCGAATGTCCACGCGCTCCACTGCGCTGATTTGCGCCGAGTAGTCGCGCCACTCACGCACGTGGGTGGGTTCCAGCTGAATGTACTCAACGCGGGTCGCCGGCGCCTGGGCCAGGGCCAGTTGCGCACATAAGAGTGTGGAAAAAACGATCGACCGAATGAAGCGTTTTGCCACGTGATGGGATGTAAAAGTTGCCTTGTTTTTCATGCTGTTTCTGCCGTTTTGGACTGTTCAGGGCCGCCGCCGAGGAGCGATGGGCCAATGTGCCGTTGCTTTGATGACACTGGATGGCCAGTATACATACCGGTCGGTATAGTGTCAACAGCTTGTGCAAATTTAATCTTCCTCGACGCGTTTTGAACCCGTCACATGTCGGCTGAGGCCCTTGAAAATCAACACTTTGCCACTATTTATGCCGGGATTGTTCAGATTTGTATACAGCTGTGTCAAATGTGATACAATCGGTTCAATGGTGTGACCGCAAGGATACATACCGGTCGGTATTTAATCAGGAGGTGATGAAAACATGTCAAATAAAGACACCCGGACCAGCTTGCTGGAAACAGCGCTTGAGCTGATCTGGCAGAGCAACTACAACTCGGTAGGGGTCAATGAGATCTGCAAGCAGGCCGGCGTCACCAAAGGCAGTTTCTATCATCACTTCGAATCCAAGGCGGTGCTGTTTTGCGAGGCCACGGAGTATTACTGGCGCGACACCAAAAAAGCCATCGATGAAATTCTTTCGCCGATCAATCCGCCCCTGCAACAACTGCAGGATTTCATGCGCTTTGTGTTTGCACGGAAATTTGACGAACATTCCGGCAAGGTGCTGGGCAGTCCGTATTTCACCTGCGGGGCACAAACCGGTTGTGAAAATCAGATGATCAACGACAGCCTGAAGCAGATGTGCGACAACGGCCTGATTTACAACACCGCGCTGCTCAAGGGCCTGCAATCGGCCGGGCATCTGGATGCATCGGTGGACGCCGAGCGCAGCGCGCGCATGTTGAGCCAATATATTCAGGGGGCCATCGGCTTTGCCCGCATCGAAGGCGACATCGCCGCCATAAAAAAGGATTTTCGCGAAGCGTTTTTTCGCCTGATCGGCCTGCGGCAGTCCGATTGGTTCGATCCATTTGCAGCCTGAACAGCCGATCTCAACACGCACGCCATACGCCAATTCTGACTCAATGGTGATGTAATGCGCTGTTCAAAATTGCCATGTATTTGCCCGTGTTTTCGCATTGATCGCGCTTTTCTTTCGCTTCAACTCAGCGCGATTTAACTCTCAATTTTAAGCCTCTAGACTGTCACGCAACGTGCCTGGAGCCGTACCCCGGCATGTTGATTTGCATTTTTTATATACAAACAGTCATTCACAAATTTCGGGTTTCAGTGCAAATTCGGGTTGCAAACGGCTTCTGAGCGTTGAACAGAGAGACCGAGGGAGAGGCGCGCAGTGACGCCGTTGTGTGAATGGCGCCAATCAAGAGAGGATTCATCATGCATGCATTAATTGTGTTGTGGGTGCGCGCGGCGCTCGTGTGTTTTATTTCCCTGGCCTGGATTGAAACGGCCGATGCTTTGGACAACAAGCCGAATTGCCGCGATGCGCCGATGAGTGATTTTGCCCTGTTTGACCCATTATTATTTCCCAATCCCATGGAAAAATGGGTCTCGCCATCGACGTATCACACCCCAAGCTGCTATAAATCCTGGCGCTTGAGAATATTCAATTATCAGCCCAGCCAGATGGGCATGCTGGCGGGCTACCACGGCACGCCGCCGGACAATGCAACTGAATGTGGCCGCTTGCGCTTTCGCATGCACCTGTGGGAAGAGCCGTTCGATGGCTATCCAGTGGCTTCAAAAACGGTCAAGGGTCGCTGGCTGGAAAACGCCATCGGTGGACCGCGCTGTTTGACGCCAAGCATCGACATGGAAGAACATTTTCCCGGGGTGATGAAACGCGGCAAGGACTACCGGATGGCCGCGCAGGCGCATCAACGGCGGGCTTCGGGTGGTTATGATTTGCGCAAAGTGGAGGTCAGCATTCCCCAGCTCAAGTCGGCGGTGGGCACCAATGGATCCATCTCGGAATTCCTCGATGATCTGGACAGCGGGGCGTTTGACTGGACTTCGGCGCAAATGGGCGATGCCTGGGCTTCGATTCACCAAACGCGCCACAAATGGGAAAAATACTGCCGACAAAGCGACGTGATTCTGCAGATGAATTTGACCACCTTGCCGGCTTTGAAGGTGCTGGTCAGTTCACAGGACGCGCAGCTGGTGACTGTGTATGGCGTGGCACTGGAAGAATATCACAAGAGAATCTGTGACCGTGAATATTCAACAGACGCGCCGCCTCTCGATGTGTTGGACACATTGAGTTTTGCTCAGAATACTTCACTTGTTTACCACAAGGCCATCATTGAGGCCATTGCCAGTCACATGAATCTGAGTGAGATTGAAGCGGCCGAGCTGATGACGCAATCGCATGAACTGGTGTTGACCAAGGTGGC
>JBNLBT010000107.1:0-11300 GCA_050303435.1 Marinicellaceae bacterium
CCGATCTGGTGCTGCTGAACGCCAACCCGCTGGAAGACATCGGTCACACCCGCGCCATCGAAGCGGTGATCGTCGACGGCCGCCTGCTGACCCGCGCCACCCTGGACGCCATGCTGGCGGCAGTGCGCGCGGCCAACGACGCCAGTCGCCAAGTGGACGTGCGGGCGCACGCGCATTGACGCCGATGGCGTTTACGCCTTCGATTGTCTCAGCGCCGCTGTCAACCGATGGCGGTGCGGCGCGTTGGGATGAATGAACGCGTTTGACCCGCGTCGCAGCGACAACGTGACGATCCGGTGATTTTTCAATGATTTATGCGCGACGTGGATGCAATTTTCGCGCCCGCGGCTATCATGGCAGAGCGAACCAACAACAGGGAGAGAATCGAATGAACAAGACAATCTATTATTGCGCAGCGGGCCTGGCCGCGCTGTTCAGTTGCGCGCAGGCCGGCGCGGTGCCGCTGGCCGGCGCCTACGACATCGGCGGCACCACACCGGACTACGCCAGCATTCAGGCGGCGGTCAATGACCTGCACGCCAACGGCATTTCCGCGCCGGTGGATTTCGTCATCCACACCGGCACCTACGACGAGCAGATCACGCTGCTGGATTTCACCCGCACCGGCAACGCCGATGACCGCGTGACCTTTCGCCGCGATCAGCCGTTCACCTCGGTCACCTGGCAATACTCCACCGCCGGCGCGGCCAACAACTGGGTGCTCAAAATCGACGGCGCGCACCACATCACCGTGCGCGGCATGCACTTCGTCGCCGCCAATGCCAATTTCGCCGATCTGCTGCTGTTCGCCGGCGGCAGCCACGACGTGATCGTGGAGAACTGCGAATTTTCCGGCCAGTTGACCCTCGGCACCCTGGTGCTGCAGGACGAAACCGGTGAACACAACAACAACGCCTTTCTCAACAACACCTTCACCGGCGGTGAACGGGGCATTGATTTTGACTACATTTTCGGCGGCCTGGATTCGCTCGGTCTGGAGATCAGCGGCAACAGCTTCGGCGGGCAGATTGAACGCGCCATTGAAACCGGATCCTCCGGCGCAATCATCCGCGACAACTTCATCAACGACCACACCATATCCGACGCGTCCTACGTGGCCATCGACGCCGAGGACGCCTCGCCGGTGATTGAAAACAACGAACTGGACGTGCGCACCGGCATGGCCGGCATCTGGGTCTTTGCCTTCGGCGGTTCGGCCTTCGAATCGCGCGTGGTCAACAACCTGGTGGCGCTGCGTTCTTTGAACGGCTCGCGCGGCATTTTCATCGCCAACGACAACGTCAGCGTGTATCACAACACCGTGCGCGTCACCGACGTCAGCGCGCCGGCGATGATGATCAGCGACGATTCGCAGGACGTGCGCCTGCGCAACAACATTTTTGTGCACGACGGTGGCGGTTACGCGCTGCAGGTGCTCAGCGGCGGCGCCGAACTCAGTGAAAGCGACTACAACCTGTTTTATTCCAGTGGCGCCTTCCCGATCGACTGGGAAGGCACCGACTACGCCGACGCGGCGGCGTTGAGTGCCGAGACCGGCATGGACCTGCATTCGCTGGATCAGTCCGTCAGTTTCATCAGCACCGCGGGCACCAATGACCTGCGTCTGGCCGCGCCGTCGGACGCCGAGTTCAGCCTGCTGGCGCCGCTGCTGGCTTCGGTGCCCGAAGACGTCGACGGCGATCTGCGCGGTGAATACCGGGTGTACCGCGGCGCCGACGCCGGCGTGCCCATTGCGCCGCTGAACAACGCCGACACCGTCAGCGGCTTTTACACCGTCGGTGGTGCGAGCCCGGATTTTCTCAACCCCAATGAAGCGCTGGATCACCTCAGCGCGCGCGGCATGACCGGTCCGGTGACCCTGCGCATACGCGGCGGCTCTTACATCGTGCACCGCACCCTGCACGAAGTGGCGCGCTTCGGCGACGCGGCGGATGAACTCTGGATTCGCGCGGCCAACATCAACAACCCGCCGGATCTGCGTTACAGCGCCGCGGGCGCCGACGACAACTGGGTGGTGCGCCTGATCGACACTTCACACGTGCGCTTTTCCTATCTGCAGTTCACTTCCACCGCCAACAACGGCTACGGCCGTCTGCTGGACATCGACGGCGATTCCGATCACATCCGTTTTCTCAACAACACCTTCAACGGGCAAAGCGGCGCGAGCGGATCGCACGCGGCGCTGGTGTATTCCAATGACCCGGGGCAGGACGCACTGGAATTCACCGGCAACACCTTCAACGGCGGCTCAGAAGCGCTGTACCTGAGCGCCTTCGCCTTCACCCAGCCGCGCGGCGAAGATCTGCTGGTTGAGTACAACCATTTCGATGACCAGAGCGAACGCGGGCTGTACAGCGACGACGATTACCTGGTGCTCACCGGCAACCTGTTCACCAGCGATTACGACGATTTTGTCGCCGTGCACACCCTGTTCACACGCGGCATCACCGCGCTGGGCAACAAACTGCAGCTGACCGGCCTGAACACCACCGGCTTTGAAATCGAAGGCACCGACGGGCGTTCATTTTTTGAACCGGGCCTGCTCGGCAACAATTTCATCCTCGCCGGGCTGGGCATCAACATGCACACCTCGGTCAATTTGATCTACACCCTGAACAACAGCATCGTCGCCGATGTGTTGCCTGTGCAAGCCACCGGCATGGGCGGCAACATGTGGTTCATCAACAACATCCTGATCAACACCGGCAGCGGACCTGCGCTGTTGCTGGACGGTTCCGACGCGGTGCCCGAATGCGATTACAACAACTACGTCAGCGCCGGCAGCGACCTGGTCAACTGGGATGGGCTGGGCTACGACGACTTGGAAGATTTGCGGATGGATACCGGCCGCAACGATTTTGCCGTGTCCACGCCGGTGCAATTCGTCAATCAGAGCGGCGGCAATCTGCACCTGGACGGCGCCTCAGTGGGCGATGCGCTGCTCTCGGGCACCCCGGTGGATTTCATTGTCGACGATTACGACGGCGATGCGCGTTCGCCGAGTACGGTCTACATCGGCGCCGACGAAGCCGCGGTGGCCCTGCCGCCGCTGGATCTGATTTTCAGGGATGGATTTGAAGACTGATGCGCGCCCCGCGCCGGTCCCGTGCCGCGCTCAGTAGTGCACCAGTGAATGGCACGGCGCGTGGTCATTTTGCAGTCGCTCGGCGCCGTTGAGAAACGACAGGTTGACCACAAAGGCAAAGGCCGCCACCTCGGCACCGAGCTTTTGCACCAGCCGCGCGCTGGCGTCAGCGGTGCCGCCAGTGGCCAGCAAATCGTCGTGTATCAGCACCCGCTGACCCGGCTTCAGTGCGTCCGCGTGCATTTCCAGAATCGCCGATCCGTACTCCAGCGCGTAGGATTGCGAAATCGTCAGACCGGGCAATTTGCCTTTTTTGCGCACCAGCACAAACGGCAGGTCCATGGCCCGGGCCAGCGAGGCGCCGAACAGAAAGCCGCGCGAATCAATGCCAGCGATGGCGTCCAGCCCGAGCGGCTCGGCGATCTCGACAAACGCCGCAACGATGCGCCTGGAAACCTCCGGATTTCTCAACAACGGCGTGATGTCCTTAAATGAAATGCCCGGTTTGGGAAAATCCGGCACTTCGCGAATGTGTTCTTTCAGCAAGGTTTCGAGTGTCATGGACAGCGCTCCACAGTGGTTGGCCTCAGGGCGATATCATAGCGGATGGCGCGTGCCCGCGCCACCCTCAAGGCGCATCGGACGGCGCATTTCGTACGCCGGCAAGACGGGGCGCCCCAGCAGGCAACACAAGGCAGCAAAGAGCGCACGGCGCGTCGCTAAAAAGCATATAATACGGGCCATGAAAATTTTTCCAATCGCCCTTGCGTTGCTGCCACTCATGGCACACAATCCGCGCGCCACGGCCGCAGAAGATCCGGTGCCGGTGGTGGCAGTCACCGTCACAACCACCGAATTTGCCGATGAAATCGAAGCGCTTGGCACCTTGCGTGCCAATGAAAGCGTGAATCTCACCCTGACCGTGACCGAACTGGTCACCGAGGTCAATTTCGAGGACGGCCAACAGGTCAAAGCCGGCGACGTTCTGGTGGTGATGCGCGGCTTCAACAGGCCGAACTGGCGGAAGAACAATCCAGGCTGGCCGAAGCGCAGCGTCAAATTGATCGCCTGCAACCGTTGACCGCGCAAAATGCCGCGTCCAAAGCCGCGCTGGACACCCAGCAACGCGAAGTGGAAACCGCCCGCGCGCGCATCCAGGCAATCGAATCGCGCATCGCCCAGCGCCGCGTGCGCGCGCCGTTTGACGGCGTGGTCGGCCTGCGCAACATTTCCATTGGTGCGCTGGCGCAGCCGGGCACGGTGATCACCACGCTGGACGACGTGCGCGTGATGAAACTGGATTTTTCCGTGCCGGCGCGGCATTTGCAGGCGCTGCACCCGGGCCTGCCGATCGCCGCCGACACGCGGGCGTTTCCCGAGCGCACCTTCTCAGGCGAGGTGACCAGCATCGACAGCCGCGTGGATCCGGTGACCCGATCGATCGCGGTGCGCGCCTTGCTGGACAACAGCGACGGCGCCCTGAAACCGGGCCTGCTGATGCGCGTGCAATTGCGCATCAACCCGCGGCAGGCCCTGGTGATCCCGGAAGAAGCCCTGCTCACCGAAGCCGACCGCCACCACGTGTATGTCGTACTGGAAGACGCCGGTGGCGCCCTGACGGTGGCCAAACGCGCGGTGCGACTGGGCGCGCGGCGCCGCGGCGAAGCGGAAATCATTGACGGCCTGAACGCCGGCGACCGCCTGGTGACCGAAGGCGTACAGCGCCTGCGCCCCGGCGCGCAAGTGCGCCTGGTGAGTGCGCCGGAGCGCGGCTGACATGTTGCTCACCGATCTGTCCGTCAAACGCCCGGTGTTCGCTTCGGTGATCTCGCTGCTGTTGATCGCCTTCGGCCTGGTGTCCTTCCAGCGCCTGGGCCTGCGCGAATACCCCGACATCGACCCGCCGGTGGTGACCGTGGAAGTCAATTACCCCGGCGCACCGGCCAACATCGTGGAAACCCGCATCACCGAGATCATTGAGGAACGCATCTCCGGCATCGAGGGCATTGAATTCATTGAATCGTCTTCGCAGGACGGCGAATCCAGCGTGACCATCGAGTTTTCCATCAACCGCGACATCGACGCCGCGGCCAATGACGTGCGCGACCGCATCGCCGGGGTGCAGGACAACCTGCCCGAAGAGGCCGAGCCTCCGGAAGTGCAAAAAGTTGACTCCAGCAACGACGTGGTGATCTGGCAAAACCTGACCAGCGACCGCATGACGGTGCCGGAATTGACCGACTACGCCGAACGCTACCTGGTCGATCAGTACTCCACCCTCGACGGGGTGGCGCGCGTGCGCGTCGGCGGCGGCCTGCGCTACGCCATGCGCGTGTGGCTGGACCGCATGGAACTGGCCGCGCGTGGCCTGAGTGTGTCGGACGTGGAACGCGCGCTGCGCGCCGAGAACATCGAATTGCCGGCCGGCAGCCTGGAGTCCGAACAGCGCCTGTTCAAGGCGCGCGTCAACCGCCATTTCAAACGCCCGGAAGATTTTGCCACGCTGGTGCTGGCCGAAGGCGCGGACGGTCATCTGATCCGCCTGGGCGACGTGGCGCGGGTGGAGCTTGGCCTGCAGGAAGACCGCACCCTGTTTCGCGGCAACGGCGTGCCCATGGTCGGCATCGGCACCATCAAACAGTCCAACGCCAACACCATTGAAGTGGCGCGCGCGGTCAAAGCCCTGACCGCGCGACTGAACCAGAACCTGCCGCCGGGCATGAGCATCGAACCCAGCTACGACGCCTCGGTGTTCATTGAGGCGGCCATCAGCGAAGTGTATCTGACCCTGTTCATCGCCATGCTCTGCGTGGTTGCGGTGATTTACCTGTTTCTTGGCTCAATGCGCGCCATGCTGATTCCGGCGGTGACCGTGCCGGTGTCGATCGTGGCCACCTTCATTGTCATTTACGCGCTGGGCTTTTCCATCAATCTGCTGACCCTGCTGGCGCTGGTGCTGGCCATCGGACTGGTGGTCGACGACGCCATCGTGATGCTGGAAAACATCGTGCGGCGCATGCAGGAGAAAGGCGAAACGGCGCTGGTGGCGTCGTTCCGCGGCGCCCGCCAGGTCGGCTTTGCGGTGGTGGCCACCACCCTGGTGCTGATTTCGGTGTTTGTGCCGATCACCTTTCTGCAGGGCGACATCGGCCGCCTGTTCACCGAGTTTGCCCTGACCATCGCCGCGGCGGTGGGTTTTTCATCGCTGGTGGCGCTGACCCTGTCGCCGATGCTGGCCTCGAAAATGCTGCAATCGGGGCACAATAAATCCAACCGGCTGCTGCGTGGCGTGAACCGCCAGATCAATCGCCAGCGCAACGGCTACGTGCGACTGATCGGCCGCGCCCTGCGGCGCCCGGCCTTGACCATCGGCGTGTTCATTGCCCTGCTGGTGGCCACCGGTTTGCTGTTCCCGCGCATCGCCCGGGAATTCAGTCCGGCCGAAGACCGCGGCGCCTTTTTCATCATGATCAACGGCCCGGAAGGGGCCAGCTTTGAGTACATGGAAAAGTACATGGACACCATCGAACAGCGTCTGATGCGCTACGTCGACAGCGGTGAATTCAAGCGCCTGCTGGTGCGCGCACCGCGCGCCTTCGGCAACATCGAAAATTTTTCCAGCGGCCTGATCATCGTGTTGCTGGATCAATGGGGCCAGCGCCGACCGGCCTGGGACATCATGGATGAAATCCGCGCCGAATTGCACGCCATGCCCGGCGTGCGTGCGTTCCCGGTGATGCGTCAGGGCCTCGGCGGCGGCACGCAAAAACCGGTGCAATTCGTGATCGGCGGCGCCAGCTACGCCGAACTGGCCGAATGGCGCGATCAATTGCTGAACCTGCTGGCCGAGGACAACCCGGGTCTGGAAGGACTGGACAGCAACTACAAAGCCACCCGACCGCAGATTGACTTTGACGTCGATTACACGCGCGCGGCCGACCTCGGCGTGACCATTCAGGAAATCGGCCGCACCCTGCAGACCATGATGGGCGGGCGCAACGTCACCACCTTCATGGACCAGGGCGAGGAATACGACGTGGTGCTGGAAGGCGAACGCGCTCAGCAGCGTTCCTTTGACGATGTGCAGAACATCTACGTGCGTTCGGACCGCACCGGCGAATTGATTCCTTTATCGAATCTGGTGGAGATCAATGAATACGGCGCCGCCGAGACGCTGACGCGCTACAACCGCATCCGCGCGGTCACACTGGAAGCCAATCTGGCCGCCGGCTACCGCCTCGGCGAAGCGCTCGATCACCTCAACGCGCTGGTGCGTGAACACTTGCCGCCACAGGCCGTGATTGATTACAAAGGCCAATCGCGCGATTTCATCTTTGCCGGCGGTTCCATGCTGTTCGTGTTCCTGCTGGGCATCGGCGTGGTGTTTCTGGTGCTGGCGGCACAGTTCGAATCCTACGTGCACCCGCTGGTGATCATGCTCACGGTGCCGCTGGCCATGGGCGGCGGTCTGCTGGGCCTGTATCTGGCCGGTGCCTCATTGAACATTTATTCACAGATCGGTCTGATCATGCTGGTCGGACTGGCGGCCAAAAACGGCATCCTGATCGTTGAATTTGCCAACCAGTTGCGCGATCAAGGCCTGTGCTTTCACCGCGCCCTCTTAAGCGCCTGCAAGGTGCGCTTCCGGCCGATCATCATGACCGGTCTGACCACCGTGGCCGGCGCGGTGCCACTGATTCTGGCCTCTGGCGCCGGCGCCGAGACGCGCGTGGTGATCGGCATTGTGGTGCTGGCCGGGGTGCTGGCCTCGACCGTGTTCACCCTCTTCATTGTGCCGGTGGCCTACGCCCTGATGGCGCGCAACACCGCTTCACCCGGCGCCATTGCCCGTGAATTAAAACGGCAGCAGTCCACCGATGCGGCGACCCATTCGAGCGCTTCAGCAGCGCGCAGCTGAACGCCGCATGGTCAGCAAATGCGGCGTGAAGCCGGCCTTCTCATAGGCGCGGATGGCCGCCGGGTTGCGGCTGTAAACCTGCAACTGAACCTCTAGGATGCCGCGTTCGGCAAACCAGCCATCCAGCGCCGCCAGGATGTTCTGACAGACCGACTGGCCGCGGTGTTCCGGGCGCACGTAGAGAAACCCGATGTAGCCCAGGTGGCTGTGCCTGTAGTGCGCCTGACGCGCGCGGATCTGGCCGTAGCCACTGCCGATCACGCGCCCGTCGCATTCGGCCACCAGCACTTCCACGTCCTCGGCGTCGATGTACGCCGCCAGATCGTAGTAATGAATGGTCTGTTTTTGTTTCAGCGTTGGGTCCATCGGCCGTTCGGTGGCGATGATTTGCTGCTCAAACTCCAGCAGCACCGGCAAGTCGGCGGCTCTGGCCGCACGGATGGTGTGTAATTTCGATGCGTTCATGGGCACAGTTTAGAGCCTGCGCACATATTTTGAAACGCTGAATTAAACTTTGAATCGTCCGCACAGGGGGCCGCGTGCAGCGCCGTTTGCCCGCAGTCAATGCTCACTGAGCAGCGCGGCACGCCGCCATTGCTGCGTTACTGACAGGCGCGCTGCAACAACCATTCTTCGCCGTCGTCGGACGACTGCAGGGCAAAACCGCAGGCGCGGTAAAAATCAATCAGACCCTGCGATTCCACGGTCAGCCAGAATCCGGCCGCGCGGTGCACCGCCGGCAGCAGCGCCAACCAGCGCGCGCCGTGACCGCGGCCGCGCAAATGCACCGGCACCCACAGAAAACCGATGTAGTGCCAGTTCGCATCGAACAGGGTCGCGTGCGCATCTTCCAGCGCCGAAGTGCCGGCGTGACGCGCGTGCCAGACCACCCCACCGCACAGCAACTCGCCGGCGCTTTGCAGCGCATACACCGTGGCCGTGGCCGCGCGGTCGGGCATGGCCAGCAATTCGTCGCGCCAGTCCACCGGCAGCATGTGCAGATAGGCCTGCGCCGGCCAGGGCAGCGCCACCAGCGTCGCGGCGTTTCCGCCCTCGGTGCTCACAACAAACCCCAGGCGCGCAGGCGATCGGAGTCTTCCACCCAGCGGTCGCCGATGTCGGTGCGGTAATAGGCGTTGTTCAGAATCACCTGAGAAATGCGGTTGCGCATCTGTTTTTGTGCTTCGGCCATGGTCAAACCGGTGCCGGAGACCAGCAGGGCCAGGCCGGTGTCGCCGGTCACCAGCCATTCGTTGTTGATTTTTTTCAAGTGCATCGGGTGAATGCCTTCGGCCATCGGTTTCTTGAAAATCACCACCGAGTCCTTGGAAAACAACTCAAAACTTTTGCGGTCGGTGAATGGAAACGGCGGCACCGCCATGTAGGCGCCGACCTGATAGCCTTTGCGCACGCGAAAACGCTGCAATTCCCCACGCGCCAGGCGCATCAGCACATCGCCGATGGGTTCACGCAGGCCGGCGCGCTGGATGAAAATCTGCGGAAAACCAAAGCGGGCGGTGAATTCCAGCGGGTAGATGCCGTGGTGATTGACGATGCAGTTGATGTCAATGGAACCGATGAAGCGTTGCGCACGCAGGGTTTCAGTGAACAGCCCCAGGGTGGCGTCAAACAGCGGCGAGTCGTCGACCCACAGCATGCTGGTGCCCATCTCGCCGGTGGCCACACCGAGCTCGCCGGGGAACAGTTTTTTGTGTTCAAAGGTGATGTTCAGCGGGCGGGCAAAATCGCTGCCATTGAAAAATCCGGACACCGACACTTCCACCCCGGTGACCTTGCGTTGCAACTGAAAGCGACCGAATTCATTGCCCCAGGTGCGCTCATAGGCTTTCATCACACGAATCACATCGGCGCCGGCCTCATCCTGGCCTACGAACAGCAATTGCTTCAATTCCTGAATTTCATCGCAGGGTTTGATCACGTAGGCGTGCGGGTTTTCTGTCACGTGGCGGATGGCGTCGGCAAACGAGTTGAACTCATGCGAATTGAGCACCCGCACGCCGTGCTTGCGCAGTTCATTCTGGCCGAACTGCCGGTCCAGCTCCAGGCGGTCGGTGTAGCGCGTGCCGCCGATCACGTGACGACCTTCGGCACGCAGGGCTTCACACACCGCGCCGTAGCCGGTGTAATCAAAAATAATCAGGTCGGCCCAGTCCAGGTGCTTGCGCCAGTCCCGGGTGATCGGCACAAAACCGTGGCCGATGCCGCGACTGGGCTTGTCCTCAATATAATATTTAACGAGCGCACCGGATTGTTTGATGGCGCAGGCGATGTCGAGCAATTCACCCCAGCGGGATACGATCAGAAATTTAACACCGGCGCAAGCGGCTGGCTTCATGAAACACCTTGATGTAAGGATGGCCCGCGTCGCTCAAGTCCGGGACCTGGTCGGCCACGACGTGGACTACGCACGGCGCAACGTGACCCGCAACCGGACGCGGGGAATGCGCGTATTATGGCGCAACTTCAGCGCTTGGCAACTGTTTTTTTAACAGCCCGACGCCCGGCATTTTGCAGCGCACATCGGGCCAGGAATCAATCGCCTTCGCGCGACGGTATGCGTTGCGCCAGATCGCGCATTTGCCGTCTTAACGCGGTGATTTCCTGCAGCAGGGCTTCGCGTTCGGAATGCGCCTCCGCGATGGCTTCGCGGTCGCTGATGCCCTGTTCGATTTCATGTTTGGTCTGCATCGCGTTGACCACCACGGCGATGAACAGATTGAGCATGGTGAAGGTGGCCAGCAGGATGAATGGCACAAAAAACACCCAGGCCGAAGGGTGTGTTTGCATCACCGGCCGCACGATGCCCATAGACCAGCTTTCCAGTGTCATGATCTGAAACAGGCTGTACAGTGAACGCCCCAGGGTGCCGAACCATTGCGGAAAATCGGCGCCATACAGGGTGGTGGCAATCACCGCCGCAACGTAGAAAATAATGCTCAGCAAAGCGATGATGGACCCCATGCCGGGCAAGGACTGCAACAACGCCGAGACCACCGCGCGCATGCTGCCGGACACCGAGATCAAACGCAGCACACGGATCACGCGGAAGGCGCGCAGCACCGACAGCGGTCCGCTGGCCGGCACCAGCGCGATCATCACCACGATGAAATCAAACACCCCCCACGGGTCTTTGAAAAAAGCCAGCCGGTGCACCCACAGCCGCGCGGCAATTTCCAGCACAAACACGGCCAGAATGACCTGATCAATGCGCGTCAGCAGAAGCCCGAATCGTTGCACCACTTCGGCGGAGGTCTG
>JBNLBT010000108.1:0-11248 GCA_050303435.1 Marinicellaceae bacterium
TGCCATAACAGCGGTCGCAACACACGGGGCCGTTGAGCTATTGAACCCTTGTTGCGGACCTCACCAGAGCCGCCAGGCTCAAGTCGACGCGATCAATCGTCACAGCGGATGTACCGTCCAATGCTGTGCTGCCGATGGATGAAATTATTGCGTGTCGTTTTCAGGCGCATCGAATTAAAAAAGGGAGCCCGCATGGACTCCCTGTGAGTTTAACCCAGGTATACGGATCTTCAGAACGCGTATTTTGCTGAGAAGATCAGGCGGGTCATTTCGCCGTCTACGCCGGATTCAATTTCTCTGTTGGCATGCAACAGACCCAGGCCCAGTGTGAGTTTGTCAACCGGGGAGAACAACAGGTTAACTTGCACACTGTGGACCGATTCAGTGACGCCGAAACCGGTGTAGTCGGTGTCGTTGTCGATGCTGATCTGCGACAGAATGAAATTCGACCGCCAGCGGTCGTTCCAGTGGTGACGATACGCGGCCAGGGCTGCGGTGGAATCGATGGAATCCAGCGAGCCGGTGTTGGTGATCACCGCGCCGTTGGCGGTGTTCAGGCCCAGGTAGCGGCCCATGCCACTGCCGGTGCTGAACATCCAGCGGAAATCGTTGCGGTCGCCAACGTTGACTTTACCCGACAGGCTGACGCCGAATGAACTGGTGCTTTCGTCCGAACCGACCGCGTCCAGCTGCAATTGGCGGAACAAACCGGCGACGGTCAAATGACCCCAGTCGGCGGTGTGGTTGTAACGCAGCACCAGATCCGGCATGCCGTTGTCATCCGATACAATGCGACCGCCGCCGCCGAACGGTGTGACGGTGGTTTCCGGGTTTTCCAGTGCCACCTGCCACGGGCCATTGGTGTAGCGCACCATGGGCTGACGTTCAAACACGGTGCCCTCGGATGCGGCCAGGAAGTCCACGGATTCCGGCAAGGCGCCGACGTTCTGGAAGGTGCTCCAGGTTTGCCCGAACAACCAGTTGTTGTAAGTCAGGAAGGCGTGCCGCAGACGCGGGTTGTACGAGTTGGAGATGCGCTCGTCGCCGCCCGGGGGCAGCAGAAAGTCCATCTCGATGAAGGTGCCCAGTTTGTCGCCGTTGGCGAGCACGTGATCGCTTCTGAAATTGATCCGTGACTCTTTGGCATTGAAATCAAAATCGGTTTCCTCGCCGTCGCCACCCACCGGGATGGTGCCGGGAATGTAGAAATCACGGCCGGCGCTGCCTGAAGCCAGATCGCCGTCGCTGTAGGACGACCAGGTGCCAGTGGTTTTAATGAACCCACCGAATTTATAGCTGTGCGTGGCCCCTGAGGCGTCTTTTGCTGGCCCAGAATCTTTTGCAGCCATCGGCGCGCTGGGCTTGGATGCCAGTTCCTGCTTCAACTGCTGCACCATTTTCTCCAGCGCATTGATCTTGTCTTCAAGCTGTTCATACTTGTCGTCAGCGGACCAGGCGCTCCCTCCCCACAACAGCGACGAACACACGGCCGCTGCAATGAGCTTGCGTTTAATCTTCATGGACTTTCCTCCAATTGGTTCAGGTTACTCGAACATGTTAAAAAAATGTGAAGACGAGTTGTATTAGCCTTTAGTAGGGGTGTGAACACCGGGCCTTTAAGGCCGTCGAATCAAGCCCTCAGTTTGGGCGCATTGCAACCCGGCCAGGCGTGCTTTCAGACGGTAAATACGGTCTGTTCTGAAATGCCCGGTGCGACCGCGCCACCCGCGATGCGCACCGCCCGACACACACAGTATAAAACGCGGTTCGAATGGCGGTGATTTTTGGGTGCGAATTTAATCATTGTTTACATATTTTTAACAAACGCACCATCCGCGCCGCCACGCGGCGTAAAAAGCCGTGGATTCATTCACATGGGTGTTGCGCGTTGTGGTACTTTGAGGACAGGTCAAACAAGGAGTTTATGATGCGTTTTGCAGTCTGTTTACTGGTCGCGTGCCTCTCACCCGTTGTGCACGCCGTCAATTTCACCGTCGATGTCACCATTGACACCCTGGATGCCACGCCCGGGGATGGCGTGTGCGCCGATACCAACGGCTTTTGCTCACTGCGTGCGGCGATTCAGGAAAGCAACGCGCTGCCATCCCCCGACGGCATCCTGCTGTTAGCCAGAGATGTGTTCACCCTGAGCCTCACCAGCGGGGCCACGGACGAGGCATTCGGTGATCTGGACATCACCGATTCTCTGATCATCGGCGTGCATCCGGGCACACCGATCGATACCCTGCTGGATTTGCCGGTGATCAATGCCAACGGCATCGACCGCGTGTTGGAAATCTCCCAGGCCGCCGAGGTGTCTTTGATGGGGGTGATCCTGATGGGTGGCAATGCCCTGGTCGACAGCGCCAATCCCGTTGGCGGCGGTGTGCTGGTGCACGACAGCGTGAACACCTTCAACGCATTCAATTCGGTGATTTCATTCAATCAGGCCAACATCGGCGGCGGTTTGATGATCCGCGCAGACAATGCCCTGGTGCAATTCACCGACGTGTCATTCAATGGCTTGTCCCTGACCACGGTGCAGCCGGAAGGCGCCGCCATTGCGCACCGCGCCGGCACCCTGGTGATTCGCAATGCTTTCATCAACAACAACGGCGTCGATGCCAGCGTGCCGGGTTGTGTCAGCGCGGTGGAAAGCGTCAACGGCGGCGCGGCCTTGCAGGTTTTCAACACCACCATCAGTGGCAACGGCAGCGACAAACAGGGCGACGATTGCGTCAATGGTTTGTCAGCGCTGAACACCGATTTGACCGCGGTCAACCTCACGGTGGCGGGCAACGGCGGCTGGGGTCTGCGTTTTTTTGATTTCATGCCGGACAATTTCAACCTGTTTGTGCGCAACAGTATTTTTGCCTACAACGGCGAGGCCGACTGCGGCCCGCTGGACACCGGTCTGGTCAACACCGGCGATGCCAACGGTGGGCACAACATCGATGCAGACGGCAGTTGCAATTTACCCGCCGTTTCCGGCAATCAGTCGGCCGTCGATCCACAACTGCATCCACTCGCTTCAGTGTATCCATTTACCGTCCTGTTTCGATATCACCGCCTGGCGCCGACCAGTCCGGCGATTGACCAGGGCAGTCCCCTGCCGGTCAATGTGGGCGATCCCAACGCTTGCCAGCAGTTTGACCAAATTGGTCGAACGCGGCCTCAGGATAACAACGGCGATGGCGTGGCCCGTTGCGACATCGGCGCATTGGAAAGCGATCTGATTTTTTACCACGGGTTTGACGACTGATTCATCCAGCGCGGTTCGGGCCGCTCAAGATCATATTGATTTTTTGATCAAGCAGAACAACTGTGGTTGGACTGGGGTTTCCGACGGCCGCGCCGAAGGCTGGAGCATTGACGACGTGGCGATCACCGCGTGCGGCGTCGATCTGATCTCAATCTGCTTGAGTCAACGATTCCATTGATTGAATGAACAGGGCCGCCTTCATGGGCGGCCCTGTTTGGTTTCAGCCTCAACGCAATTTCGCCCCGCGATTCATCCGTCTTTGCGCGCGTTTTTGTCGCGTTGGATGCGTCGATACAAGCGGCCCTGGGTGCGCTCGCGAGCACGCGTTTGCTGCAGGGTCGCCTGGTTGCGCTGCTGTTCGGCCAGCAATTTGTTGTGACTGCGCAGCCGGCGCGCGTCCAGTGAACCGGCCTCGATGGCGGCCTGCACTGCACAGCCCGGCTCCCCCGCGTGCCGACAATCGCTGAAACGGCATTGACGCGCCCAAGTGTCAATGTCTTTGAAGGTGCGCCGCACCGCCTGGGCGTCGGTGTCCAACTGCCACTCACGCAGGCCCGGCGTGTCCAGCACCAGCGCGCCGCCCGGCAAGCGATGCAGGCTGCGCGAGGTGGTGGTGTGCCGCCCTTTGTCGTCGTCCGCGCGCGCCGGCTGTGTGGCCAGTTCCCCGGTGCCTGAGAGGGTGTTGATCAGCGTGGTTTTACCCACCCCGGATGAACCCAGCAACGCCAGCGTGGTGCCGACCTGACACCAATGTTCCAGGAATTTCACACTGTCTGCATCCAGGGCATTGACGGCGTGCACCGGCAATTGCGGATCCAGTGCGGCGATTTCTGCCAGCTTGTCTTCAGTCTGCGCGCACAAATCGGCTTTGCTGCACACCAGCACCGCCTGGGCCCCGGCGTCGTGGACCAGGGCCAGCTGCCGTTCCGTGCGATTCAGATTGAAATCCCGGTTCAGTGCGGTGACCAGCCACACCACATCGATGTTGGCCGCCAGCAATTGCACCGCGTGGCGTGTGCCTGGGGCTTTGCGGGTGAATTCGGTGTGTCGGTCCAGCGCCCGGATGAAACGCCCCTCGGCGTCCAGCAGCAGCCAGTCACCGGCCACCAGCGGCGGCATGCGCGGCGTGATCGGTGCGTTCAGGCCCTTCAAGGATCCGGTGATCAATTGCAGATGAGAGCGGTGCCGTGCCAGCACACGGACCGGTTCAACGCTGTGCCATTCGTCCAGGCTCAGTTGTTGTTGAAAAAAAGCTCGCCAGCCCAGCGAGTGAAGCGAATGAGAATGTTGCATGTGTACCCCTGACGCGCGTGCGCGCGCCCAAGTCGAATTGGGACTGCGGGGCTGAGATCAACCCCGGCCTTTGGCCGGGCCCGAAAAATCGTTCAGCGATTCACGGCCCGGAGGGTTTGACATGCAATCATGTGCGCCTCCGATGGGATGGATTATTGATGCGCACATCATAGCAACGCCGCGGCGCGAAGGCAAGGGGTGTGGTCACGTCTGCAGCAAGTGCTGCAGGTGTTGGTCGTTGTCGACGGGGTGCGAAAAACACACGAAATTGTGCGACATTCACAGCACCTTCAGACCAGCCCTCTGGCCAGTGGGGTGCGACGGGGACACAATGGGCGTTGCATCCGGATGCGCATGCACGCCGGGGCGGCGCGACTGGACCGTGCCCTGTGCACCTGAACCGGTCGCATGCATACACACATGAGAGTTAAGGAAAAGGAGAGTACACATGAAGAAATCGATTGTTATGTTATTGATGCTGGGGCTGGGCCTCAGCGCGCAGGCGCAAATGCTGTGCAACCTCAACAACGTCATTGCCGGCGAGACCCTGTGTCCGACGCAGGCGCAGGGGTTTTTAACCTGCACGGTGCCGGTGCCGGACGTCAACAACAACCCACAAGCGCGTTATTTCTGCCTCAGCATTCCGCCGGGCGTGCAACAGGCCAACGCCGTGTTCATGTTTCATGGCGGTGGCGGCACCGGTGACGCCGTGGCCGGGCACTGGCAAAATCAGCAGGCCACAGCGTTTCTGGTGCTGCCGGTGGCGCAGCCGATCAACGGCAAACGCAAATGGAACACGGTTAAGGAAGGCCTGCCGGATTTCGATGGCCTGAAAGCGGCACACGGCCATTCCGACACCGAGTTTGTTGGCAAGATATTGACTGAACTGGAAGGCGGATATGCCTGCGGGGCGGGTCCGGCCAATCCGTGCATTCTGAATTACTACGCGGCGGGCTTTTCCAGCGGCGCGAGCATGGTCTACCAGCTGTACACGCGCAATTTTTTCAACGGCTGGTTCTCCGGCTATGGCGCGGTCGGCAACCGCATCCACACGGCCAAAACCGTTGCGTACAATGCCATGGCGGGCACAGGCAACGCCACCCTGCCGATTGATCCCAAGCCATTTTTCATGATGATGGGCAGCGATGAAAAATTTCACATGCCATTGGACACGGTCATCGATGAGGTCAACAACAGCTGCGGGGGCGGCATGGACCTGATTGAAAATCACGTCGCCTGCTTCATGAATTTTTCCAGCAGCACGGTGCCCAGCACACGTCGGGTCACGGCCAAGTGGTTGCGACAGACCAACGCCACGCTGCCCTCCAGTGGCGGCGGATTTTTTGATCTGAACACCGACGACACGCAGGTGACCTGGGCGCATTACCCGCTCGATCCGGCGGTCGCCGGTTCCGAGCCGGTGCAGGTGTGGACGGTGGTCAACGGCGGCCATTTCTGGCCCAGCACCAATAACATGAGTGCCCACCGCATGCATTCAGAAGACATCGAAACCTCCGATGAGCTGGTGAACTTCTGGACCAATCACGCGGGGTATTGAGGGGCCTCCTGGCGGCATTGAGTGCATTGACTGCTGCGCGCACGATGCGGTCATTGCCGTCACAACCGAGGCACGCGATTGCACACGCCGGCCGATGCGATCCGCCGGCGTGTGTTGACGGTCTTTTTTGTTGTCGCTGCAAGGCTGAGTGGCCTATCGTGAGTCAACTCAAGCGTGGGCCAAGCGCGGATTCACTCACAGGAACGCGCCACCACGTTGCAGTGGTCGTCGCGGTAGTAGGTGCAGCCGTTTTGCTCGAATGTGGCGGCACAGGACGATCCATTGTAGCCCTCAGATGTCTCCGGGCTGTTGACTGAATAGGCGGAGTACATCAGCATCCAGACAACCGCGATCAGTGCAACAATGTGGCGCGTTCTGGTTTCAAAATGACGGCCGCGGTAGAGCAGGAACAGTCCCACAGGGGTGATCAGAATCAATGCGGTGACGACCAGCCACAACTGCGATGCCATCTGATCCCACCACGGCGTTGTGGCGTTGTTGCTGTTTTCTGCTTGCATGTTCGAATGTCCTCTGTTGATCAAGCCGGCAGTATAGTGCCGACAAATGGTGGTCAACAACAGCGCCTGGGCCATTGCCCGAAACGGCCATAAATTGCCCGGACTCATGCTTGGACTGCAATTGGAGTGCAGCGGTGTCGACAGAATGGCCCCTGCATGGGCAGAGCATCGTGTCATTGTCATAGACATATATGGCAAATCGAATATAATGCCCGGGTTTGAACTGGAGCGCGATGGTGCTGGCTGTTGATTTATTTAAATGTCTGGCCGACAACACCCGGCTGAACAGTCTGGTGTTGTTGTTTGAGTGTGGGGAGCTGTGTGTCTGCGAGTTGACCGAAGCTTTGACCGAGTCACAGCCCAAGGTGTCCCGGCATCTGGCCGTGTTGCGCGCGTGCGGATTGATTCTGAAACGCCGACAGGGGCCATGGATGCATTACCGCTTGAACCCGGATTTACCGCACTGGGTGCACAGCGTGATACACCTCACTGCACGCAATCAGCGGTCGGCCCTGGGTGCGGCCAGGCCCCGGGTTAAACACAAGTCGGATCGCGCCCGGTCCGCTCACCGGGAGGCACTGTGTTGATGCCCTTGCGAATTTTATTTGTCTGCACGCACAACCGCTGCCGCAGCATATTGGCCGAGGCCATGGCCCGCCAGATCGGTCGCGATCTGTTGCAGGTCGCCAGCGCCGGCGCGCAGGCTTCGGGTCAGGTGCATCCGAAAAGTTTGTTGCATTTGACCCGTCGTGGATATGATCTGACGGGGCTGCGCAGCACATCCTGGTCCGAGCTGAATGATTTCATCCCCGATCTGGTGATCACGGTGTGTGACCGGGCCGCCAACGAAGCCTGTCCGGTGTGGCTGCAAGACACGCCCCAGGTTCACTGGGGTTTGCCAGACCCCAGTGCCATCGAAGATGACCCCGCACAGGACGACGCCTTTGAGGCCGTGATGAATCGCCTTGAAGAACGCCTCAAAGCTGTGGTCAGTCGGGGTGTGGACGCGCGCAGCATCGCGGAATGGGTTGCATTATTTGAACAAGAGGGGGTGAAATGATGGGGGTGTTTGAACGGCATTTGTCGCTGTGGGTGGGTTTGTGCATCGCGCTGGGCGTGCTGGCAGGCACCTGGCTGCCGGGTGTGTTTGGCTGGTTTGCCGCACTGCAGGTGGCGCACGTCAACATCCCGGTGGCACTGTTCATCTGGCTGATGATCTATCCGATGATGGTGCAGGTGGATTTCAGTGCATTGCGTTCGGTGCGCGATGAACCGCGCGGCCTGTTGTTGACCCTGGCGGTCAACTGGCTGATCAAACCGTTCACCATGGCGGCGCTGGGCTGGTTGTTCTTCCGGGTGCTGTTCGCTGATTGGGTCGATCCGGCCAGCGCCGGAGAATACATCGCCGGCATGATTCTGCTGGGTGTGGCGCCGTGCACCGCGATGGTGTTTGTGTGGAGTCAATTGACCCGTGGCAACGCCAATTACACCCTGGTACAGGTGTCATTGAATGACGTCATCATGGTGTTTGCCTTTGCACCGATCGCGGCTTTTCTGCTCGGTGTCAGTCACATTCAGGTGCCGTGGGAGACCTTGCTGTTGTCGGTGGTGTTGTATGTGCTGTTGCCATTGATCGCCGGGGCATTGACTCGCGTGCTGTTGCTGCGCGGCGGTGGTGAGGCCCGCCTGCAGGGATTTTTGCAGCGCATCAAACCGGCTTCAATTCTGGGTTTGCTGGCCACCGTTGTGCTGTTGTTCGGCTTGCAGGCGCCGACCATTCTGGCCAAACCACTGGCCATGGTGTTGATTGCTGTGCCGCTGTTGATCCAGACCTACGGGATTTTTGCCTTGTCCTATTGGGCCGCACGCCGACTGGATCTGCCGCACAACATCGCTGCGCCCGCCTGCATGATCGCCACCTCGAATTTTTTTGAATTGGCGGTGGCGGTGGCCATCGCTTTGTTCGGTTTGAACTCCGGCGCGGCGCTGGCCACCGTGATCGGTGTGCTGGTGGAAGTGCCGGTGATGTTGTCGCTGGTGGCGTTTGCCAACCGCACACGGCACTGGTTCAGGGCATGACACGGAACAGATACAATTGATACAGCTGCATTGTCAGCGGGGGAAATAAAGTCATGAATGACAATTTAGACAAAGCGCAAAGCCAGGCAACGCTGGCGAAGATATTTAAGGGACTGGCCTGGCTCGGCGCGGTGTTTGCCGCGATCGGGGTGTGGCTGGTGTGGCAGGCGGTTGCGGTGCAGCGCTGGCCGGTGGTGGCCGGACGCATTGACGCGCTGGAAGTGGCCGGGCGCATCTCCAGGGTCTCCGATGCCGTGCACCGCCGCATCGAGTACCTGGTGCGCATGGAATACAGCTACACGGTCGACGGGGTTGCCCACACCGGCAGCCGCTACGCCATCGGCGATGGCGACCGCGTGGCCGGTTATTTCAATGACCGCAGTGAGGCCCGGGCCTGGTTGCACAGCAGCCCATTCAAGGTCGGCGATGCGATCGATGTGCACGTGGACCCGGACAACCCGGATTCCGCCGTGATCGACAGCGCCTGGCGTTTGGTCACCCTGGTGCCGTTCATGCTGGCGGGACTGTTGGTATTACCGGGCTGGCTTTTCAGGCGGGTGCAGCGCACGCACAGCGAAGCCAGCCCCTGAGTCGGCGCGCCTTCAACGGTGCGTCAGCACCGCGGCATAGATGTTGCCGTTGACGCCGTGGGCCCGGTGCAACGCACGAATGCGTTTTCGATCCACCTCTGTGGGGGGCAGATTGTGCGGAAACAGCTCCCAGCCGCGCACGCTGTGCAGGGGTCTCAACCCACCCTGATCAATGGCCTGCAATAACACATCCAGGCGAATCGGCGCTTCATCGGGTTCTTCGGCCGCGCTTGAATAGTGGCGGTGCTGCATCACGGAAGCCTGATTCCAGCGATTGACTTCATCCGGTGGCCCATAAGGCAATTCGATGGGTTCGGCAATGATCTGGTGGTATTCGATGTCTTTTTCTTTGTGATTCACGACTTAGGTGCTGGCAGCGGAAAGGCACTTTTTAGCACCGATTGCACGCGCAACATCAGCGCCCCGGCATGCACCAGCGGATCAATAGAATCGCCGCCGCGGTGACGGCCATGCCGGCCAGGATCAGTCCGATGAACCAGGCCCATTGCCGGCGGCGGCGGGCTTTGTCTTCAATACAGGCTTTCATGCGAAGCTTTGCCGCGGAAGGTGTAAAAACTGTAGGCGGTGTAGGCCAGCACCAAAGGCAGGAACAGGGCCACACCGATCAACAGCACCGACTGTGAGGTGGTCGCCGCGGCGGCTTGCCAGACGGTCATTTGAAACGGCACAATCCATGGATACAGGCTGATCACCAGCCCCAGCATGCCGAGAAAGAACAGCGCCACGCTGTAAAAAAACGGCGCCATTTCACTGCGACCGCGGATGTGTCGCACCAGCTGTACGGTGACCGCGGTGGTCAGCAGCGGCACCGCCGCCAGGTAATACAGGTTGGGGGTGGAAAACCACAGGCTTTGCACGCGCGCATCGACGAACGGCATGGCCATGCTGATCAAGGCCATGAATGCGATCACAAAGATCAACAGATAGCGGGCCGCCAGGCGTGCCCAGCGCTGGGTTTTGCGGTCGGTTTTCATCACCGTCCAGGTGGCGCCGATCAGGGCGTAGCCAAACACAACAGCGACCCCGCAAAACAGACTGAAGCCATTGGCCCAGTCCAGTGGGCCACCGGCGAAACGGCCGTCAACCACTTCGAATCCCTGCACAAAATTGCCCAGAATAATGCCTTGCATCAAGGCCGCGATCAGGGAGCCGTAGTGAAAGGAGGCGTCCCAGATCCAGCGTTTTTCAAGGCGGGTTTTGAAGCGAAATTCAAACGCCACGCCGCGGAATATCAGGCCCAGCAGCATGAAGGTGACCGGTAAATACAAGGCCGGCATCAACACCGCGTAGGCGCTGGGAAATGCGGCAAACAGGCCCCCGCCGCTGAGCACCAGCCAGGTTTCATTGCCGTCCCAGAACGGCGCAATGGAGTTCATCATGCGGTCGCGACAGCGGTGCGAGGGGGCAAAGGGGAAGAGCACGCCAATGCCCAGATCAAAGCCGTCCAACAGCACATACAAAAACACCGCCAGGACGATCAGCACGCCCCAGATCAAAGGCAAATCCAGCCAGCTGGAAAAATCAATCATCGCGCTTCTCCGGACCGGCAAGGCGCTCGGTGACGCGCGCGCTTTTGCTGTGATCGTAGTATTTTTCGCCGTCGCCAACGATGGCCGGGCCGCGGCTCAGCAAATTGAAGATGTAATACACCCCGGTGCCGAACAGCGCCGTGTAGACCGCCACAAAGGCCAGCAGTGAGATGCCCACCTGTTCGCCGATCAGCGGCGATGCGCTGTCGGCGGTGCGCAACAGTCCGTACACGGTCCAGGGTTGCCGGCCCACCTCGGTGACCACCCAGCCGGCCAGGATGGCAATGAAGCCGCTGGGACTCATGAGCACACACCAGCGCAGAAACAGGCGCTGGGTAAACAGCCGTTTGCGCAGGTGCAGCCACACCGCCATCAAGCCGGTCAGTATCATGGCGATG
>JBNLBT010000109.1:0-11023 GCA_050303435.1 Marinicellaceae bacterium
ATGCGACAGATTCAGGGTGCTGGCCAACTCAGCCGTGGACAGGGGGCCCAGATTGTGTAATGCCTGAACAATGCCGGTGGCGCTGGCCTGCAGTTGAATGCCGCTGGCATCCAGTGAATCGGTGAGCTGTTGATCGATCAGATCCAGTAAGTTCTTGATGCGCAGTGCGGTGACCGCGGGGGTGTCAAAATAGGCGATGTTTTTCATGGCGGTTCCTGTAATATACAACATATTGTACAATAAGTTGTATAAATACACAAGAGCAATGTAATAGGGGTGTGTGACAGGTTGTTGCATCGCAGTGGGCTGTGGTACGCGGTTAAAATGTGCGGTGTTTCACAAATACGCCAATCGGGCCGTTGTTTACACAATATTTACTTGATTTAAATCTAAATATAACAATGATTGTGTTAATTTTTTGTGCAACCGCGCGTGCGCACACCGCAAATGGCCTGATAAACCATCTGCGGGCTGAAGTTTGATGCGAGGATTTGAATCCTCAGATTTGTAGGAATTTTCCTACACGAATTTCAGAAAAACGCCATCGCGCGCGTGCCGTGAAATATAGATAATCACGGACGATCATTGGTTGGCACATTGATGATAGGGGCAAGGGTGTTAACCGGTGACAGTGATCATGTGAATCATTTAGCCGGGGACGTATGACAACAGATCAAATCATCACGCAAATTCGTAAACGCAGACGCGACAACGTGGCCAAATCCAATTCAGCCCTGAAGGCCAGAATCCATGAACTCAGACGCCAGATCGTGGAACTGTCATTCAGTGCCGAAGCCGACCTGATGCAACATCGGGCGCTGCTGCAGGAACTGGAAGAAGCCAAGCTCAAACTCAAACAAGTCAACGCCTTCGGCGGTTGACCGGTTTGCAATATAGCCCAACGCATCGGCTGCACGGCCGGATGCGTTGAGGGCGACCCCGCTTTAAAGGTTGGCAACAGGCGTTGCTGCAAGCCATGCCAAGACCCTGCCAGCCGGTGCTTTCCCGATCAAATCACTGCCCCTGAGCGTCCATTGACCCTGAAAGGCGCCCATTGAACCCCTCACGCGCAGTAAAACACCCGATATGGCGTTGCACAGCGCACTCAATTTTCTGCGCAATGCGGGAATTTGCGCACTGGTTCACGTCGCATCCGCCGTCCATCGTTTACCGTGTCAAAGAAATTGAGTATTCATGCATAGTGGCTAAAAAAGGCGCAAGCCGGATCCAGCGTGTTGTGGTGTCATGGTGTGTCATCGGTACAGGACTGGATCAATCGAGCCCATGCACGCTTGGATATTCGATGTGAAAATCAACGGAAATTAAATTGGCAGAGGTGCATCAGATCATGTGCAGGGCATTCAAGATGAAACGACAGGCATTGATTCGTTGCCTGGCTTTGCCTGCGGTGCTGTTCAGCGCCTGGGCCATGGGTCAAACCACACCGGGTGCTTTGGAAACATACGCCACCCAGCACTCCATCGGCATCGAGTGGGATATCAGCGGCGATGCCAATCACAACGCCGAATGCCTGGTGAGTTATCGGCCGCAAGGCGAAATCGAATGGCGCACGGCGCAACCCCTGTTCCGCGTGGATTTTGAAGCCTACGACATGTTGGCGGGCAGTGTACTGTTTCTGCAGCCGGGAACCACCTATGAAGTCAGGCTGCAATTGAGTGACGTCGATGGTGGCGCGCAAACGCGCACAGAGACCGTCACCACCCAGGCAGTGCCTGTGATGCCAACCACCGGTTCGACGCATCATGTGGTGCCGGGCAGCGGCGGCGGCGACGGCAGCGCAGGCAACCCGTTTCAGGGCATTGCTGCGGCCCAGGCGGTGGCGCAACCCGGCGATGTGTTTCTTTTGCACGCCGGCGATTACGGCACCGCGGGTCAGGTGTTTTTTACCGCGTCGGGTGCGCCTGGAAACCCCATCGTCTGGCGCAACGCCGGCGACGGCGATGCGGTGTTCAATCAAATTCGCATTGAAGCCGATCACCTCTGGTTGCACGGACTGAATCTTGTCTTGCCGGATGGCAACAACGACTATGGCATTCGCACCTCACCGCCGGGGCCGGATCACGTGGTGCTGACCCGCAATTTGTTCCTTAATTGCCATTACTGCATTTACCTGAATGACGGCGGCTCCAACTGGACCATCGTCGACAACACCATCGTTGGCAACAACGACCCCGCATCCGGTTCAAACTTTTCCGGCGAGGGCATCGAATTGTGGCACACCTCCGGGCACACCGTGGCATACAACCGCATTTCCCGAGTGGCAGACGGCATCTCCTATCCACACCGCAATGTGGATATCTTTGGCAATGAAATTTTTGACGCCACCGACGACGGCATCGAAGCCGATTTTGGCCACGCCAATGTGCGAATCTGGGGCAATCGCATCACCAATGTGTACAACAACGGCCTGAGTTTCCAGCCCATGGACGGCGCGCCCTGGTATGTGCTGTTCAATCAGGTTCTGGCGCCCAATGAAGACGCCTTGAAATTGCGCACACGAACCGATCGGGTGCTGCTGGCGCACAACACGCTGGTGGCCTGGAGCGGACCGGTCAGTGCCAGCAGCGATCTGATCAAGAATTTCACTTCGCTGAACAACATTTGGGTTTCGGTGCAGGATCGTTACATCTGGGAGAACGGCGGCGATGGGTCATTGAATTTCAGAACACGTCTGGATTACGATGGCTTCGATTGGGGCAATTTTATTTACGCCTTTAAATGGGGCGACGTGCGATTGCCCGACATCGTGGACTTTCAGAACATGACGGGGCAGGAGATGCATGCGGTGCGCATTGACCGCAGCAGTTGTTTTCAGCAGTTTGATGTGCCAGCAGCGCCGCCCGGGCCCCAGCCTTTCCAGCACCTGAGTTTGACGGCCGGGTGTAACGCGGTGGACGCCGGCCTGGCACTGGCCAACATCAACGACGGGTTCATTGGCGCGGCGCCGGATCTGGGTGCACTGGAACGCAACGCGCCCTTGCCACAGTACGGTCCGCGCGCATTGCAGGACGACTTGATTTTTATCGACGGATTTGACTGAACAGGCGGTGTGTTTCAGTCGCTGCACCTGAGCGAGGCGATCGTTGAGACAGCGTTTTGGGGTGTTGACATGAATTGGCCATAATTTATCACATCCATTGCACATGCTTTCAATATACTATGGGTCAGTTCAAATCTATGACTCACATGAAAAAAATTCTGCCTTATGTTCTGTTGTTGTTCATCGCCGCGTGTCAGGACGATGGCAACGGCGCCAGTAAAGAAACCTCGGATTCAAACGCGCACACCGCGGTGCAATCCAGCCAGGCCAGAAACGATGCATCGCGCAGCGAAGCCAGCGATCAGCCCATTGTTGCCTCGCCCTTAACGCCATTTAAGGTGCTGAGCCTGTCGGAAGGCGTATACGATGACACCTTCGCCCTGCAGTTGAATTTCAATTTGCCATTGCACGCCGATCAGGATCTGGATGCGCTGATTGAACTGCAGGCCGGCGATCAGGCGGTCGAGCCTCACTGGATCATCAGCGCCAACCGCATGGCCGTTTACAACCCATTCATTGACCGCGACACCTGGTATCAGGTCAGCGTGGCGGCGGAATTGCGCAGCCAGAATGACAAGCGCCTGGGCGAAGCGGTGAAGAAAAAAGTCAAAACCGGGCCGATGCCCGATGTGGTGCGCTTTGTTTCGCGCGGCAACACCCTGTTGTCGTCCGACCAGGGCCTGCCCATCGAGGCCGTGAATGTTGCGGCGGTGGACCTGAAATTCTGGCGCATCCGTGCAGATCACCTGCATGAATTCTTGCGCAATCCAGAGATGCAGAACATCTACAGCCTGCAGGGTTTGAACCGCATGGCCGATCTGGTGTACTCCGCGCAATACACGCTCGACGGGGTGAAAAACAAAACCGAACAGCACGTGCTGCCGATCGCGTCGATTGATGAAATCAAGCCTTCCGGCGTGTACTTTGTCAGCATGATTCCGGCCGGCGACTACCCCTATGAACACCAGACCAGCTGGTTCCTGCAAACCGACATCGGCCTGCACACACGCCAGTACGATCAAGGGCTGGCGGTGTTTGCCCACCGACTGCCGGAGGCCACGCCGTACGCCGATGTCGAGGTGTTCCTGTACAACCACAAGGGCGAATTGCAAAGTCAGGCGCGCACCGACAGCGAGGGGTTGGCGCGACTGCAAGCCGATCAGCGCCAGCACATGAGTTTTTTGCTGGCGCAACACAGCGACGCGGTGCAACTGGTGCGTCTGAATCAGGCGCATCTGGACCTCACCGATTTTAAACTGGCGGCCCGCGGACACCGCGACTTTGAACTGTTCATCTACGGCCCACGGGATTTGTACCGGCCCGGTGAAACCGTGCAATACTCCGCGCTGTTGCGCGACGACGACGGCGAGTTGGTGCCGGCCGCGCCGCTGGCGGTGGAAATCCGGCGCCCCGACAACCGCGTGTTCAAGTCTTTCAGTTGGCTCGGCGATGCGCAGTCTTTTTACACCACCGAATTCACCCTGCCGCGCGATGCCATGACCGGGCGCTGGCGTTTGACCGCCCAATTGCCGGACAAATCCGTGTTCAGTCATGAGATTTCGGTGGAAGATTTTCTGCCGGAACGCCTCAAACTGGAAATCAAACCGCAGCACACGCACCTGTCGATGAGTGAAACACCGGTGATCGATGTGCAGAGCGATTACCTGTACGGCGCGCCGGCGGCCGGCAACCGCTACGACGCCACGGTCAACATGCGCGCGGCCACGCGCCTGTTTGATGACTACACGGATTACAGCTTTGGCTCAAATCATTACGGCGATTTCGACACCACCTTCACTCAGGACGCCGCGCAGTTGAATGACGCGGGCTTTGCGCAGTTGAAACTGTCCAGTCACTGGAACAGCGCGCGCTTTCCATTGCAGTTGCTGACCCACGTCAATGTGTATGAATCCGGCGGCCGGCCGATCACGCGCAGCACCACACAATACCTGTGGCCCGCTGAATATGCGGTGGGCATCAAGCCGCAATGGGACGGTGAATTCGCCAACCCCAATCGCAACAACGGCGTGTCTTTGGTGGCGCTGAATCGCGCCGGTGAACTGGTCGATCTGGCGGGCGCTGAAGTCACCTTGGTGCAGGAAAGCCGCGACCGCTACTGGCACTGGGGCAACGACGGCTGGCGCTACCGCAACAGCGACAACGAGGTGCTGGTGTACAGCGCGGTGCAGGACATCGGTGCCGGCGGAGACACCGCGCTGCAGCTGCCGTTGAATTACGGTCAATACCGCCTGGAAGTGCGCGACGCGCAGCAAAACCTGCTGTCCTCCATGCGCTTTTTTGCCGGCTGGCGCTGGTACGATCCGTACGCACACAGCGGCGAGAAACCCGACGCGGTGAAACTCGCCTGGCAGGGCGATGCCCTGAAAGCCGGTGAGAAGGCCCGTCTGTTGATCACCGCGCCGTTCGCAGGACAGGCGCTGATCACGCTGGAAAGCGACCGTTTGTTGTGGCACACGCAGATCCGCATGGACGCGCCCGAAGTTGAAATTGATGTGCCCATCGACGCGCAGTGGACCCGCCACGACCTGCACGCCACGGCGATGGTGGTCAAACCCGGGCGCATGCAGATCGGGCATTTGCCGCGGCGCGCGCTGGGCGTGATTCACGCGCCGTTGCAGCGCGATCAGCGGCGCATTCAGCTGCAGCTGGAGCACCCGCAAAAAACCTTGCCGGATCAACCGGTTACGGTGGTGATCAAGGCCGACAATCTGCAGGGCGAAGGCCCCACGCAGGTGACCCTGGCGGCGGTGGACACCGGCGTGTTGAACATCAGTGGTTTCAAAACACCCATGCCGCACGCCTGGTTTTTCGCGCCGCGCGCGCACTCGCCGCAATTGCGCGACGTGTACGGTTCACTGATTGACTGGATAGAAGGCAAACAGGCGCGGCAGAAATTCGGCGGCGATGCAGACATCAGCCGCGGCGGTGAAGCGCCGCAGTCCGAAGTGCAGATTGTCTCCATCCTCAGCGATAAAGTCACGCTGGACGATCAGGGCGAGGCGCGCATTGAGTTGCCCTTGCCGTATTTCAACGGCGAGTTGCGTCTGATGGCGCTGGCGTTCAATGCCCGGCAATTCGCCGGCGCCGAATCGCGCCTCACCGTGGCTGCACCGATTGTGGTGGAGGCTTCCTTGCCGCGTTTTCTGGCGCGCGGCGATGACACCACGGCCACCATCGAGGTTCTCAACAGCGAAGATGAAAAGGTGGACATTGAACTTGAGTTCAGCGCCGATGAGGTGCTGGGCGGACACAGCGAAACCCTTGAGTTTTCACTGGACGCGGAGCAGAAACGCATAGTGCAGCTGCCGTTGCAGGGTCGCGGTCACCGCGGTCTGGGCGCGATCAAAGTGCACACCCGCGCGTCGCTGGCCGGCGGCTTTGAACTCACGCGCAGCTGGCGCTTGGGGCTGCGGCCGGCATTTCCCGCCGTTGTGGATGTGCACAAGGGCATTCTGGACGCCGGTGGGCGCTTTGCATCGCCGGTGAGTCATTACGATAAATTTGACCCCGCCAATTTGAAAGCGGTTTTGAAACTGTCGGACACGCCGGTGTTGAATCGCGAGGATCAATTGCTGCAGCTGTTGCGCTACCCCTACGGTTGTCTGGAACAGACCACCAGCAGCGCCTGGCCATTGCTGAGTGCGGATGCCTCGGATTTTGCCTTGTTTGAACAGGCGTCCCAACGCCGCCTGTTCGACGACCGTCGGCGCGCGGTGGAAGACGCGATCGGACGCCTGCTGGGCATGCAACTGCACAGCGGTGGATTCGGTCTGTGGTCCAACGGCGACTACGAGGAACACTGGCTGACGGTGTACGTCACGGATTTTCTCATCACCGCGCGCAATCTGGGCTACGCGGTGCCGGAAGCGCCGCTGAACAAGGCAATTCAGCGCCTGGGCGTTTACGTGCGAAATCCGGCCAGCATCCGCTCCGATCTGGCGCAGTATCTGTCGCACCGCAATCACTTTGAAATTGCCTACAAAGCCTACGCCGCGTCCGTGCTCAGCGGCATCGGCAAGGTGGGTTTGCAGGACGTGCGCCGGCTGTACGGTGAATTTGCCGATCAGGCCAAAAGTCCCTTGCCGTTGGCGCATCTGGCCACTGCGCTGGAAAAACTTGGCGACCCGGATCGCGCCCTGAGCGCCTGGCAGCGCGCGGTGGATTTCAAGGCCGACCGCATGTCGCAGGACTACTACGGCGACTACGGTTCGACCATCCGCGATCTGGCCGCCATGGTCACACTGTCGGTGGACAGTGCGGTGGCCGGGCAGTCGCCAAACACCCCGATGCAACGCATCGCCGACATTCAGGACGCCGTGGCCAGCCGCAACTGGCTGTCCACGCAGGAACGCAACGCCCTGTTTCTGGCCGAAAAAGCCCTGCGTGCGGCACGCAAGGACGGCGATCCATGGCGCGTGAATCTGGACATTGGCGGCGAAGCGCAGACGCTGGAAAGCGTTGGCGAACTGACCCGCGTGTGGACCGAGCGCGGTGCACAGGACGAGATCAACGTAGAAAACACGGCCGAAGCGACGGTCTTTGTGGATTTGCGATATCAGGGCTTTTTGCAGGAACACCGGCAAGAGAGCCACGGTGTGGTGGTGCGCAAGCGCTTTTTCGATCTCAACGGCAAAGCGCTGGATCTGAACGACTTGAAATCCGGCGATGCTTTGTTGGTGCACGTTGAAATTTCCCTGGACGAGGCGCACAATTATCTGCCGCACGCGATGCTGATTGATCTGCTGCCAGCGGGCCTGGAACTGGAAAACCAGAACCTGGAACACGCCATGAAGCTGGACGATCTGCGCGTCGACGGGCGCACGGTCAGTGACTGGGGCGGGCACACGGTGGTGCGCCACAGCGAATATCGGGACGACCGTTTTGTCGCGGCACTGGCTTTGAGCAGTTACAACAACGCGCACGTGTTTTATCTGGCGCGCGCGGTCACACCGGGCCGTTACGTGATTCCGCCGTCGCTGGTGGAAGACATGTATCGTCCGGAGATACGCGGCACCTCGGATGATCTGGGCGTGCTGAAGGTGGCGGCGCCGGAACGGCCCTGAGTGCGGACACGCGACGTGCAGTCACACACTCAACAGCGATTCCCGAAGGCCGTGCGCGCGCTGCAATGGGTGCGGCGCTGGCGCTGGCCGCAGCGCGCGCTGCTGCTGGGTCTGTTGCCCTGGGCGGTGTTTTTGTGGCTGGATGTGCTGTGGCCATTGCCGCTGGATTCGCTGGAATCCAGGCGCTTTGCGCAAGTGGTGGTGGACCGGCAAGGGCGGCCGTTGCGGGCCTTTGCCGATGACGCCGGGGTGTGGCGCTATCCGGTGCAGCCCGAAGTGGTTTCGCCGCTGTACATCGAAGCGCTGCTGAACTACGAGGACCGCCATTTTTACCGCCATTTCGGGGTCAATCCACTGGCGCTGATGCGCGCGCTGTGGCAGCGCGTGGAACACGGGCGCTTTGTCTCCGGCGCCTCCACGTTGACCATGCAGGTGGCGCGCATTCTTGAACCGCACGAGAAATCGCTGGGCGGCAAGTTGCGCCAGATGTTTCGGGCCCTGCAACTGGAACGGCGCTTCAGTAAACAGGAGATACTCGCGCTGTATCTGAATTACGCGCCCTTCGGCGGTCCGATTGAAGGCATTGAGGCGGCCAGCCACACCTATCTGGGCAAAAGCGCGGCGCGGCTGAGTCATTCCGAGGCGGCCCTGCTGGCGGTGTTGCCGCAGGCCCCCAGCCGCTATCGCCCCGATCGCCACGCGGCCGCGGCGCGGGCGGCGCGCGACAAGGTGATTGAACGCATGGGCCAGCTGGGCGTGTGGTCGCCAACTGATGTGGCCGAGGCTTTGCAGGAACCGGTGTGGGCGCACTATCGGCCGCGGCCACAGCACGCGCCGTTGCTGGCGCGCCGGCTGATGCAGGCGCACCCGCGCCAGCACTTGATCCACAGCACCATCGATGTGGCCCTGCAAAGCGAATTGGAGTGGATGCTCAAAGACCACATTCAGGGCCATGATTCGGCCACTTCAGCGGCGATTCTGGTGGTCGACAACCGCGATCTCGGTGCGCTGGCCTACCTGGGCAGCGCCGATTTCCTCAGCACCCCGCGCAGCGGCTATGTGGACATGGTGCAGGCCGTGCGTTCGCCGGGCTCGACCCTGAAACCGTTTCTGTACGGACTGGCTATAGAGCGTGGGCTGGTGCACGCGCAATCGCTGCTGTTCGATGTGCCGCAATCATTCAATGGCTATCGGCCGGTCAATTTCGACGACGACTTCCATGGGCCGGTCAGCCTCAGCGGGGCGCTGTCGCGCTCGCTCAACATGCCCGCGGTGCAGGTGCTGGATCGCCTTGGACCGCAGCGTTTCTACACGGAACTGATCAACGCCGGTCTCGACGTGCGCCTGCCAAGTGGCGCGCGACCGAATTTGTCGCTGGCGCTGGGCGGCGGCGGCGTGCGGCTGGAACATCTGGTGTCGTTGTACACCGCGCTGGGCCGCGGCGGTCGCACAGGCCGTGTGCGATACAGCCAAGCGCAACCCGCGCGCGACTGGCCATTGTTCAGTGCCGGGGCGGCCTGGATTGTGCAGGACATCCTCACCGAGGCGCCGCTGGATGAGCGGGCGCGCAGCCGCAGTCTGCAACGCCGTGCGCCGATGGCCTTCAAAACCGGCACCAGCTACGGTCACCGCGACGCCTGGGCGCTGGCCAGCAACCAGCGCATCACCGTCGGCGTGTGGGTGGGGCGACCCGATGGATCGCCGTTGCCGGCCAACAGCGGACGCGCCTCGGCGGTGCCGTTGCTGCGCAAAGTGCTGGCGCTGATGCCGGCTGAGTACAACGCACCACCACAGCGACCGGACAGCGTGCAGAGTGCGGTCATTTGTTGGCCCCTGGGCACTCACCGCAGCGCCCAAAGGGCCGAAGATTGCCATCGCCGGCGCAGCGCCTGGCTGCTCGACGGGGTGGCGCCGCCGACCTTTTCAGACCCGCTGAACAAGCAGTTTGCCTCCCGGCAATTGAACGTGTGGCTGGATCGCGACAGCGGGGCGCGCGTCACGCCCGGTTGCCATGACGGCCATCGCGAGCAGCGTAAGATCACGGTGTGGCCTTTGGTCCTGGATGCGTGGCTGCCTCTGCCCTGGAGACGTGAAGCCTTGTTGCCGGCCTATGATCCGGCCTGCGTGCAGGCGCTGAGCGACCACGCCTTGCGCATCGACGGGGTGCACGATGGCGCGGATATTTATCCGGAGGCCGGCCAGACGCGATTGCCCGCGGTGCAATTGCAGGTGCAGGGCGGCGATGCGGACACCCGCTGGTTCGTTAATGGCGACTTGCAGGCCGATCGTGGACGCGCCATTGCACTGGAAAACCTGGCGCCCGGCGCCTACCGCGTCACCGCGATGGATGCCGCAACCAATCGCGCCGATGTGCAGTTTCGCGTGCACGCGCGCTGAGTTTGACCGGTGCATTGATTCTGTCAGGCGATCACTGAATTGCAATGCGGTGAACGATGGTTTAGGGATGCAAGTCACCGGGATTGTGGCCGGTGTCACATGGTGTGTGTGTGGCATCGCCCACCGCAAGCACAGCATGACACACTCACGCCCTTTGAGAACTTACGAAAACATTGTTAATTCTTACCGCAACCTTACCGGAGTTGATAAAACGCAGGGGAAAAACGCACATGTCATTGAAAAACAATGAAAATATGTGCTTTCAAAAAAGCCAATTCTGGCGAAAAAACCGGATAAAACAGCGGTCAATCACGGCAGAAGCAGGGCGCACGTCGGTCCGGCACGGACTGAACTCAGCGCGTCTGTGAACGCCAGGTCGCGTGCGCGGGCTTTGAGGCTGTGAAAACCGCTGGGGATTGGCCGGAGGGCAGTGGAAATTCAGGCGAACACAGCGCCGGCTGGGCTCAGCCTGCGTCTTCCT
>JBNLBT010000110.1:0-10660 GCA_050303435.1 Marinicellaceae bacterium
GGCGCGCAGGCTTTCAACAAAACTTAAGTGGGCCGGAATGCGCGCATCGCCGCATTGAAAGACGTGCAGATGCACGGGTCTTGCCGGCTTGGAAAAATACACCCGCCCCGGGATGCCGTGGGCGCCTTTGCACACGTAGCCGATGTCTTGCAGCGCATCGGTCCAGGCCGGCACGCGCGATGCATCGCTGCACACACCCAAGACATCGATGCAGTCTTTGGCCCACAGACCCGGCACCGCGGTGGAGCCGATGTGGTGCAGTTGCAGGCCGTCACCACAGGCCGCCAGAATCATGCGCTCTTGCTGCGCGTACTCGCGCGTCCAGTCGGCGCGCGGCGGGTGCAGCACCACATTCACTGCGCCGCCTCCGGGGGCCGCAAGGCCTTGCTGTAATAACCCGACGCATCGAAGCAGCACACCCGACGTTGACCGGCGGCCAGTTTGTCACAGGCCTCAACGATGCGTTTCTGCCGCGTTGCGCTTTGTTTGGTCGACTCAACCCAATGCACCCAGTCCACCCGCGCCAAGGCTGTGGTGGCGTCCCACACCGCCCGCGCCGCGGGATTCGCCTGCAACGCCGCGCGCAGGTCCGCTGGCACCGGCGGATCCGGTTCGCTCTGCAGCGGCATCAGTTCAATCGCCACCTGCTCGCCCGGCGTCACCGCGGCGGCCTGGCGCAGAGAACGCTCCACTTTCAGCCAGTGACTCAGGCGCCCGTCCGGCTCCAGGGTGATCTGAAACGGCTGGCCATTGAGTGTGCCGGTCACCGTGGTGCGACCGCGCCGTGGCAGGGCCTCGCTGACCGCTTTGGGCAACACCACAAACAGCCAATCGCAGGCGCCATCGGCGGGGCGCTGCGCGAGGGCGCTGAATTGGATTGTGTTTTTCTGCATCGACACCGGCGTTCTCCTGGGGTTGGCACCATGGTAGCGGAAATCGCGCCGCTTGAACATCCCGCGCACGCGATTTCAACCGTTCGGTCCGCCGGCATTCCCGACGCATCAATCCACGCCGTCGTGCCCTTCGCGAAAGATCAGATCATCGCCCGGCTCACACTGCACCAGCACATTGTCCACATCCACGCCGGTCACCGTGCCGCTGCCACTGAACACCGTGCACGGCTGAATCGGGTCATCCGGCTGCAGCAGAATGGACACCGAATAACTGGCACCGTCCTGCAGCGGCGTGGCAAACACAAAGGCCCCGGAACCGGTGACCACGCGATCATCGCCGCCGTTGTTTTGCAGCACCATGAAGTTGTTGGCCCACAATCCGGTCACTTCACCGGCAATAAAATAGCTGTTGGTCACGCAGGTCACCACCACCGCGATGTGATCCCCGCCGTTCAGCTGGCCGCTGCCATTGTCCACCGAACAGGTCTGGTTGGGAGCGCTGGGCTGGCTCAGCACGGTGACATTGAATGCGCTGCCATCGTCCAGCGGCGCGCTGAAGGCAAAGGCACCGTTGACGCCAACGGTCAAATCGTTGCCGCCGTTGTTTTGCAACACCACCTGATTGCCCGGTGCCAGCCCACTGACGCCGCCGCCGATCATATACTGCTCGGTGACGCAGTGGACCGTCAGTTGCACATCGTTGCCGTTGAGCGTGCCTGAATGCGCGCCGCTGAATGCACACAGCTGATTGGGCGTGGTGGGTTGCGTCAGTACGCTGAGATCAAATGCACTGCCATCGTCGTAGTTGTACACGGTGTGCAACCCGTTGGTTGAGACCAGCGCCGCACCCATGCCATCAAAAAACTCGACTGAATTGCCCGCCGCCAGGCCAGAGACATCGACCTTAACCGCGTATTGATTGATTGGACAGGTCATTTCAATCAGCACCGGCTGGTTGGCAATCACGCCACTCGGGTGGTCCATCTGACAGGTGCGTCTGGGCTGGGTTGGCTGCGAAGAGATGGTGACGTTCCAGGCCGCGCCGCTGGGCCACTCCATGGCAAAGGCCGCCGGGCCGTTGTCGTTAATCAGCAGGGCATCGACGCCGTTGTTGAGCAGGCTCAGCGATTGCCCGGGGTCCAGGCCACTGACGTTCAGCAGCACCCGGAACGGTGCGCTGAACACATAGGCCGAGCCGGCGCGGCCGCTGCCGTCGTCGTCCTTGAAGGCACCGACCAGGATGCGGTCAGCGGACTGGTCGACGGCCACGCCGAATTCGTCGCTGCTGGCGCCGTCGTCGGCCACGAATTTGTCGGCCTGAGCCCACCCGGCGCCGTTGAACTCATACACGTACACCGAACCCGAGGACGGGCCGTTGTCGTTGTCGCGCCTGGCACCGATCAATGCGCGCGTGCCCGACAGGCTGACCGCGGCACCGAATTGTCCACCCGAAGGCATGTCAGCCGCGGTCAGTTTTTGTTGCTGTGACCACACCCCGCCGTCGAGGGCAAACACATAGGCCGAACCGGAAAAACTGGTGTTGCCCTGATCGCGTTGCGCGCCAATCAGGGCGCGGTCTCCGGAGACACTCACCGACCAGCCGAAATAGCTGTTGTGGGCGGCGTCCTCAGCAACCAGCTTCTGCGTTTCATTCCAGTTCACCCCATCAAAGTCATACACGTAGGCGGCGCCGGTGGTGTTGCTGCCGTCGTTGTACAGAAACGCGCCGACCAGCGCGCGGTCATCCGACAGATTGAGGGAAAATCCGAAGGCGTGATTGCCGCCGCCGTCCTGGGCGGTGAGTTTCTGGCTTTGCACCCAGTCGCTGCCATTGAAGTCAAACACATAGGCCGCACCGGCATCGTTGCCGGCGTCGTCGTCCTTGTAGGCGCTGATCAGGGCGCGGTCACCGCGCAAGGACACCACCTGACCGAAATAATCGCCTGAGCCGCCGTCGCTGGCGGTCAGTTTATCGTCTTCAACCCAGGCGCTGCCGTTGTAAACAAACACATAGGCCGAGCCGGAATCGCCGGCCGGCGCGTTGTCGAGCGGCGCACCGATCAGGGCGCGCTGGCCTGACACACTGACCGATGCACCAAAATAGTCGCTGCTGCCGGCGTCGCTGGCGGTCAATTTTTGCGCAAACTGCCAGTCGCTGCCGTCCCAGCGATACATGTAGGCGGCGCCGCCCAGGCCGTGCAGATTGGCACCGACCAGCGCCCAGTCGCCGTCGATGGCCACGGTGTACCCGAACAGATCGTCGGCCACGCCGTCCGCCGCCACCAGTTTGTCCTGCTGCACCGCCGCGCGCACCGCCTGAG
Organism: Marinicellaceae bacterium; assembly: GCA_050303435.1. Taxonomy (GTDB): domain Bacteria; phylum Pseudomonadota; class Gammaproteobacteria; order Xanthomonadales; family Marinicellaceae; genus JBNLBT01. The sequence continues at coordinate 3,215 of JBNLBT010000110.1, forward strand.
ACAGCGCCGCATCCACATCATTCAGGTCAATGGCCAGCGCCTGTGAACCCTGGAACATGATCAAAGCCAGAACCAATCCAAACATTGCATGCAAATTAAACATTCTCTGCTCCCAAAATTTTAATAGTCACCCCCTATACAAAGCAGAGGACGATTAACGACATTTTTTTCACATCAACACGAACAGACATGGATTGCCCCACATGCAAACACGGATCACGCAGAATTTGTGCCCCCAATCACAATCTTGACGAATCAACGGACGTAACCTTTGAGTTCATCACTTGTTTGTTTTTTAAAAGCACATGATGCAGCAACCAAGCACAATAAAAAGCACCCTGGCCATGATTTGCACCACACTGATTGCAACGCGCGCCCTGTGTGGAGGCGATTTGATATTTCAGGACGGCTTCGAATTCCCACCCCCGTATATCCATGTGTGGCCCACGGATCTGGGCAACACCTTTGGCGTCGGCGCGGTGGCACCGGCACCGACGCAAGAATACATCGGCCCGCTGGAGCTCAGTGAACCCACGGTGATTGAAAACGTCATCATCAACGGCTGCCTGAAAATCCGTTCAAGCCAAATTTTGATTCGCAACGTGATGCTGCGTTGTGACGGCGATTATGTGGTCGCCTTTGATCAGGCCGATGTGTCGGATGTGACCATTGAATTCAGTGACATCCAGGCGTTGGACACGCGCAAAATTTTCATCAATCTGGCCAATAACATCGCCGATGTGACCATTCGCAACAACAACATTCACGGCGGCGATGACTGGTTTTATCTGAACCTGGAGGTGCACAATTGGTTCATCGAAAACAACTGGCTGCACGACCCGCTGGGCGATTCGCTCAGCCATTTTGATGTGTTGCATCTGGGCGAATGGTCTGGCGAGAACAATGCCGGCACCTTGACCGTGCGTGGCAACTTCATCAGCGAAATTTCCGCAGGCATCGGTCAAAACTCCATCCTGTACACGCCGGAATATGCAGGCACCGTTCGGCTGGAAAACAACCGTCTGCCGCGACTGGGTCATTACTCCATTCGCTGCCATCACACGGTGAGCTGTCTGATTCGTCACAACGTGTTGGCCCAGGCGCTGGCCGATCCGTTGGGTCAATTTGGCGAGGTGGTGTATTTTGTCATCAACAGCTCCAGCGCGGCGACAGAATCCTTTCGTTGTCAACGTCATGAGGACGGCACACTGTACGAAGAATTCGTCGATGACGGCAATGGCAACAGCGTGGACACCTTGCTGGGCATGCAACACGACACCGTCGATTGCCCACCCATACCCTGAGGTCACTCGTTGCTTATTTTGATGCACGGTGCTCACTTCTGCGAATGGCGGCATCAGACTCTCGCAATTCCGGCCACGAATGCACCCGCTCATCGGTTGATTTTCAGACATTGAAAGTCGCAAAGCACGCGCCCTGAACACAGCGCACTGCGTCGTTCTAAAACACCGCACCCACACGAAATGCCCCCACCACCGGGGGTGTGCCATTCTTGCGTGTTATCGCAATAAATTGGCGGCCATTCTCAAGTTTTGCGAAGCAAAAAAAATACAATAGACACATGCCATCGGATGAGGAACCCAGCGACGAGCGAACGCGCCGGATGTGACTCAGGACCGATGCCTGTCATGGTCAATCAACACCAATAAAAAAGGAAAAAATACATGCTTAAAAATAAAATGATGTGCTCAACCCTGCTGCTGACCGCTCTGTGCCTGGGCGCTGCTGAACGCGCGCAGGCGTACTGCGACAACGGCGCCATGTATCCGGAATACGCCTGGATTGAATCGATCACCAGCGAAGATGTTTCCTACGTGACCGGCGCGCCGCACTGGCTGCCCGATCTGGATGTGCCGCCGCCCTATCCTGGCTACTCAAACCACACCGGTCTCAACTTTGATTTGACCGTGCAGACCGGCAAGCTGGTGACGCTGGTGCCGGGCGGCCCGCTGGCCGACTACCCGATGCACTGGCAGGCGTGGATTGACTTTGATTCGGACGGCGAATTTGGCCCAATGGATCAATTGGTGTCGCAAACGGTCACCGGTCCATTCAGTTTTCACCTGGACTCGTATGCAATGCGTTTGCTGGAGGACCGCGCCACCCGACTGCGCGTGTCCATGCGCGCCTTTGAAGCCGCGCCGAAGTGCGGCCCGTTTGACGTCGGTGAAGTCGAAGATTACACCCTGAATTTTCTCTTCAATGAAGACGTGGTGCATCGCGTGCCGGAAGAATATTACAGCATTCAGGACGCGATCGATCACGCCTATCCCAATTTCATCGTGCTGGTCAATGACGGCGTGTATCCTGAATCCGTTATCATAGATATGCCGCTGACCCTGCAATCGGTCAATGGATCCGATTTCACCACCGTCACCGGCGCGCCCGATCGGCCGGCCATCTGGGTGCGCGATGGCGAAAACGTGGTTGTGCAGGGCTTTGATCTGTCCGGTGCGCGCAACTCGCAGGTGCCGTCGCTGGAATATGATGCCCGGTTCGACGGCGGCCTGGTGCGCGACATCAATTGCGGGATCAATCCAAATGGCAATCAAAACGAAATCAATGTGCTCATCCGTTCCGACGGCGTGACCGTGGATGGGGTTCAGTGCGCCGCACGCGGCGAGGTCGGCATTTTGGTGCGCGGCGCCCGCAACACCCGCCTGATCAACAATTCGCTGCAACAGCACAGATACGGCATCGCCGTGATCAACGGCGACAACACCTGGATTGCCGACAATGAGATGCAACTTAATCGGGTTGAGGGCTTGCGGGTGCTCGGTTCTGACAACGTCAGCGTGCTCAACAACCACATTCACGACAACCAGTATCAGGACTTTGTCACCGGCACAGGCGTTCGGGTGGGCAATTCCTCGAACGCACGGATTGAAGGCAATCAAATTCTCGACAACCACGGCCACGGCCTGCGCCTGGATGACTCGGATGACGCCGTGGTGATCAACAACACGATGATCGGCAGCGGCGTACAAGGTGTGCACTTGACCGGCAGCAATGCGGTGCAGATCATTGACAACGAGATCCTTGCCAACAGCAGATACGGGCTTTTGTTGCACGACAGTGAGGCGGTGTTGCTTGAAAACAACCGCATCAACGGCAACGCGAGCAGGGGTCTGTACCTCAGTGAACTGATCAATTCGCAGTTGCTCGGCAATGACCTGCAGGAAAACCACAGGGTGCTGCTCATGCTCAATTCCACTGGCAATGAAATCAGCCGCAACACCGTGCAGCTCAGCGCGCCGGCGGCGGACCTGTGTCAGCTCACTTTTGAAGAATCTTCAGGCAACCGCTGGTGGCTGAACGCGTTCCTAATGCCACCTGAAGCCGAGTTCTGTCACGACTCGATGAGCAGCAACGACTGGCATTCCACGCCGTTGAATTACGACTATCTGGGCGCTTCATTCAGCGGAGTTTTGGGCAATTACTTCATCCACGGCGACCACAGCGATGCCGACGGCGACGGCGTGGCGGACACCGCACAGACGCTGCCGGGCACGGCCATCCCGGCGCCCTACGCGCTCAGCGATGTGCCCGATGAGTACGAAGTGCAATGATCTGAGTGCAGTCCCGGCCCGCGACGGATGCGGCCGGGACTTTCTTGCTTGAGCCCTTGGATTGCAGTGCGCTTTGTGCCATGATCGCGGCATGCAATCCTTGCAATTCAATCCGCAGGCACACCGCCCTCAACCAAGGGCGGTTGCGCCGTTGTGCAAGCCTGCAGTCGTTCAGGCGGTCCGGACGGTATGATCGACAAAGCCGACAACACCCGAGTGGTTTTTTTCTGCGGCAAAATGGGCTCGGGCAAATCCACCACCGCGCAGCGGATGGCGCAACGCCTGGGTGCGGTGCTGATCAGCGAAGACGACTGGCTGGCGCGACTGTACCCGGATGAAATTGAATCAATGGAGGATTACCTGCGCGCCGCGCAGCGACTCAAGACGGCGCTCACACCACACCTGTTTGACCTGTTGTCCGCTGGTGTGAAAGTGGTCATGGACTTTCCCGGCAACACCCCGCAACAACGGGCCTGGTTCAAATCACTTCTCAACGCCAGCGGTGTTGAGCACGTGCTGTACCACTTGCAGGCGGAGGATGCCTTGTGTCTTGAGCGGCTCAAACTGCGTGCGCAACAACAACCACAGCGCGCTGCATTCGACAACGCCGAAACCTTTCATCGGGTCACCCGGCATTTTCAGCCGCCCATGCCTGAGGAAGGTTTCAATGTGGTGTTGATCCAACAACACCCCGACTGATCATGATCACTGGCCCACGGCTTTGAGCGTTGCCATGTCAATCACAAAGCGGTATTTCACGTCGCCGGCCACGGTGCGGTCGAAGGCCGCGTTGATGTCTTTGATGTCAATCGTCTCAACGTCACAGACGATGTTGTGCTGGCCGCAAAAATCCAGCATCTCCTGGGTTTCCCGGATGCCACCGATCAGAGAACCGGCGAGCGAACGGCGCTTGAAAATGAACGCTTCACCGTTGGCCTTTTTCAGCGCTTCCAGCGCGCCGACCAGCACCATCGTGCCGTCGACCCTGAGCAGCCACATGTAGGGATTGATGTCGTGTCCCACCGGGATGGTGTTGAGCAGAAAATCAAAGCGCCCGGCGGCGTTTTGCATGGCCGCTTGATCGGTTGAAATCAGCACTTCATCGGCGCCGAGTGCCTGCGCGTCCTGTGCTTTGTCAGGCGAGGTGGTGATCATCACCACGTGCGCGCCCAGGGCGTGGGCGAATTTGACGCCCATGTGACCCAATCCACCCAGACCGATCACGCCCACCGTTTGTCCGGGACCGACGTTCCAATGCTTCAGCGGCGAATAGGTGGTGATGCCGGCGCACAGCAGGGGCGCGGCACCGGCCGGGTCCAGCCCTTCCGGCACACGCACCACAAAATCCTGGTCCACGGTGATGGCCTGGGAATAGCCGCCGTAGGTGATGGCGTGCGGCGTGCCGCCGATGCCATCCTGGCTGTTGTAGGTGGCGGTGAATCCATTCTCACAGTACTGCTCCAACCCCGCTTCACAGCAGGCACAGCGGCGACATGAATCCACCAGACAGCCGACAGCGACCCGTTCACCGGGTTTGAATCGCGTCACCGCATCGCCCACCGCGCGCACCCGGCCAATGATTTCATGGCCCGGCACGCAGGGATATTGTGTCGGCCCCCAGCTGGCCCATTCGTTGCGCGCCTGGTGAATGTCCGAATGGCACACCCCGCAATATTCGATGTCAATCTGCACGTCGCTGGCGCGCGCTGCGCGGCGCTGCAAAGTGAACGGTTGCAAAGGATCGCTGGCGCCCTGCGCCGCGTAGGCTTGTGTTTTCATGGCGGTTCTCCGGGTCAAATTTAAAAACACACACTATACACCATGCAGCAAACAGCGTTGTCACTGAATTGCGTGGCCGGTCATTCTGCAGCAAGGGGATGGCGTCATCCGCCCTGCTCAGAACATGGTGTTGTCGTTTTTGGCACTCGCCGGTATGGTCTGAATCACGTTCCAGTGTTCAACCAGCTTGCCATCGCGCAGACGAAAAATATTGATCACCGCGCGACCGCGGTCTTGCGCTGAATGTTGGGTGTGCATGTGCAACCAGACCAGGTCGCCCTCGGCTGCGCTGCGCTTCACCGAGGCGCTGGTGTGCGGATTGTTGCGGAAACGTTTGGCAAACAGCGCCAGCACCGCGTCCCGGCCATCGGCCACGTGCGGTGAATGTTGAATGTAGTCAGCGGCAAAACATTCATCCCGCAATCGCTGCACACGAACTTCAGGCGCCAGATCCGCACGGTTCTCCATCAGCTCCATGCACATCAATGCCTTTTTGAGATTGGCCGCTTCAGCGGTGCTGTGCAACGACTCGGTGGCCCGGCCACTGAACGCCAAACACAGGCTCAAGAACATGGCCGCGGTGGACATGAGTCGAGGATTGAAATGCATCATTTTTTTGGCTGGCCTCCTGAAGTGATGGGCATCGGCGTTGTGCCACCGGTGATCTGATTCACACAACACATCACCTGAATGCGTGTCGACAACATCTTTTGAGTGTTGTGGCGCGCATGAATTCATTTTATATTTCCTGACATTGTCAGAAGAAGCCCATGTCATGAATTGTCTGACCTTTACGTTTACAGGGGATGAAAGCACACCGCTGCACACAGAAACCATCGCGGTGAATACGAGAGTTCAATTCCGAGAGAAGAGCACACATGAAAATCATTGCATTGACACTGATCGCCTTGACATTATCCCCTCTGGCGGTACACGCCGAAGCGCGCGCGCCCATCAAGGTCAGTCCTTACTACCATCACAAAGGCCCGAAAATACGCATCGGCGAATACAGCGAGCCGCTACAACAGGCCACCAGCCTGGCCGAACTGGCCTCTGTGATAGAAGCCATGCAGCGCAACATTGAAGGCCTGAAACCCGAGCAGATGTACGTGGCGGCGATTCGCCTGCACGACCTGGGCGATGCCGAAGCGGCCGGATACTGGTACTACCGCGCGCAATACCTGGCCCAGTCACTGCTCAAACTGGCCGACACCGACGGCGACGGTCACGCCAACGGACACATCAAAAAACTGCGCAAGCCCTGGCTGAAACTCAACACCGACGCCGGCAAATACATCAACGGCCGGCTGCAATGCGATCCGGTGTTGTGGGCGCGGGCGGTGAAAAAAGCCAAAAACAGCATCCAAGCCATGCCGGATTTGAACGCGCTTTACCCGAAGGCCAATTTTCGCCCCAAAAGCGACTGGACACGCCAGCAGGAGGCCATGCAGCGGGCCATGCAGTCATTGATCAACCGCATCAACGCCAACAAAGCCAACTGGCCCTTGTTCCGCGAGGAACAGGGTTTTGATGACCGGCATGCAGCCGCCGAATAAACACACAACCACATCACACAGACAAACACCGGAGACCTTCATGAGAACACCGTCATTGCTCATCGCATGCATCCTGCTGACAGCCTGCGGCGCATCCAGTCAATTCATCCGCCACAAACCGATGCCCGACCACGCTTTCGTGGTTGGACTGCAATACGACGATGAAGATGTGCGCATCAAAAAAGACGAATCGTTCAGCATCATTTACATCACCGCCGTGGACGGCCGGCCGGCGTCCAGCCATCCCAAAAAATTCGTGCACTCCATGCCTCTGAGTCCCGGCCAACACCGCCTCAACGTGGTGTGCTTCTTCACCTTTGCCGGCATGCGCAACGTGTCTTACGGCGCCGTGGATCTGAATGTGGAAGCCAACCGCACCTATTATTTGGACAAAGAGGTTCAAGGTGAAACGCCCTGTTCCATCCAGACCCGCAGCGTGTCCGGCCTGCACACCCGGCGGGTGTGGGAGAACACCCAGCCCTGAGGACCGGCCGCGCTGCGACGCCGCGCACTTCACCCGA
>JBNLBT010000111.1:0-10429 GCA_050303435.1 Marinicellaceae bacterium
AGCCTTTGGGTGCCACAACCAGCGCACTGGAGGGGTCCACCTCGATGCTGGAAAACTGCAAAACAACAATCAGCAGGAGGATCAGAAAGACCAGCAGTAAAAGCAGGTGTCGGGTGAAATTCGCAATCACCACAAAGGGGCGGGTGATGAAGTGTAACGTCCGTGTGAGGGCGGAGGATTTGGCCATGTCAGTCATGCAATGAGAAAATTCCTGGTAAACAACAGATAATGGATCGATTCTAGAGAAAATTCAAGACACAGACACGTTACTATAGTCATGTTTGTGTTTTTGCACTTGCCTGCGTGCGGTGATTTCACGATAATCGGTGCATTGCCAATCCCCGTGAAAAATCAAATGATCAAGACCTGCTGCCTCTTCGCCGTGCTCTTATGTTCACCGCTGTGGGCCAAAACACCCGCCAGCTACGCCAACCAGATGGCGTCGTGGTCACAGCATCAGCGCATGCTCGACAACAGCCCCTGGCGCGGCCTTGAGTGGCGCAGTGTGGGGCCGGTCTTTCAGGGCGGCCGTGTGGTGGCTGTGGCCACACCCGCGGGCGCCGAAAACCCCATTTATGTGGCCTACGCATCGGGTGGGGTGTGGAAGAGCAGCAACAACGGCCAGACGTTCATGCCTTTGACCGATCATTTGCCCACCCAGGTTGTTGGCGCGCTGAGTGTGGATCCAAACAACCCCGATGTGTTGTGGCTGGGCAGCGGTGAGAACAATTCATCGCGTTCCTCGTACGGCGGCATGGGGGTGTTCAAATCCAGCGACGGTGGACGCAGCTGGCAACACAGTGGACTGGGTGACAGCGATCGCATTGGCCGCATTGTGGTTGATCCCAATGATTCGAACGTGATCTATGTGGCCGTATTGGGTCGCCTGTATACGCGGGGTGGTGAGCGCGGAGTGTATAAAAGCAGTGACGGTGGCCAGAGTTGGCGGCGCGTGCTCGACGGCGATGATCACACCGGTTTTGTTGATTTGAGCCTGAACACTGAGGGCGTGTTGTTTGCCACCGCCTGGCAACGCTTGCGCCGTGCCTGGGATTTTCAGGAAGCCGGCAGCGGCAGTGCGGTGTATCGCAGCCGGGACAACGGCGAGAGCTGGCAACGTCTACAGAACGGCCTGCCCGTGGGCGTGCACGTGGGCCGCATGGGTGTGGCGACCACACCGGCCGATGCCAATGTGGTTTACGTGGCGGTGGACAACCAGACGCCTCTGCCTCCATCTGAATGGGATCTGGGTGATCAGGCGGTGACCGTCAAGCGGCTGCAGCGCATGAGCACAGATGAATTTCTGCTGCAGGACCCGGCGGCGATCGAGCGGTTTTTGCGCGCGCAGAATTTTCCTCCTGAAGACACCGCGGAGCACGTCATTGAAGAAATCAAGGCCGAACGCATGGCGGTGGCGGATCTGGTTTCGCGCATACAGGACGCCAACGCCAATTTGTTCAACAGCGACATCCGCAGTCTGGAGGTGTACCGCAGCGACGACGGCGGTGACAGTTTCCGGCGCACCCACAGCGAAGATTTGCAGAACGTGGTGTACACCTACGGTTATTACTTTGGCCAGGTGCGGGTGGATCCGAGTGATGCCGATGTGGTCTACACCATGGGCGTGCCGCTGATCAAGTCCGAAGACGGCGGCGCCACCTGGCATTCCATCTGGCAGGACGGCGTGCATGTGGATTACCATGAATTGTGGATCAATCCGAACAACCCGTCGCACTTGATCACCGGCAACGACGGCGGGCTTGATGTCAGTTACGATGGCGGCGCCAACTGGCGAAAAATGGATCGTCAGCCGGTGGGCCAGTTTTACACCGTGGCTGTGGACATGGCCACGCCCTACAACATATATGGCGGATTGCAGGACAACGGCACCGTGAAAGGCTCTAGCCGCAGCGACTGGACGCGCGGTGAGTCCTGGAAATCGCTGTTCGGTGGCGATGGCATGCACGTGAACGTCGATGACGCGCAGAAAATCACTTACGTCGGCTTCCAGTTTGGCAATTACTACAAACTGGGATCTTCCGGCCCGGAATCGATCAAGCCGCCGTCCTATCTGGATGAAGAGGCCCTGCGGCTGAACTGGAATTCGCCGGTGATGCTTTCCAGCCACAACCCGGACATCTTGTATTACGGCGCGCACCGCCTGTACCGCAGCCTCAATCAGGGCGCCGACTGGCGCGCCATCAGCGGAGATCTGACCGAATCTGAACAGCGCGGCGATGTGCCTTACGCCACCATCACTTCCATCAGCGAATCGCCGCGTGTATTCGGTCAGCTGTGGGTGGGCACCGACGACGGGCTGGTGTGGGTTTCCGAAGACGGCGGCAGCGAATGGCGCAAGGCCGTGCGCGGTTTGCCCAAACACCAGTGGGTGTCCCGCGTGATTGCCTCACAACACGACGATCGGCGGGTGTGGCTGACGCTGAACAATTACCGCAACGACGACATCGAGGCGCAGGTGTACCGCAGCGACAACCTGGGGCGCAAATGGCATCGCATCGACGGCGGCCTGCCCGCAGAAGCGGTGAATGTGATCAAAGAAGACCCGCACAGAGACGACACGGTGTACCTCGGCACCGACAAAGGCGTTTATGTGTCCCGTGACCGGGGGCAAAACTGGCAGGTGCTGGGTGGCAATCTGCCCACCGTGCCGGTGCACGATCTGGTGGTGCATCCACGCGACCATGAACTGGTGGCGGCGACCCACGGTCGCAGTGTGTGGGTGGCCGATTTGACCGCGCTGCAAACCCCGCTGCCGGACGAACACACGGGGCTGTTTGTTTACCCGCTGGAGCCGGTGCAATTCAAGGCCAGCTGGCGCGGCCGACCGTCGCGCTGGTTTACACAGCCCGGGCAGGCCGATTCATTGACGGTGCAACTGTGGTCAGACGGCGCCGGGCCGGGCACGGTGGTGTTGTCGGATGAAGCCGGGCACCGGGTGCTGGAGGCGCCATTGACGCTGGTGCACGGCGTGAACCGCTGGGACTGGGATTTGCTGGTGGATCAAACATTGGCGCTGCAGGCCGAAGACGCGCGGGTGGCCGAGATGGAGGCGCCGGTCAATCTCAAGCATCGGCCCTACGCCGAAGCGGTGCGTTTGGGTCACCGGCTGTATGTGCAACCGGGCAAATACACCCTGGAAGTGCAGCGCGGCGACGACAGCCACCGCATCGAATGGCAGGTCAAAGCGCCGGATTGAACAGCGCCTGCATGGCCTCGCAAAGACCCTCGATCATCAAACATCCGCTGGCCTGGCTGGTGTATTTGTGCGCGCGTTTTGTGGCGATGTTGCCACACGCCCTGTTGCTGCGCATGGGCGCGGGACTGGGTCGCCTCATGGGGGCATTGATGAAGTCCAGAGTGCGGGTGATCCGACGCAACATCGCGCGCTGTTTTACTGAAATGGACGAGCTGCAACGTGCGGCGCTGGTGCGCGCCAATCTGCGTGAAACCGGCATCATGGCGATGCAGACGATTGAGGCTTTGTTCGGACGCACCGACAAACTGGTGCGCGCCGCCCATGTGGAAGGATTGCAACATTTGCGCGCCGCGCAGCAGCAAAATACCGGCGTGTTGCTGGTCTCTGCGCACTACACCGCGATCGACATGGGCGGCAAGATCATGTCGCAGCACTGGCCGATTTCTGCGGTGTATCGTCCGCACAAACATCCGTTGCTTGAATATCAGGTGTTGCGCGCGCGCAAACGGTTTTGTCGGGACCCGAATCAGCCAGTGTTTGACCGTGAACGTCTCAAGGACATGGTGCGATATTTACGCGGCGGCGGGGTGTTGTGGTATGCGCCGGATCAGGACTATCGCCGCGGTCGATCCATCTTTTCACCGTTTTTTGGCATTCCGGCTTCGACCATTGTGGCCACCCATCAGCTGGCGCGCATGGCCGGCTGTCGGGTGATGTTTTTTGCCGTGCAGCGCCTGAAGGCGGCGCCGCATTATCGGGTCACCATCGGCCCGCCGCTGAAGAATTTTCCAAGCGCAGATGAGCAGATCGACACCGACCGCATCAACGCCGGCATCGAAGCGATGATTCGCCGCGCCCCGGAACAATACCTGTGGATGCACCGTCGCTTTAAAAACAGGCCCCCGGGCGAGGCGCCGTTTTATGACTGAAGCGGACCGCTAAGCGGTCTTGTGCAAACGCGGCAACTGCTGTTTCACCAGCCGTTCGGCGCGCTGCTCATCCAGCTGCTCCAGCGCATCAATGCCCTCGCTCAGCTGCGACAAAATGTGAGCCTGGATGCGTCCGCGGTGCTGGGCTTCGCTGTAGGGCAGCAAATGAAACATGACCATGGAATAGCGCGGAATGAAATACTCGGGCATCATTTGCTCCAGGCGGAAGGCGATCTGTTTTTTCAGACGAAAGCGCGCGTCGCGCACCGATGAACGCATTTCCACGTAGTTCTCCAGCGCCATGTCGGCGATGGCGTTGGCATTGGGTTTGCGCTTGTGCACAAAATCCGGCATCGCCTTGCGCCAGTTGTCCTGATGCGCGTCCAGTGATTCATTCAATGCCAGACAGTCTTCAAAACCTGCGTTCATGCCCTGTCCGTGAAACGGCACGATGGCGTGCGCGGCGTCGCCGCTGAGCAACACATTGCGGTGTTGCCAGCGATCGCAACGCACCGTGCCCAGATGGCCGGTCGGGTTGCTGAAGAAACTGTGCTCCAGGTCGTTGATCAGTTCAGCGGCATCGGCAAACTGCGAATTAAACAATGATTTCAGCGCATCGCCGTCCTCAATGGAGGCAAAACTGACCGGGCCTTCGTTGGGCAGGAACAAGGTCACGGTGAAGCTGCCATCGGTGTTTGGCAGGGCGATGAGCATGTGGTTTTCACGCGGCCAGATGTGCAGGGCATTGGCCTCAATGCGGTGCGCGCCGTGGTCGGCCGGCGGGATGTTCAGTTCTTTGTAGGCGTGGTCCAGCAATTCACTGCGTTCCTGCAATGCACCGACGGCCTGCATTGCTGAGCGCACTTTCGAGCCGCCGCCGTCGCAACCGATCAGCACGTCGTAGGAGTCGTGCACGGTTTCCTGTGTTTCGCTGTTGAACAGGCGGCACTGATTCAGATCAAAGTCGATTTCTTCCAGTTGGCAGTGGAAATGAAAACGCACGCGGCCGGTGGCCTCGGCGTGGTTGCGCAACAGGCTGACCAGGCCGGCGCGGGACACCGAATAGATCACTTCCTCGGGTTTCTGGCCATAGGGCTGCAGCGATTGCGCGCCGTCTTCGCTGTGTATCATGCGCCCACGCATGGGGATCAGCAGTTTGTTCACGTCGTTCATCAAACCCACGCGCTGCAACGCAGCAATGCCGCGATTGGCCAGCGCCAGGTTGATGGAACGGCCGGCCGGAATCGGGTGCTTGCGAATGTCCGGCAACTTTTCATACACGCTGACGCGGTAACCTCGACGGGCCAGATAAATGGCCTTCAGTGAACCCACCAGGCCGGCGCCGATGAGAATGATTTTCTGATTCATAGCACGGACTCCAGCACCTCAACAAATCGATAAACGTCGGTGAAACGATTGTACAGTGGCACCGGCGCCACACGAATCACGTCCGGCTCTCGCCAGTCGCAGCTCACGCCCTGGTTTTCCAGGCGCTGAAACACCTCGCGACCCTGACCGCCCTTGGCGAGGATCTGCAATGACAATTGGCAGCCGCTGGCGGCCGCTTCTGACGGGGTCAGTATGCGCACGCGATCGCTCAGGCGACGGCCCAGCAAATGCCGCAGGAACCCACTCAGCAACAGGGATTTTTGCCGCAAGGGTTGCATGCCGCCGGCCTGTTCAAAGGTGTCCAGCGAAGCACGAATGGCCGCCAGCGACAAAATCGGCGGATTGGACAACTGCCAGGCTTCGGCCGAGCGGGTCGGCACAAAACGGTTGTCCATATTGAAGCGTGTGGATTTGTCGTGTCCCCACCAGCCACAGAAGCGCGGCAAATCTGCGCCGTGGTGTTTTTCATGCACAAAACAGCCGGCCACCGATCCAGGGCCGCTGTTGAGGTATTTGTAACTGCACCAGACGGCAAAATCCACGCCCCAGTCGTGCAGCGCCAGCGGCACGTTGCCCACCGCGTGGGCCAGATCAAAACCGACCGCAATGCCGTGCGCCTGGGCGCATTTGGCGATCGCCGCCATGTCCAGCACCTGGCCGGTGTAGTACTGCACGCCCGGCAGCATCACCAGCGCCAGCGACTCGGCGTGGCGCTCAATGTTGGCCAGCACATCTTCAGTGCGCAGCAGCACCTCGCCGGCGCGCGGCTGTTGCAACAGCAGGGCCTCGGCCGGATCAAAACCGTGGAATTTGAGTTGCGATTCCATGGCGTAGTGATCGGACGGGAAGGCGTGTTCCTCAATCAGGATCTTGCGGCGCCGGGCATCGGGCCGGTAAAAACTCACCATCATCAGGTGCAGGTTGGTGGTGAGCGAATTCATCACCACCACTTCACTTTCAAGCGCGCCGGTCAGATCGGCGCTCTGACGGCTGAGGAATTCATGGTAGGGCATCCACGGGTGGGCGCTGTCAAAATGTCCGCGCACACCGAGGTTTTGCCATTTTTCAAGCTCTTCGCTGAGGTAGCGCGCGCAGCGTTTTGGCTGCAGGCCCAATGAATTGCCGCACAAATAAATTTCATCTTCGCCGTTGGCGTGCTTTGGCAGATGAAATTCATCGCGCATGGCGCGCAGCGGATCGGCACGGTCCAGGCGCTCGGCGCATTCCAGGGTGTCTTCAAAATTCATTGCGGTTCCGGTTGGTACAACAGCGGATTGGACGGCACCGCGTCCAGCCGCCAGGCGGGCATTTGCAGATTCAACAGATACACGCCGTCGGCGAGGCACTCGGGCACGTGAATCATTTCAGTGATGGTGCGCTGCACTTGCGCGTCGGCCACCAGGGCGTGCCCATGTTCAGGCAAATGCCAGAAGATGCGGTGGTTGCTGAGTCGGCCCTCGTCGTGCATGCGGTCCACTGAGGGCAAGTCCACCAGCAAATGATCCACGCCCAAGGCGTCGATGTGCTGCATGGCTTCGCTGGTGAAAAACGCGGGCGGATCCTCTGCCGTGTACTGGCGCGTGGTTTTGTTTGCGCCGTTGGGCACGGTGCGCACGATCAAGGCATCAAAAAAGCCTTGCACATCGTGCGCTGCAAGCGCCGCGGCATCGATCACCCGGTCTTCAGCCTGCAGCGCCGGGGTGTAGCTGTCCTGGCATTGCCCGGCCGGCCGCGCGTGCACGCTGATCAGCCGGGCGCGCAGCAGTGGCCGCTTGATCATTGACCAGGGCGGCAACAATTCGTCGACGATGTGTGATATGGATTCGGTGTGCGTGCCGTTGCAATGCGGGGTGATGTGCACCTGTTGCACATTGCAGGAACCGCCGCGCCGGGTGTCGGCAACAAACTCACCGCTGCAGTAGGTGACGGCGCGCGCCGGTTCGGCGTAAAAATGATTCGGCTGTGCTGCATCAAAGCGCTGTTCAATGGCAATGGACACCCCGGCCCGTTCATTGTCGGTGGTCTGTTTTGAGGCATCAGGCCCCTTCACGGGCGGTAATCCTCGGCGCGCCGGTTGAGCCACTGCAAGGCGTTGCCGTGCAGCAGCCGGGCCTGTGTGCCGGCGTCCAGGTGCAGCGATTCGATCAGTTTGCCGGGTTCAAGTTCGCCCAGCGGAAACGGGTAATCGGTGCCCAGGGCCAATCGTTCAGGGCCCATCAGTTCAAGCAGATAACGCAGCACACCGGGTTCGTGCACCAGGGTGTCGAGGTAGATTTGCTGCAGGTACTTGCGCGGGTTGTGCGGGTTGTCGGTGGCGCACAAATCCGGCCGCACGTTGAAGCCGTGTTCGATGCGACCGATGCTGGCCGGAAAGCCGCCACCGCCGTGCGCAAAGGCGATGCGCAGATTCGGCAGGCGTTCAAGCACGCCACCGAAGATCATCGAGCAGATGGCCAGCGAGGTTTCCGCCGGCATGCCCACCAGCCACGGCAGCCAGTAATCGGGCATCTTGTCCTTGCCCATCATGTCCCAGGGGTGCACGAACACCGCGGCACCCAGCGCTTCGGCGGCGGCGAACACTTCAAACAGTTCCGGCGCGTTGAGGTTCCATTCATTGATGTGAGAGCCAATCTGCACCCCGGCCAGGCCGAGTTCATTGACGCAGCGCTCCAGTTCGCGCACCGCCAGCTCGGGCGCCTGCATCGGCAGGGTGCCGAGGCCAATGAAGCGTTTCGGATGATCGCGCACCACTGCGGCGATGTGGTCGTTCAGGTAACGCGACAAATCATGCGTGTCCTGTGGTTTGGCCCAATAGCAGAACATCACCGGCACGGTGGACAGCACCTGCACGTGCACGCCATGGCGTTCGCAGTCGGCCAGTCGCGCCTCGGGGGACCAGCAGTTGGCCTCTATTTCGCGGAAACGCCGGCCATCGACCACCATGCGCGCGCAATTGCAATCGTAATGCTCCAATTGCACAAAGCCGCCGTAGCCGTAGCGCTCTTTCAGGTTCGGCCAGTTTTCCGGCAGAATGTGCGTGTGGATGTCTATTTTCAGCACGTCAATCCAGCTCCAGTTGATTGCTTGCAGGCATCACCTCGCCGCAGCGCTCGCAGGTGCGCAGGGTTTCGTTGCTGAAGAAGGCCTCGAACACCGGCAGGAAGTCTTTCTCGATGCTGTGCAAGGTGAAATATTTCTCATACAGCAGGTGATTGCAGGCCTCGCAATACCACTGCAGACCGTCCTGTTCTCCCGGCAGCCGCTTGCGTTCGATCACCAGGCCGACCGAGTCGGCAAAGCGCACCGGCGAGTGCGGCATTTTCGGCGGCAGCAGGAACACTTCACCGGCCTTGATCGGGTAATCCACCACGCGGCCGTCCTGCTGGGTTTTCAACAACATTTCGCCTTCCAGCTGGTAGAAAAATTCCGGGCCTTCGTCGTAATGGTAGTCGCGCCGGCCGTTTGGGCCGCCAACGATCATGACGATGAAGTCGTCTTCTTCATACACTTGTTTGTTGCACACCGGCGGTTTCAGCTGGTCGCGGTGGCGTTCGATCCAGTGCTGCAAATTGAAAGGGGCCACGGGTGTCATGATTCAATCCTCGCCTCGTCGATGGTGGCCATGCATTTTAACTCAATCGCAATCGGCGTGGGCAGCGCGGTGATTTCCACCGTGGTACGCGCCGGCCGGTTGTCGGCAAAATACTCCGCGTACACCCGATTGTAGGTTGCAAAATCGGCCTTCATGTTGGTCAGAAACACCGTCACATCGATCAGGCGGTCCCACGAGGAGCCGGCCTGTTCGAGGATGGTGCGCACGTTGTCAAACACACTGCGGCACTGCGCTTCAATGTCGTAATCGACGATCTCACCGTCCGCATCCAGGGTCACCCCGGGAATCGCCTGCTGACCTTTCTTGCGCGGCCCCACGCCGGACAGGAACAACAACTGTCCCACGCGCCGTGCGTGCGGGTACAGGCCCACCGGTTCCGGCGCCTGATCGGCGATGATGTGATCACTCATGTGTCTCCCCATTAAGTTTTGGCCGCCGCCGGGCGGCGTGTGTTAATCCATTTCCCCGGCCTTGGGATCCTGGTAAATGGTCATGTCCAGCGAATCATCGGATTTGGCCACAATGCAGGTGACCACCGAATCGCCGGTGATGTTGACCGCGGTGCGGGTCATGTCAAGCAAGCGGTCGATGCCCAAAATGATCGCGATCCCTTCAATTGGCAGGCCCACCTGCAGCAACACGCCTTGCAACATCACCAGCCCCACCGAAGGCACGCCGGCCGCGCCGATTGAAGCCATGGTGGCCATCAGCACCACCGTCAACAATTGACCGGTGGTCAAATCCACGCCGTAGGCTTGTGCCAGAAAGACCGTGGCCACGCCCTGCATGATGGCGGTGCCGTCCATGTTGATGGTGGCGCCGAAGGGCACAGTGAATGAGGCGATTGAACGGTCCACGCCCATGCGTTCAGTCAGGGTGCGCATGGTCACCGGGATGGTGGCGTTGGAACTGGAAGTGCCAAAGGCAAAGGTCACCGCGGCGCGCATTTTTTTCATGAATATCCATGGATCCAAGCCGGAAAACAATTTCAGGATTAAAGGATAAATCAGCAAGCCGTGCACCAGCAGCATGGCCAGCACGGTGAAGAAATAACCGGCCAGATCGGCGATGGCATCCACCCCGAGTTCAGTGAACACCTTGGCCATCAGGGCGAACACCGCGTACGGCGCAAAATGCATGATCAACACCACCAGTTTCATGATCACCGCGTTCAGATCGCGAAAGAATGCGATCACCCGCTGCCCGGGCTCACCGGCCATGGTGGCGCTCAAACCCAGCAGGATGGAGAAAATGATGATCGGCAGCATTTGCCCTTCAGCC
>JBNLBT010000112.1:0-10426 GCA_050303435.1 Marinicellaceae bacterium
TTTTATACCATGCCCGAGGATTACGGGCTGCAACCGGCCGGCCTGGTGCGCAACTGGCTGCACGCGCTGGGACAGGCGCTGCCGGATTACACTGTGCAGATCAAACCCGGCAACAACCCGGATCGGGGCGTGTTTAAACAATTCATGGCCGATCAATACGGCGTGCACGCCGTGACCTATGAGATGGGCGATGAAACCGAACGCGCACGGATCGCTGCGGTCGCCGAATCCGCGGCGCGCGCGCTGATGCGCAGCTTGTTGGACACCCCACCAGAAGCCTTTGATTGAAGCGCAGCTCTGCGCGATCTGAATTGAATTGATTGTCGCCGCAACGGCCGTTTTTGTCGTGATCTTGCTCACCTGAAATCCCTGCATTCCGCTAAATTGTTGGCCGGACGGTTCGCTGATTCCAAGAGGACAGTCTCACTGTATCGGGGATTGCACGCGCCTGAGTGTGGTCGGGCCACCACGGAATCAGCGAATTGCCTTGCCCGCCAGGGCCTCGCACGCGCTGAATGCATCCAATGGGTGCTGCGATGGGTGTGCTCAGGCGCGGCGTTGAAAATTCAATACAAGGACCCGCTATGAAAAACCCATTGATGATTTTGACCGGGATGATGGTTTGCGCCGTGGCTTCTGCGCAATCGGTGAAAGCCTACGCGCACATTGACGCGCGCAGTGAAGCGGAGATTCGTTTTGCGCTGCAGATTGCCGAACGCCTGTTCACACGTCAGAGCGACGCGCGGTTCGCTCTGCTGTGTACGGGCCGCTGTGTGCCCCTGTTGCAAGCGCACAACAGCGCGCTGTGGCAGCGGCTCCAGGACAGTCGAATGCGCCATCCTCAAATTGAATACTACCTGTGCGGCGAAGCGCCCGCAGAGGCATCGGCCGAGGGTTTATTGATTGCGGTCGATTGCGCGCAGAAATTGCGCAGCCTGCAGCTGGATGGCTGGTTTCAGGTCGACGTGCGGGAGTAGCGCACACGCGGGTGTGCGAACACGGCCGCAGGTCAACCGCGGCAGTTATTCATATTGAAATGAGAGAGTGTGAAATGAAGAAATTGTGTGTACAGGTGTGTGCCGTGCTGTTGTGCGGTGTGTTGTCTGCATCGGTGCTGCGCGCGCAGGCGCTGTTCCCGCCATTGCTGGGCGTTGAAGATCTGAATGGAGAAAACGGTGTGAGGTTTCAGGGCACATTGCTGGGCGATCTGACCGGTTTATCGGTCGCCGGCATCGGCGATTTCAATCACGACGGCATCGATGATTTCGCCATCGGCGTGCTCAACGACGACGAACAAAGCCCGCACGCCCCCGGGCTGGTGTACATTGTGTTCGGTGCACCGGGTGTGCGCGGCGCGGCGGATTATGCCTTGCCCCTGCTGGATGGCAGCAACGGTTTTGAAGTGCGCGGTGTGAACACCCACGATTACGTGGGTTTCGCCATCGATGCCGCCGGCGATTTCAATGACGACGGCATCGACGATGTCATCATCGGTTCGCCGGGCAGCGGCGATCAAAGTGGTGAGGTGCACATTCTCTTTGGCTCCGAGCAGGCCACCTTTCCGCACCCATTCAGTGTGGACGACATCGATGGTCAGAACGGTGTGACTTTGCGTGGCGATGGACAACGGCTGGGTCACGATGTGGCCGGCTTGGGCGATGTCAACGGCGATGGCATTGACGATGTGGTGATTGGCGACCCGGCCTTTGGCACCAACACCGGTCAGGCGCTGGTGGTGCTGGGTCGCAGCGGCCCGTTCAACGCCACGCAGGATCTGGAGCAAAGCACGGGTGTGCTGCGCGTGCAGGGCGATCTGGGTAACATCCGCCTGGGCTATTCCGTGGATGGGGCCGGCGACGCCAACTGCGACGGCCAGAGAGACGTGCTGATCGGCATCAAAGATCTGGCCACCAGCGAACCCAACAGCAACGGCACCGGTGCCGCCCTGCTGCTGTTCGGACACGCCGGTCTGACCGATCAAAGCCCGTTGCTGCTCTCGCAGGTGCAAGCCAACATGGGCGCTTTGCTGTGGGGTCAGGACGCCCTGGATTACACCGGTTTTTCCGTTGCCGGGGTGGGCGATGTGAATGTGGACGGCTGCGATGATGTGCTGATCGGTGCGCCGGGTTATTCCCCGCCGCCATTTCTGACAAACGCCGGCATTGCCTATCTGTTGTTTGGTTCTGTTGAATTGAACGGCGATGTGCAGATGGGGCAGATCGGTGAATCCGAAGGCGTGCATTTCCCCGGGCTCAGACCCAACGCCCACAGCGGCGCACATGTGTCGGCGGCGGGCGATGTCAACGGCGACGGCGCCGCCGATGTGGTGATCGGTTCACACAATTTGAATCCGGGCATTCAGACCAGTGCAAACCGCAGTTTCATCGTGTTTGGCCGGCACGCGTTTTCAGCAACAGGGCCTTTTGACTTAAACGCCCTGGACGGGTACAACGGCCTGGCCATGCACGGATTGAATCCCAACAGTTTTGACACCACCCAGGACATGTTTGGCCAAGGCCTGGCCGCGGCCGGAGATGTGGACGGCGACGGCGTCGACGATGTGTTGATTGGCGCACCACTGGCGCTTGATGCGGACGCCACGCAGGTGGGTTCGGCCTACGCTGTGTTTGGGCGCGATGAAGACGTGATCTATGTAGCAGGATTTGATCTGTGAAGGCAGGGGATGTGTGTGCCGCTCGGGGCGGCAGGTGTTGGGTTGAATGACATTTTTTTCAAAGAGGATCTGTGATGAGAGGATTAAAAACAACGTTGTGTGTGTTGCTGGGTTTATGCACTGGCATGGTTGCGGCGATGGAGATTAAAGCGTACGCAACCATCGATGAAAACGAGCCCGAGCATTTGGCATTTGCGCTGCAATTCGGCAAGAACCTGGTCAAAAATCAGCCCGATGCGCGTTACACCCTATTGTTTGGTGGCGAAGGCGTTTTGCTGGTGCACAAGGAATCCAGCCCTATGCTGGAGGCCTTGCAGCACGCCGCGGCCAGTCAACCCGGTCTGACCTTGAAAGTGTGTCAGGAAACCACCCGAAAAATGGCCGACCAATGGGGCAAGGAGAGCCTGGATTTTGTCGACGGCGCCGACATTGTGAACTGCACCAAAGCCGTGAAAAAATTGCAGAAAGATGGCTGGCTCAAGATTGATGTGACACAGTGATTGACGGGCGTTCTGCACGCGCGAAGGATTGACATCCTGCGTCACTTCAATGACGAAATGATTGCACAACGGGTCAGCGGTCAAGGTCAGTCAACCGTTCGTGCCTGATTTTCGACCGGTTGCGGTGCTCGCTGATCGGGTGTGAGCTGGCTCACAAAATTGAAACGGCGCTTGCGTCAGCATGTGGCTTTGCTTTGAACTTTGAGGAGAGTTGAATGCCTTTGCTGCGCTTAAAAATGACCGGGGTGTGGTGCCTGGGTCTGTGGCTGTCTTCAGCCAATGCGGTGTGTCCCAGCGTGAACATTTTCGCCGGTGACATGGAAGCGGATTTGCCCGCCAGTCCGGCCGGCGCGCTGTTGAGTGAGAACGACGCGGCGCGTTTTCTGCATCAGGCCACCTACGGACCGAACATCAAGGAAATCCGTCGGCTGCAACGCCTCGGTTACGACGCCTGGCTGGACCGCCAGATGGCGCGCCCGGTGACCCTGCAGCAACCCTGCATGCAGCGCACGCTGGACGACCCCAATCTGCCGTTGTATCAGAATTCGCGCCTGGAGTCCTGGTATCTGAATTCGGCCCAGGGCGCCGACCAGTTGCGCCAGCGCATGGCCTTTGCCTTGAGTCAGATTTTTGTGGTGTCCGACAACGCCGCGCTCGGCAATGAAGTGATGGGCATTGCGCGTTACTACGATCTGCTGGCCAGCATGGCTTTTGACAATTACCGCGATGTGCTGGAGCAGGTGACCCGCAACGTGGTGATGGGTCAATACCTGGGCATGTTCAAAAACGCCAAGGCCGACCCGGTGGCTGGCACGCAACCGGATGAAAACTACGCGCGCGAAGTGATGCAGCTGTTTTCCATCGGCCTGCATCAACTGAACATGGACGGCACTGAAATTCTGGACGGCAGCAACAACCCCATCCCAACCTACGATCAAACGGTGATTGAAAACTTTGCCCGCGCGTTCACCGGTTGGAACTACGCCGGCTGCGCCAGCAACAACTGGACCTGGTGCAACCCGTCGCAACCCGGGGTCGACGGCTACGCCCCGATGGAGCCCAATGAAGCCTATCACGACACCGATCCTAAGACCTTGCTCAACGGCCAGGCGGTGCCGGGCGGTCAGAACGCACACACCGATCTGGACGCCGCGCTGGACAACATTTTCAACCACCCCAATGTGCCGCCGTTCATCAGCAAGCAGCTGATTCAGCGATTCGTCACCAGCAACCCGTCGCCGGCCTACGTCGGTCGCGTCTCGGCGGTGTTTGCCGACAACGGCAGCGGCGTGCGCGGCGATCTGAACGCGGTGATTCGCGCGGTGCTGCTCGGCGATGAAGCGCGCAATAACAGCTTCATTGACAACAGCGACTTCGGCAAGCTGAAAGAACCGATCATCCGCCAGGTCAGTCTGTGGCGCGCGTTCAATGCGATCAGCCCCAATCAGCGCTTCCAGATCTGGAATCCGGAGTTCCCGTTGGCGCAACGGCCGCTGGGCGCGCCTTCGGTGTTCAATTTCTACAAGCCCGGTTTCCGCCAGCCCGGACCGATTCGCGACGCCAATCTGGTGTCCCCGGAATTCCAGATCACCAGTGAAACCACGGTGTTCACTGTGACCAACGAAATCAATGAAATGACCACCCGCGGTCACCACCTGTACAACCATTGGAACGACGGCTGGCCGCTGCTGCAACTGCAGGCGGTGGCCGCCCTGTACGACAGCGACGGCGCGGCATTTCTGGATCACCTGGACCTGTTGATGTTTGCCGGTCAGATGACCGCGCACACGCGCACGGTTCTGGAGGATTTGATGAATCAGCTGCAAAGCAGCAGCGCGGTGCAAAAAGCCGCGTCGGTGATTTTGGTGCTGGCGCTCTCGCCGGAATACGTGGTGCAACGCTGAGCAGGAGAAAACAATGAAACGCAGAAAATTTTTACACAATTCATGGCAGGCCTCACTGGCGGCCAGTGGTCTCCTGAGCGCCGGCGGCATGCTTAAAATGGTCAACGCCGCGGCCGCGCAACACGTGCCCGCCGGTGGCGATTACAAGGCGCTGGTGTGTGTGTTCATGCTGGGTGGCAACGACAGCACCAACACGGTGGTGCCCAGCGGCACCAGCGAGTACAACGCCTACGCGCAGGTGCGCGGCGATCTGGCGCTGGGGCAGGGCGAACTGCTGAACATCAACCAGCCGGTCAACAACGGCGGCCGACAATGGGGCTTTCACCCGGCCTTGGGCGGTCTGCGCGATCTGTTCAACGCCAATCGCGCGGCGCTGGTGACCAACGTTGGTTCACTGGCCTACCCGATCACGCGCGAAGAATTCAACCTCGGCTCGGTGCCGGTGCCGCCCAATCTGTTTTCCCACAGCGACCAGCAATTGCAGTGGCAGGCCGGCGTGGGCGACGTGCCGTCGATCACCGGCTGGGCCGGTCGCATCGCCGATCTGTTGCACCCCTCGGTCAACTCAGGCAACGCGCTGTCGATGAACATTTCCACCGCCGGGCAGAATCAATTGCAGGTCGGCGGCAAAATTTCACAATACCAGATGAACGCCGGCGGCAGCATCAACCTCGGAGACATGCAGTTTGGTGACGGCGGGCGTCGTTTCGATGCGCTGCAGGCCTTGCTGGGCGCGGGTCACAGCAACCTGTTCGAGCAGGAATATGCGACCGTGTTCAACCGCGCGATCGAACTCAATGAACTGATCTCTACGGCGCTCGACGGCGCCACGCCATTGGTCACGCCGTTCCCGGTACAAGTGGGTCACCGGCCGCTGTCGCAACAACTGGAAATGGTGGCGCGGCTGATTTCGGTGCGCAGCCAGCTGGGTCTGAACCGTCAGGTGTTCTACTGCACCATCGACGGCTTCGACAACCACGACAACCACCTGGCCGATCACAACACCGGTTTGCAAAACGTCAACGACGCGATCATGGCGTTTCAGGCGGCGATGGCCGAACTCGGCACCGAGAACGAGGTCACGCTGTTCACCGCGTCGGACTTCTCGCGCACCTGGCGCAGCAACTCGCAAGGTTCGGATCACGGTTGGGGCGCCTGCCATTTCGTCGTTGGCGGCGCGGTCAACGGCGGCAATTTCTACGGCGACATGCCGCTGGTGGAGCCGGATTCCCCGAACGCGGTCAGCGAACACGGCCGCGTGATCCCCACGGTGGCGGTGGAAGAATACGCCGCCACGCTGGCGCAATGGTTCGGTGTACCGCCCGGCGACATCGCCGGCTTGTTTCCCAACATCGGGCGCTTCAACACCAGCAACATGGGTTTCATGCTGTGATGTGCTTGCGCGTCGCCGCATTGATGGTGCTGATGTCCGGCCGTGTGCTGGCCGGCATCGGCACCTGCGACGATTTGTCGGCGGTGATGGAAACCCCCGCGGTGGACTACGACGCGCAGATTCAACCGATCTTCAACGCCCATTGCGTGCATTGCCATGGGCCTCCGGACCCCAGCGCGTTCATGGATCTGAGCGCCGGCCCCGCGATGCTGGTGGACGTGGAGAGTTTTGAAATCGCCGGATTGATGCGGGTGCGGCCCGGCGAATTTTACAACAGCTATTTATTCATCAAGATCAACTGCGCCGACCAGCTGTTTGGCGACCGCATGCCGCGCGATGCCGCGCCCTTGAGCCTGTTCGACCAGGCCCTGGTGCGCGACTGGATCACGCAGTTGCTGATTTTCAGGGGGGCATTCGAATGAATGGTGCTGCCGTCAGGGACAAAGTAAACGACACGCGGGTGTCGCTGGGCTTTCATCACTGTCCGATTCATGCGATTGAATTTCGCGACGAGGATTTCAATCAGGATCTGGTGTTCGACATCGACCACATGCAGGCTTCGATGTCGCGCAAAGACGACCACAGGTTCCAGCTGCAGCCGGCCCTGCTGATGTTTCACGAGGTGACCGATCTGTGCATCCGCATGGACAAAAAAGGCCTGAGTTTGAACGGCTATCTGAACACCATTGTGCGTCTGGACAGCCGCAGTTCACCGGACGGTTTGTCGCGTTACCGCATGCGCGTGCTCAACGGCGGTTGCATCGATTTCATCGCCAGCGGCTACAGCCTGAGTCACTACGGCCGCGCGCAGGTCAAAGAGGCGCCGTTTCTCAGCGTGTCCGAACGCACCCGACCCTAGGGCTTCAGCCGCCTTTATTCAGAACGGATTGAGCGTGTAGCCAGCCTGCTGCAGCAGCGCGTGCGCGGTCATCGCCGAGAGCGCCATCTGCACGCCCGGCAGTAAATCCGCTGCAGCCACGCCGTGGTGCGCGGCGCTCTGACCGCACACCTGAATGCGCACGCCGTGGCGCTGCAATTCGGCCAGCAATTCAGTGTTGGCGTTTTCACCCAGCGATTTTTTCGCCCGCACCGCGTCGCTGGCCACATCGAACACCGCGCCGCCGTGGATCACCAGCGCCAGGTGCAGATTCTCTGCCGGCACGCCGTGCGCCGCGTGCATGTTGAGAAAACGCGCGGCGCTGACCAAAGCACGGTTCAGCTCGCCGGGCGCGGCCGCCGCGGCGACGTCGAAGGCCACCTTGAATTGGCTGTCGGGCGGCAGCGCCGGCGCGTCTTTGACCCGCGCCACCGGGCCGTACCCGGTCAGCAGCGGTCCGCTGTTGAACGCGGTCTTCTCGGCGGCAACGGCGCCGTGAGCGAATGCCATCAAGACCAGCCATGCAGTCACCAGACACGGTCTCATGATGGATCCGCCCGACGCGCCTGCAGGCGTTCTTCAATGTGCGCATCGATCAGCTGTTCAAGCACCGCCAGAGTCACCGGCCCGGCCGCCAGCACGGCGTCGTGAAACAGGCGAATGTCAAAATCCGCGCCGAGTTTGTCCTTGGCGCGCTGGCGCAGCTCGAGGATTTTAATCTCGCCCAGCTTGTAGGACAGCGCCTGCCCCGGCCAGCCGATGTAGCGGTCGATTTCGGTGCGCACGTTGTGTTTTGACAAGGCGGTGTTGTCTTCCATCAGCCGGATTGCCTCATCGCGCGACATGCCCATGGCGTGCATGCCGGTGTCCACCACCAGCCGCATGGCGCGCCACATTTCATAGGTCAGGCGGCCAAAATCGGCGTAAACGTCCTGATAAAATCCATACTCCTTGCCAAGTTTTTCGCAGTACAGCGCCCAGCCCTCGCCGTAGGCGGAGATGTAGTTGTAGCGGCGGAAATTTGGCAGATTGTCCAGTTCCTGCGTCAGCGCGCCTTGCAGGTGATGGCCCGGCACCGCCTCGTGCAACGTCAGCGCCTCCAGATTGTACAGCGGGCGCTTGTCCAGCGCGTGGGTGTTGACCCAATATTGCCCCGGGCGCTCGGAATCCAGCGGCGCCGGCACGTAGCGGCCGGTGGTGTAGTTGGCCGCGATCGCCTCGGGCACCGGATTGACGGTGTAGGGCTGGCGCGGCAACCGCGTGAACAACATGGGCAGCACGCCGTCGGCTTTTTTGGCGATGTAGCTGGCTTCCTTGAGCAAGGCCTCGGCGCTTTCGGGGTAAAAACGCGGGTCGGTGCGCAGCATCTCGATGAAGGCGGCGAAATCGCCGTCAAAACCGCTGCGCTGAATCAGGGCTTCCATTTCTGCGCGGATGCGCGCCACCTCGTCGCGGCCGATGCGATGGATCTCCTCAGCGCTTAAATCCAGGGTGGTGTATTCGCGGATCTGCTGGCGGTAATAGGCGCGCCCGTCGGGCAGTTCACTGGCGCCGATCGTGGTGCGCGCGGCCGGCAGGTATTCCTCGCGCAGGAACTTCAATGCCTTGCGGTGCGCCGGCATCACCGCCTCGTCGATCAGCGCGCGGGCGCGCTGTTGCAGCCCCCCCCATGCGGTCTCCTCAAGGCCGGCCCGGTTGTCCAGGAACGGTTGATAGTACGCGGTTTGCGTGGCGTCGTCCTTGATCAGCTGTTGCAGAATGCCGGGCTGGTGTTCGATGATCACGCGCGGTTGGGTGAAACCGGATTCCATGCCTTCGCGCAGCCAGTGCAGTTGCTGGTCGAAATGCTCCGGCAAGGCGCCCAGCCGGGTCAGGTAGCGTTCGTAATCGGCGGCCTTGTTGAACGACAGATAGCGGTGCATGCCGGCGGTGCTGGTGAAAAACGCGCTTTCTGAATTCAGCGCCAGGCGCTGTTCACCGAACTCGGCGTCGGCGATGGCGTTGCTCAGTTCAAACTTGAACAGGTCATAGTTGATGCGCCCGTCGGTATCCAGTTTGTCACGCTTGATGGCGTTCAGGCGGCGCAAAAACGACTGGTTTTTTTTCAGCCGCCGCTTGAGCGCTTTGGGCGAGGCGTCGCTGAAGCGCGCGCTGGCCTCCACATCACCGCGCGCGGCGGCCAGAGACGGGTATTCCTGCAGACGGAAGGCCCACTCGTCTTCGAGCAGTTGCGTGAATTGGTGCTGCGCATCCGGCGTTTTGTAGGCCAGCGCCGGCGAGACCAGCCCCAAAAAAATGAACATGAAAACAAGGCGCATGGTAAGACCCTCATGAAATGAAGGCCCAACTATAGCACTTGCGCGGCGGGCCGTCGAGGGGCGAGACTCAGTGCAACACGTAGCCGTAGACGGCGATGAAATGGCTGGCGCTGCCGGCCAGCACGAAGCCGTGAAACAGGGCGTGGTTGTAGGGGATTTTGTGGATTGCGTAGAGCACCGCGCCGAGGGTGTAGGCGATGCCGCCAAGGAACAGCCAAAACAGGCCATCGGCCGGCAGGCTGGCGTTCAACGGACTGATGGCGAAAACGATCAGCCAGCCCATGCCCACGTACATCAGCGTCGACAGCAGTTCATAGCGGCCGGTGAAAAACAATTTCAGAATGATGCCGATCACCGCCAGGCCCCAGGTGATGCCGAACAGGGTCCAGCCCAGCGCGCCGTTCAGCGTGACCAGCACAAAGGGCGTGTAGGTGCCGGCGATCAGCACGTAAATGGCGGCGTGATCGACCACGCGCAGGCGCGAGCGGCGCTGCGGTGTGGTGGACAAATGGTAAATCGTTGAGGCCGCGTACAGCAGAATCAGGCTGGTGCCGAATATGCTGAAGGAGACCACGTGCCAGGCGGTGCCGTTGCGCGCCGCGTGCACCACCAGCAACACCAGCCCCGCCACGCTGAGCAGAAAACCGAGCGCGTGCGTCAGTATGTTGAGCTTTTCTTCCTGGGGCGGATAAAAGGTGATTTTGTGGTGCGTTGCGTTCATCGCCTGAGTATAGCATTGCGCTGCCAATGCGTGAGTGAA
>JBNLBT010000113.1:0-10350 GCA_050303435.1 Marinicellaceae bacterium
TACTTGAAACCATTGCCGTTGAATTCGATGCTGTTTGTTTCATTGCCCCAGAACAGGTTGTTGGCCACAAAAGCCTGCGAGCTGCCATTGGTTGTGATGAACACCCCACCTAATGCAAGAAAATCGTTGCGTTCGGATTCATTGAACAGCACGCTGTTGTTGTGGAAGTACACGCCGGTGGCGTCGTTGTTGAAGATGCTCACGGAATTCATCCTTTCGCTGACGTTCAGCAGGAACACGCTGTTGCGCACGGTCACTTTGCTGCCGCCGCGTATGCTCAGGGCGCTGTTGTTCGGTGCATGGTTGCTCAAAAAACCGACGTATTCCACGCGCATCACGCCGGTGTTTTGGCCCACACCAGTGAGCTCCAGTCCACCGCCGTCTCTGCCATCCCCGGTGATGAACCCGTTGGTCAGAGACAGATGACTGATGGTGATGTTGGCCGATCCTGGAGCCCAGATCCGCATCACTTGCCACTGATCGTCGCCGTCCAAAACGGTGGCAAAAGGGTTGACGCCGACCTGGATGCCGCAGGGGTTGCCAAAAAACATCGTCCAGCCACCGCGGATTGTCAGATCGTTGAGATCCGGACCGTTGTACTTAAACCCCCCGCTGGGTGTGGTGTAAAACCCTTCGGCCACGCGAATCAAATCGTCCTGTGAATTGCCGGCCGCGCTCGACAGTGCGTTCTGCAGTTCAGTGGCGTTGGTGACGCAGAAATCGGCCGCCTGCAGTGGTGACGCGAAGACCAGGGCGAGGTGGATGCACATGCGATTGCACCATTTCATGGTCACACTCCTTCAAAAGAATCCGTTAAAAAAGATCAGGTCGTCTGGCGGTATGGCCTCGTAGGCGCCGATGTCCACCACCGGCCCGGTCACGCGCAACTGGCCGGAAAAATCGGTGTCGCCCAACGACCAGGCGGCCCAGAACGGCACCGGTATCGGGAAGATCTCCGGCGGCATGCGGCCCTTGTTCACCAGCTCCGAGGTGTGGTGCAGGCGGAAATTCAACAGGCCGCCGGCGAAACGCGGTGCAATCGAATGGTTGTTGGCAGACTGATCGGCAAAATCCGGCGGGTTGTCCTGGTTGTTGTTGACGTAGTAGCGAAAGCCGTCGCCGTTGAAATCCATGCTGTTCAGTTCATTGCCCCAGATCAGGTTGTTGGCCACAAAGGCCTGCGAACTGCCACCAACCGAGATGTACACCCCGCCCAGGGCGAATTCATCGGTGCGCTCGGACTCGTTGTACAACACGCTGTTGTTGTGGAAATACACGCCGGTGGCGTCGTTGTTGACGATGCTCACGGTGTGGCGGTATTCACTGACATTTAACAGAAACATGCTGTTGCGCACGGTCACTTTGCTGCCGCGACCGATGCTCAGGGCGCTGCCAAAGCGCGCGTGGTTGCTCAGGAATGCGGTGTATTCAACGCGCACAATGCCGTTGTAATCGGTCCAACCATAGATTTCCAGACCCCCGCCGCTGCTGCCTTCACCGGCGGACCAGCCGTTGCCGAAAGTCAGGTGACTGACGGTGATGTTGGCCGCGCCCCGGGCAATGATCTGCATCACCTGCCACAGATCGTCGCCGTCCAGCATGGTGGCGTAGGGATTGACACTGAACTGAATGCCACAGGGGTTGCCGAAAAACTCGGTCCAGCCACCGCTGATGGTGAGGTTTGAAGTGTCTGGACCGTCATATAAAAACCCCCCGCTGGGGGCGGTGTAAAAGCCTTCGGCCACGCGAATCAAATCGTTTTGTGAATTGCTGTCGGCGCTCGACAGCGCCGATTGCAGTTCCGCTGAGTTGGTGACGCAAAAATCGGTTGCGCCGGCCGACCCGAAACCCGCCAGCAGCCAAAGTGTTGTGATCCATCTGATTGTTCTGTTCATGTCTACGGCCCTCCCGTTGTTGCTTGAATCACTGTTTACAAGGAGGATTGGCAGCGCAAGCGCACACGGCCATGCGGGCAATGTGCCAGGGTGTGACGCGTTTCTCATAATTAACCGGCAGCGCAGGCCATCGCCCCCTGTTTTTGCTTGTATTGTGTGCAGCTTGCCGCTAGACTGTCAGCCGAAGAACACGCGCGGCAGCTCGCGCGCAGCGCAACAAAACCTCAGCAATCAAAGGAAGTATTCATGGCCAGCCTGGATCAAACCACCCTGATCATTATTTTCACCGCCGTGGTGTCGTTTTTGGCCTGGCAGAACGAAGAGATGCTGAGGCGTTTGCTGTTCCGCCCCAGCATGATCCAGCGGGGCGAAATCGAGCGCTTCCTGACCCACGGTTTCATTCACGCCGATCCGATGCATTTGCTGTTCAACATGTTCACACTGTATTTCTTCGGCAGCATACTGGAACCGTTCTATCGACAATACCTGGGCGGTGCGGGGTATCTGGTGTTTTATCTGGGCGCCATTGTGGTGGCCATTTTGCCAAGCTATTTCCAGCACAAGAAGGACCCCATGTACGCCAGTCTGGGCGCCTCCGGCGCGGTGTCGGCGGTGCTCTTCGCTTTCATTCTGTTTGCGCCGTGGGAAATGATCTATCTGTTTGCCGCCATTCCGGTGCCGGCGATTGTGTTCGCCGTGTTGTACGTGGTCTTCAGCCTCAAGGCGCAGTTCGCCGCGCGCGACAACATCAACCACAGCGCGCATTTATACGGCGCTTTGTATGGCGTGGTGGTGACGATGATACTGGAACCGCGGGTGATCAAACTGTTTTTCATGCAATTGATCAACCCCTTCGGTTGATCTGAAAATCCAATCAGAGGCGGGCGTGCGGCAAGTGCAATTGCAGCGCCTTGTCGAGTTTCTTCTTGTAGCTGCGCGACACCTTCAGACACACGTCGTTGCTCATTTCGATTTTGTATTCACCGTTGATGTGGGTTTTCAGGTGCTGGATGCGATTGATGTTGACGATGGTTGAACGGTGAATGCGCTGAAATGCGGCCGGGTCCAGGGTGTTGCTCAAAGTTTTCATGGTGCAGCGGATGATGTGGGTGTCGCCGCGGGTGTGCACGCACATGTAATCACCGGCGGCATCGATCCATTCGATTTCGCGGGTGGGCACCAGACTGGTGCGCTGACCGTCCTTGATCATCAGTTTGTCCGGAAACACATCACCGGCCGCTGTCTCCGGGCCCATCAAGGTTTCCGCGCCGGTCCGGTCCTCCGCCGCCTGCATCACTGAATCGAGTTTCAGCATGGCGTCCTTTTTATTGCGCGCGCCCTGCGCGCTCTTGCGCTGCATGGCGCGCTGGATCGCCAACGACAGGCGCGCGTCGTCGGTGGGCTTGAGCAAGTAATCCACCGCGTGCACATCAAACGCGTCGATCGCGTATTGATCCAGCGCGGTGACAAACACGATCATCGGCAGCACATCGCCTTGCAGACGCTTGATCACATCGAAGCCGTTCAAGCCGGGCATCTGGATGTCAAGAAACACCAGATCCGGCGATTTGTGCTGAATGAATTCAATCGCCTGCCGGCCGTTGCGGCATTCGCCGATGACCTCAATGCCGCGCTGTTTGCGCAGACGGATCTGCAAGGCTTCACGTGCCAGCCGCTCATCGTCCACCACCAGTGTGCGCAGCACTTTCATGAAGCCAGCCTCGCGCTGCGCGGCCAAGCGCGCTTGTGCATTTCCAGCGGCAGACTGATGCGCACAATCAGACCGTGCGGTCTGTTGTGGGCAAACTCGATGCGCGCGGCGTCGCCGTAAATGGTGTGCAGGCGATTGAGCGTGTTGCTGACACCGACCCCGGTGGCGTGTTGCGGCCGCCCGCCCACCAGCGACATGCCCGGCCCGGTGTCAGCCAGGTGCAGCAACAAGCGATCCTTGTCCATGCGCGCCCCGATTTCCAGGGTGCCGCCGTCCTCGCTGACGCTGATGGCGTATTTGATGGCGTTCTCGATCAAGGGCTGCATCAACAGGCTGGGAATGAGCGCCTGGTGCACGGCCGGGTCCACATCAAAACGCAGTTTCAGGCGCTCTTCAAAGCGCGTTCTTTCGATGTTCAGATACAATTTCAGGGCATTGAGTTCTTTGTGCAGCGGGATCTTCTGCATGGGGTCCGTGTCCAGTGTGGTGCGCAGAAAATCCGCCAGCTGATTGACCATCTTGTCCGCCGTGGTGTTTTTGTACTTGATGATCAGTGAAGAAATGGCATTCAGCGTGTTGAACAAAAAATGTGGATTCAATTGATAGCGCAGCATTTTCAGCTGCGACTGATAGGCCATGGAGGTCATTTGCAACAATTTAATCCGTTGTTGCTGCGCTTCGCGGTAATACTTGATGCACAAATACAGCGACATCCACACGCTGAGGGTGAACAGCGAATATTCAAACCAGGTCATGAACACCATGCTGGAGTATAAATTCATCTCCCCCACCATGGACGAATAGCGGTAAACAATTTCGATCCTGAACACCGTCCAAAGCAGTGCACAAGACACCAGCAACACGCTCCACAGCACCACCCGCCGGGTCAGAGACCAGTGCCAACACGCGTTGATCACCCAGCCGACGCACGCAACCATGAGCAGCCCGCTGCCGCAGGACAGCAGCACAACCATGACAGGCACGCCGCCTGAATGTGGCGATCTGAAAATAAGATAGGGAATGACGGCCAAAGCCGCGTAAACGGTCCAGAACACGCTGTTGAGCAACCACGTTGGGTTGCGCCATGCGCGTTTAAAATCACTGAATTGAAATCGGGTGTTGCCCAAACAGATCCTGCCCCCATCTGTCCGATGTGCAAAAGCGCACAGGTCACCCCATCGGGGCAACGCGCTTGCATTCACGAACAGTTCACACTACTTTCTCACGACCCACAATAGCACATGCCGACGGACCGGTCAATCGGTCGTTTCATCGCATCCATCTTTCGCCCTGACCCCTTTGCAATGCAACAGCCTTTGCGCGTGGATAGACTCGTGTGCGGGCGGTCATCCTGGCATGACCGATCGCTTGTTAATGACACATTTCGGAGATCGACACCATGAACACCTCTTTTATCTATCGGACTGTGCTGTGCCTGGCCTTGCTGATGCTTGTGGCCAATGCAAAAGCCCAATACAGTTTCGCCAATTGCAGCACCAGTGAACTGAACGCGGTGCAACCGCCGCTGGATCTGGCACTGGCCTCATTATCTCATGCAGCCGACATGCGCAATTTTTTCAGTGCTGCCAACAACGGCAAATACGAATTCTGGTTTGGCCCCAATGTTGGCAGCAACAAATGGAACACCTTCGGAAAAATCTATGAAATGTCCTACGAAGCGGAAGACGACTTTGTCTATGAATGCGGCTGTGCCGCCAATGTGGAGACCGCCGGGCGCGCGGCATTTGCTTTGCCGGGCATTCGCAGGGTGTGGCTGTGTTCACCGTTCTTTGAAGCCGATCTGGACATTCACCAACTGGCGCACATTCTGGTGCATGAAATATCGCACGGCGCGGTGAGCTCGCAGGACCCGGATCCGGGCGATTTTGCCTCGGCCAACCCCGATGAAGTGGCGGAATACGTGGCCGACAATCCGGCGTTCGCCATTCGCATGGCCGAAGCCTTTGCCCATTACATTCACTGGGCCTGGTTCGAACCGCAATACGATTGATCCTTCCAGCATTCAATGGCCGCACATCATCTTCGGGTGTTGTGCGGCAGCGCGCACCCACGGCGCAAAAAAAATTCTGTCAGTAAACCCGCCTGTGCAGCGTTAAAACCCCTGTTCAATACGGCAACACGATCATGACCAGAATCATCACCCTGTGGGCAATGCTGACGCTGATTGCCACGCACGTCCAAAGCGCCACGTTCACCGTCAACTCCAGCCACGACGGCCCCACCTGCGACGCCAGCATTTGCACGCTGCGCGGTGCCCTGTTGGTCGCCAGCGGTGGCGGGCACAGCATCGAATTCAACATTCCCACCGACCCGGTGAATGAGAACTATTTTGCCGGCGGCAGCGGCAGCGACGCGTATTTTTATTGGGTGATACAACCGCAAAGCCCGTTGCCGGCGGTGGCCGACCTCACCATCGATGGAACCACCGCAGGCGCTTCAACGGCCGGCAATCCAAGCATTGTGCTGGACGGCGTGCTGGCCGGTATAGACAGCAATGGCTTGACGCTGGAAGGCGACGCCCTGATCCAGGGCCTGGCGCTGATCAACTGGGACCGCGCCGGCATCCACATCAGCGACACCCCCAACAATCGGGTGCAGAACAACTGGTCGGGACTGAACCTGCCCTACGGCCTGGCCGGCGCACCGAATCATTACGGCGTGTACAGCAACGTGTTCAGCGCCAGCGGCAATGTGGTCGGCGGCGCGCAGGGCGTGGCTGGCAACGTGCTGTCCGGCAACAACTACGCCGGCCTGTACGTGGCCGGCGAAGGCCAACTGGCGGTGCTGGGCAATTTCATTGGCACCGACGCCAGCGGCACCGTGGCGGTGCCCAACCCGCGCGGCATTTTTGCCGTGGCCACACAGGAACTGGTCATCGGCCTGGGCATCAACGGCCTGGGCAATCTGATTTCCGGCAATGAATACGTTGGCATCCGCCTGACCGATGCGGGGGGACACAACACCTTTGTCATCGGCAATTTCATCGGCACCGACGTCAGCGGCAACGCACCACTGCCCAACCGCGAAGGCATGGTGCTGTCGTGGGGCTCGGACATTGAAATCAGCGACAACGTGATCTCCGGCAACGACATGGGCATTCTCATGGAATCCATCGCCTCGCAGCCGCTGAGCAACATCACCATCAAAGGCAACCACATCGGCGTTGGCGCCGACGGCGTCACAGCGGTGCCGAATGCGCGCGGCATTTACAGCGACGGCCACGAACTGGACGTGCACATCGGCGCGCCCGGCGAACCCAACCTGATTGCCCACAACCAGTGCACCTCCGGTGGTTGCGGCGTGATTCTCAACGGCACCGCCAACAGCCGTGTGACGGTGCGCCACAACAGTTTTTTCAACAACGCCAACCTGGGACTGGATCTGGACGCCGACGGTTTCACCGCCAATGACCCCGACGATTTTGACGCCGGCCCGAACCGCCTGCAGAATTATCCCGCGGTGACTTCCGCGCAACACGACCCCGATGGCAACCGCATCCAGATCCTGTACCGCGTCGACAGCCACAACGGCTCCAGCGATTACCCGCTGACGCTGGACCTGTACGCCGCCGATGCCTCGGCTCAGGAAGGCCAAACCTGGTTGGCCAGCACCCAATTCAGTGAAACGCAGTACCTCAGCGGCGCACCGGTCTCACGCACTTTGAGCGCGGCGGCGGGGGTGCA
The DNA here is from genome assembly GCA_050303435.1 of Marinicellaceae bacterium. Lineage (GTDB taxonomy): Bacteria > Pseudomonadota > Gammaproteobacteria > Xanthomonadales > Marinicellaceae > JBNLBT01. The sequence continues at coordinate 7,311 of JBNLBT010000113.1, forward strand.
AGAAGGCGATCTCATTGTGCTCACCGCCACCGGCGCCAACGGCCGCACCTCGGAATTTTCTCCCGGCGTTGTGCTCGCCGGTCAGGCGGATTTTTCCATCCAGTGCGACAGCGCACGGGTCACCACCACCGCGTCGCGCATTTGCCCGATTGATTGCACCGTGACGCCACTGAATGGCTGGGGCGATGAAGTCGGCCTGGTCTGTCCGGACGGCGAGGTACAATGCCAGTTTGTGCCCAGCGAAGAATTGTCCTTTCCCAACGCCACGCCGGTGAACTTCACCGCCTGGCTGCAACACCTCGGCGCACCCGGCCTGCACCTCGCGCACATCGAAGCCGGCCTCGACACACAGGGCGGCCCCATGATCCGCAGCGAGGCAGTGGCGGTGCATCAACTGGCCGAATCCGACTACCTGTTCCGCGACACCTTTGACGGCGACGTGTGTGTGCCGGTCAACTAGAGTCCTGGCACCGGATCGCGGTTGCCGTGACTGGACGGCGCCTGGCAGCAGCGCCAGTACAGCGCCCGCCACGCGGCCCCGTCCCGCGCTTTACTGCGATGCATCCGCGTCGCGTTCAGCACGCGTCACCCCGGCGTACCAGTCCACCCGGCGGGTCAGATACATGATGATGCCAAGCAAGGCCCAAAGCGCCAGCGCGCCCATCAACAGGGACAACTGTTCGGCCTTGACCATGACAAAGACAAAAGCGTACAGAACACTGAACAAAACACCGGTCAGCACACCGCGCCGGCCGCTGCGCAGCAGCGTGCCACTGTATCCCGATATCAACGCCACCGTGGCCGCCGCGGAGATGGCGTAGGCCCAGTTGAAACGCAGGTATTCAGACAAGGACAGCAGCAACACATAAAACACGCACAGGGCAAAGCCGATCAGCAGGTATTGAAACGGGTGCAGGCGCACGCGGAAAAACAGCTCGGCCAGAAAGAAACCGGCGAAGCTGAACAGCATCACCAACATGGCGTATTTGATCATGCGCGTGTTGACCTGATAGACGTCGGCGGGAATCAGTGTTTGCACCCCCAATTCTGGCCAGTGCATGCTGGCCATGGCCACATCGCCGCCTTCGGCGGTGCTCAACACGCGACCCAGCCCGTGATTCAACTCGTTGACCCGCCACTGCGCGGAAAATCCCTTTTCGGTGATGGCCCGCTGTTCCGGCAGATAATCGCCAATGAACGAAGGCGACGGCCAATTGGAGCGCATGTCCACCCGCGCGGTGCCGGCGTGCGGCAGAAATTTGAGTGACTCGCTGCCGGAAATGTGGAACTTCAGGTCAAACGTCAGTGCAGTCTGCGGCGCCGTATCCTGCAAATCGATGAACACACCGTTCAAGCGGCTGAATTGACGCTGGCGGATGTGCATCGGCACGGGCTGGCCATTGACTTCTACGCGCGCAATTTCTTTCAGGCCGCGCAGCGATTGCAGCGGCACAAACAATCCTTCCACCTGCCAGGGCTGCTGCGCCTGAATGAAATCCGCCGGCTCAAACTCGAAGCGCCCCTGCAGATCCACCTCGGCGCTGTACACCGGCACCTCATAAATGCCCAGATAGCGCACTTCGGCCTGCAGATCAATCGCCGCGTCGACTTCGCGCGGCAGCACCCGGGAATGCACCCGGCTGACCCGGTTTTTGCCGTCCACCGGCCCCTGGTGTAAATGACTGATCAACAATTGCGGTGCACCGATGAACTGTTCGCCGCCCCAGCGGTGACTGATTTCCGCCTTGGCCTGCCATTGCATCTGCTGCCGCTGATGAATCATGTCCTCCACCAGCAACACCGGCACCATCAACAAAATCACCAGCCCGCCAATGATCAGCGCCTTGATGGAAATGCTGTGTTTCACTGCCTGTTTCTCCAAACCTTGCGACTCTTTCATGCTGATATCCACAGATAAATCTCGATCGTAGCCGCCCAATGCGGCAAAATAATGGCGAGAAAATGACCAATTCTGAACAACCGATTGCATGAGCTCAAAAGTGAAATACTTAAATCCACTCAAATGGATCATTCGTGTGGCTCTGCTCGGGGTGATGGTGGTGCTGGGGTTCACAATCATGTTTCCAGAATGGCTTGATTTCAAGGATTTGCTGTTGCAGGAGAAACCCAAGACAAGAACCACTTCCGGCGAAGTCGATCAAAAACGCCTGATTGAAATCTTCAAGTCAAAACCAAGATTACCTGACATCACCCGCCTCCGTGTGGCCGACCGCGCGCTGCTATCGTGTCTGGATCAACACAGGCCACGAGACATTCGACACATCAAAAAACTGGTGTGCACTGGAATGGGCATTCAATACCTGACTGGCATTGAACAAATGCACCAGTTGCAATTCCTTGATCTGTCCGATAATCGACTGAATAGTTTAGAGCTTTCAATGCTGCACAACTTGTCCGAGTTGCGTGCAGCTGACAATGAGATAGTTACAGTTTCACTGCCGCAAACATTGCGACATTTAGACTTATCCAACAATCAACTGCACGCTTTGAGTTTGCAGGGATTCAATCGGTTAAGTCGTGTGAATGTGCGCGACAACGCACTCATGGAAGTGCGCATCGAGGCTCCCGAACTGCAGTGGCTGGATTTGGCCAACAATCAAATTCAAGATTTCAGCATGGCCAAAGTCAAGCCCAATGTCAGAGTGGATTTGTCAAACAACGCATTGCAGTCGTTCGATTTCGGTCCCCTGTCTGAAGTGCGCTGGCTGGATTTGCGACACAACAAAATCCGGCGCATCGATGCATTATCCCAGAGCAAAGCACGGGCTGTATTTCTCGCCCACAACCCAATCGCCCGAATGCCATTGATGTCCAGTGACAACAAATCCTACAGCAGAATCGTGTATTCTGATGAGCAACTGCAACACTTTAAGGACCCCGTGTTGCGTGACTGTGTTGCACTGGCCACCGTACAGACGCCGCCGCATGAATTGACCAGCCTTAATTGTTCATCTGTTCAGGGCATGCATGGCAATCAGAAAATCCGCGACACAGAAGGATTGGCCACGCTGCCAGCGTT
>JBNLBT010000114.1:0-10305 GCA_050303435.1 Marinicellaceae bacterium
CGCGGCACACGGAAGTGCCGCCATGGGTCGTCAGACCCATGCGAGCGAATGAAAAGCCAGCAAAACCGCGCTTTTGCGCCTGTCTTTTCATGCGCGACCCCTGTCAAGGCCAGGATGGCCTTTGACAGGGATATACTATAAATGAACCTTTTCCACACCCCCTTCGTCTTCAGGGCGATGAAAGGTTTTGAGAATAAACATGCAAGAAGCGGAACTGGATTTATTGGTGTTGGCGGCGCAGGACGGTGAACGGCGGGCTTTTGAGCTGCTGTTCGGTCACTATCAGCCGTTGCTGTTGCGCCACGCCTTTCGACTCAGCGCCGACCGTGAACTGGCTCAGGACGCGGTGCAGGAGGCTTGGATTCGAATCAGTCGCAACCTTCGGAAGTTGCACGACCCGCGCACCTTTCGAAGCTGGATTTACCGTCAGGTGCGCTGGGTGTTGATCGATCTGCAACGCGCCTCCACGCGCCGCCGCAACGTCACGCTCGAGTTGCAACAAACCGAGGCGCTGGCTCAGGACGCGGTGACTTCGAACGCGGGCGATGAACTGTTGGCCGCGATCGACCACCTGCCGGCGCTGGAGAGGCACACGCTGCATCTGTTTTATCTGGACGACCTGAAAATCAACGAAATTGCTGCGGTCCTGGACATCCCTCCGGGCACCGTGAAATCGCGGCTGAACCGGGCCAGGAATTTACTTCGGCAACGCTTCAGTCACACATCAAACGGAGACATACAATGAACATCGATGAAAAAATCAAACAGGCACTGGGCGAAGACGCGGCCCGTTACGACGACATTTTGAACAACAAACCGGGCATGTTCAGTCTGGTGATGCGTTCCTATCAGGGCGGCATGGGGGTGTGGATGTGGCTGGTGACGGGGTTGATCTTTGCCATCACTGGACTGATGGTGTGGACCGGTTATCGGTTCATCAACGCCCCGGTGGTCGATGAGCGGGTGTACTGGGGCGTCTGGTTCACGATGCTGCTGTTGCTGCAACTGGGGTTGAAATTGTGGACCTGGATGGAGGTGCACCGCAATTCAGTGCTGCGGGAAATCAAGCGCCTGGAAATTGCCGTGCGCACGCTGGCAGACAAAAGCCCGGACTGAACGGCCGGCGATTATAGGCCCACCGCCGCGCATCTGCGGTACAATACAGACCCGTTGCAGATCCGTGCTGCAACGGGTCTTTTTTATTTTCCTGGGAGAACGGGCATGCAATCGGATTTCTGGCACCAACGCTGGCAGCAAAACGACATCGGTTTTCATCTTGAGGACGTCAATCCCGTGCTCATCGCCCAGAACGCCCGGCTGAATTTGCACGCCGGTGATGCGGTGTTTGTGCCCCTGTGTGGCCGGACACATGACATCGGCTGGCTGTTGCAACAGGGTTACCGGGTGGTGGCGGTGGAACTCAGCCGGCTGGCCATCGACGGCTTGTTTGCCTCACTGAAGTGCACCCCGGAGGTGACCCGCGTCGGCGACCTGCAACGTCACCGGGCAGAAAATCTGGATGTGTATGAAGGCGATCTGTTTGCACTGAGCGCCGCACAGCTGGGTTCCGTGCAGGCGATTTACGACCGCGCCGCGCTGGTGGCGCTGCCAGAAGAAATGCGCCGCGACTACGCCGCCCATTTGAACGCCATCACCGGCTGTGCAGCGCAATTGCTGATCAGCTACACCTACGATCAGGCCACCATGCCGGGGCCGCCTTTCAGTGTGCCGGAAGCGGAAATCCGCGCCCATTACTCGGCCTCACACCGCATCACACTGCTTGAGTCCACGCCGGTGCCCGGCGATTTGAAAGGCCGCACCCCGGCGCTGGAAAACGTCTGGTTGCTGCAACCGCTGGATTGAGCAGCCCCAGCGCGCGGTTGTGTATCCAATCCGTTCACGGCGATTGACTGCCGGAGCCGTGCCTGAGTCCGGCAGCGCCTGATCAGCCGGGCGCGTCACGCTTTGTCACCCTTTGCCACAACCGCTGCAGCGCGTCCACGCATACACTTTGAGGCGAATTTTATCGTCTTGAGAGGCATGCACTATGTACAAAAAATCAGCTCTGGTCGCGGTGTGGTTGATCGCGTGTTCAATGGCGCACGGCGGCGGCGTGGTGTTGCAGGAAGATTTCGACAACGTTGCGGCCCTGCCGTCGCAGGGCTGGACCCTGCTGGACTTGTCCGATTTTCCCAGCGGCCCCTGGTCGCAGGGCGATCCGGGCCAGTTTCCGGCGCATCAAGGCGCGCCCGCGGCCTATGTGATGACCGATCCCGTACAGCAAAGCGGCAACCTGTCCTGTAACTGGTTGATCTTTCCCAACGTCGGTCACATGGACGCGGTGCGCTTTTTCGCGCGCGCCCGGCTGTTCAACAGCAAGGGCGGTCCGCTGGACATCGGTGAATTGTTTCTGATGCACAGCCCGTTGGACGATCCGCAGCCTTCGGCGTGTTTGGACCGCAGTGCGGACGGCACGGCGCTGGGGGATTTTGTGGTGCTGGACAGCGTGACCGCCGGCCAGGTCGCCGATGCCTGGTTTGAAATCAATGTGCCGATCAACGCCGGCGGCCGCTTCGCCCTGCTGTACTATTCACTGGGTGGCGACGACGCCATCGCCACCCTGGGCGTGGACTCGGTGACCATCACCGGCAACGGCGCGCCGCCGCAGGCGGTGGTGGTGCCAACGCTGGGCTCTGTGGCGTTGTGGTGCCTGGCGCTGCTGATGCTGCCGCTGGCCTGGGTGCATCGCGCGCAGCGGATGCGGCGCTGAGCGCCGGCCTTGAATCGCGTCGGCGCAGCGGCTGCGCCGGCGCCGGGAAGTCCTTGACAAGCCCAACGCAATTTCAGACAATGCCTTTGACTATCGAATATTTCTTGAATATCAATGAGATATGGATTCCAGGCAGGTCTACGGATTTCTTGACTTTGAACTCGATGCGGCCAACCGGCGGCTGAGTCAGGGCGGCCGCGCGGTGGCCCTGAGCGAAACCGGCTTCCGTTTGTTGCTGGCCTTCGTGCGCCGCCCCGGTGAAGTGTTCAGCCGCGACGCCTTGATCGATGCCGTGTGGGACGGCCGTTTCGTGCAGGACGCCACACTGTACAAACAGGTGCAGCGGCTGCGCGACGCGCTGGGCGATGTGGGCGAGGACAAACGCATTGTGCGCACCGTGCACGGCACCGGCTTTGTGTTTCTGCCGGCGGTTCACAGCGTGGCAAGCAGTGATGCGGCCGTGGCCCCGTCGGCGACCCGGCGCGTCGGTCTGTGGGCGGTGACGGCGGCGCTGCTGGTGTCATTGCCGCTGCTGGGGTGGCTGTTTTGGTCGCCCGAAGAGGCCGCAGTGAGCGAAGTGGCAGCGGCCGATCCCTGGGTCTTGAGCATTGTGCCCGGACGGCCGGTCGCTGCGGACGCCGAATGGATGGCTTACGGCGGCATGCACTACCTGTACGAGCGCTGGCAACACGCCTGGCCGCAGGTGCGGCTGAAACGACTCAGCCGGGAGGCATTGAATCAAACCAGCGCGCAGGCGCAAGCCATCGAACTGGTGGATCAACGCCAGGTGGCCGCGGTGATCACCTTCGATTTGACCGATGTGCAGGGGCTTTTTGCCGCCGAGGCACAGATCCGCAGCCAGGGCGGGGTGATTGCCGCCGAGCGCTTCGAAGCGGATTCGATTCAGCAGCTGTTGGACACCCTGCACCGGTGGTCCATGCAGGTGTTGGAAATCACCCCGGTGCAGGACGGGCGTGAACCGTCCATGAGTGCCGACCGCTTCGCGGTGGAAAATTACATCCGCGGCATGGCCGCGCAGTTCACCGGGGACGCGGCCCGCGCGATCGGTTTTTTCCAACAGGCCACCGACGCCGACCCCCAATTCTGGAAGGCCTGGTATGAATTGGCCATCGCCCTGCGCAAACAGGGCGACATCAAAAAAGCCCTGTCCATTCTCGACACCCTGGCGCAGGCGCCGGTGCCGGATGCCTTGCTCAGCAACATCGACAACGCCCGCGTGCTGGCCTTGTGGCGGCTGGGCGAACACGCCCGCGCGCTGGAACTGGCGGATCGCGCCATTGGCGCCGCCGCGGCGCGCGGTGAGCCACAGAAAAAAGCCATCCTGTTGACCAACAAGGCGATCATTGCCTTTGAGATGAATGAATTGACCGCCGCCGAAGACGCGCTGCGCGAGGCCATTGAGATCAAAAGTCAGGCCGGCGACCCGGCCGCGCTGGCCTCGGCGCACAACATGCGCAGCCACATTGCCCTGGCGCGCAACGATTTACCAACCGCGATCGATTCGGTGCATCGGGCCATGGAGTTGTATCAACTCAAGGGCGACCGGCGCTACGTGGCCACCAACCGCTCCCTGCTGGGTCACATCCTGATCCGCCAGGGGCAGCTGGACAAAGCCCGGAATCAGGTCGACGAGGCGCTGTCCACGCAGCGCGCGCTGGGCGACGTGTCCGGCGCGGCCAATTCGCTGTTCAAGCACGTCGAGATCGCCCTCTGGCAAGGGCGGCTGAACGACGCCGACACCGCATTGCAGGGCGCCGATGACCTGCTCTCCGGCACCGGAAATCTGGCCCTGGAAAACACCGCGCTGGCCTGGCGGGTGCGCCTGCTGCAGGCGCGTGGGGCGGTCGCGGAGGCCGAATCGCGCCTGGAACAACTGGCGCAACGGCGCAAAAAACCCGCGATGCAACTGCAGTGGCAGTTGTTGATGCAGGCGCAGCATCTGGCCATGGGCCGCACCGAAGCCGGTCTGCAGCTCTGGCGCACCTGGCGTGCAGACGATGCAGCGGAAAACAACCCGCTGCTGCATCACTGGCAAGCGCTCTGGGACGCGGCGAGTGGACACTTTGACGCGGCTTCAGCGGCGCATCAACGGGCGCTGCAACTGGCCGAGGCACAGTACAACGCGCCGGTGCTGTGGCTGGTGGGCAACGCCTGGATCGAATTTCTGTTGCGTCACCGGCCCGAAGACGTCGAGGAGGCCTTGACCCGTTTGCAGCGACACAACCCGCCGGCGCACCCGTTTCTGCGCCACAAAGCGCAACACCTGGCCGCCGAGGGCGATCATTTTCAGGCCGCCGCGGCCTTGCAGGAGTTGAAAAACCGCGCGCATGACTATTGGCGCGTGGAGGATCAGTTGATGCTGGAACAACAGCAAAAGGCCCTGCAACCAGACCCTTGACACCCCGCACACGGCCCGTCTCACGCGCCGCTGATTAATCCCTGAACTTCCTGAGCCAGCGCAAGGCTTTTCCGCGATTTTTATCGCGCGGCATTGACAGGTTTGGATTTCAGTGTATACTGTGCATACATTATATACACGGTAATAACAATGGACCCGCGCCTGATTCTTTCGCAAAAAGACGCCCGCCCCATGTATCTGCAGATCATGTCGCAGATCAAACAGCGCATCGCCCAGGGCGACTGGCCGCAGGGCGCCAAGGCGCCTTCGATCCGCGAACTGGCGGTGGCCAGCCGGATCAGCGTGATCACCGTGAAACGGGCCTATCAGGAACTGGAGCGCGAAGGGGTGTTTGTGACCCGCCCCGGCGTCGGTTCCTTTGTGGCCGAACAGGACAATTTGGGAGACCGCATCATGTACGACGAAATCGACGCGCCGCTGAAACAGGCGTTGAAGCTGGCGCAACGCTACGGCCTGAGCGCCGAAGAACTGGCCGAACGGCTCAAACTGCTGTCGCAGGACGGCGGAGAAGAAAACCATGAATGAACACGCCTTTGAACTGCACGGCGTGCACCGCCGCTTCAGCCATTTTCATTTGAGCGACATCAACCTGACTTTGCAGCGCGGCGGCATCATGGGGCTGATCGGCCCCAACGGCGCCGGCAAATCCACCACCTTGCGCATCCTGATGGGTTTGCTGGCGGCGGACAGCGGGCGCGTGCGCCTGATGGGCCACGATCTGCCGGCGCAGCAGGTGCCGGCCAAGCGCGAGGTTGGCTTTGCCTCGGAAGACATGCGCCTGTACAAACACGCCACGTTGCAGTGGCACATGGATTTTGTGCGCGCGGTGTTTCCCGATCGCTGGGACGCGGATTACGCAAAAACGCTGCTGAAAAGATTCGATTTGATCGCCGATCAGAAAATCAAGGGCCTGTCGCACGGCCAGCGGGTCAAGGCCGGGCTGTTGCTGATTCTGGCGCGCCGACCGGGGCTTCTGATTCTGGATGAACCGACCACCGGCCTGGACCCGGTGGCGCGCAAAGAGGTGTTGAATGAAATGATGGCGGTGCTGGCAGACGACGAGCGCAGCGTGCTGTTCTCCTCGCACAACACGCAGGACGTGGAACAGCTGTCCGATTGCATCACCTTCATCGATCGTGGCCGCATCGTCAGCAGCGACGACACCGAAACCTTCATGCACAACTGGTGCCGCGTCCGGCTGCACGGCGAAGCGCCGGTGGACCTGCCGAACGACGCGCGCATCAAGGAAGTGATCCGCCTGGGGCAACAGACCGCCCTGATTGTGCACCGCTGCGACGACGCGCTGATCAACGCCCTGACCGCCGCCGGCGCGCAAGTGCAGGCAACCGAACCGTTGAGCCTGGAAGAAATTTTTGTCGCCGAGGTGGAAGCCAAACGCGCCGGAGAAATGCCATGAGTCGCGCCATGATCAAACACCTGATGCGCAAGGACATTCATTTGACGCACCGCCTGATGTGGCTGTTCCTGGCGCTGGCGCTGGGCGCGCTGGTGCTGATGACGCTGGAAATCCCGATGGCCTTTTACGCCGGTGTGGTGCTGCTGCTGTCGATGGTGATCGTCGCCAGCATCCACATGGTGATCGCCACCGTCACCAATGAAAGCTCGGAAAACACACGCGCCTTTGTGCTGTCGCTGCCGCTCACGCCGATGCAGTACACCTGGGCCAAGATCGGCGTCAATCTGCTGGTGTTCGGCGCGTTCTGGCTGTGCGTGCTGCTGGTGCTGATGGCGGTGCTGTTTACGGTGCCGAGTTTGCCCAATGGGCTGGCAGTTTACGCCACCGTGCTGATGCTGGAATTGTTCACTGTGTTTGTGCTGTTGCTGGCGGTGGCGCTGATCACCGATTCGCAGAAATGGACCGTGGTGGTGATGAGCGTGTGCAACATCGGCCTGTCGATTTTCATGTTCTGGCTGTCCTCGCTTGAGGGCATCAAGGCGCACATGGAGGGGCCACAGCCGGTGTGGAACGGCACCGCCTGGGCCCTGATCGGCGGTGAAGTGCTGTTCATGCTGGCGCTGTTGGCGGCGACGCTGTGGGTGGTTTCGCGCCGCCGGGACGTGCTGCGATGAACGCGCCGGCGCACCCAAGTGCAGAACGCCTGCACTACATGGACAATCTGCGCGCCCTGGCGATGCTCGCCGGTGTGTTGTTTCACGCCGCGCTGGCCTACAGCCCGATGCTGCATTTTTTCTGGCCCAGCGCCGACGCCGCGCCGCACAAAGCCTACGACGTGCTGGCCTGGTTCAGTCATCTGTTCCGCATGCCGCTGTTTTTCCTGATCGCCGGTTTCTTTGCCGCGCTGCTGCTTGAGCGGCGCGGCGTGCAAGCGTTCCTGCTGAACCGAACGCTGCGCATCGCGCTGCCGTTTGTGCTGTTTCTGGGGCCGGTGCTGTGGGCCATCGGCGTCGGTTTTGACTGGGCCGTGGCCCACGTGGAAAAACCCTCGCCGCTGCTCGGCTTTGTGCGCTACCAGCAGCAAAGCGGCGGCGCCATGGACATGCCCTTCAGCACCGCGCACCTGTGGTTCCTGTACTATCTGGCGATGTTTTGCGCCGCGCTGGCGCTGCTGTGGATCGGTGCACAGCTGCGCGGTGGCGCATGGCTGCGCGGTCGCTGGCTGGACTGGCTTGCGCGCCCGTGGTGCGCGCTGCCCCTGGCAGTGATCGCATTGACCGCGGTATTCGCCGCCATAGAAGCGCCCCACCCGGCGCCCGAATCGCTGTGGCCCAAAGCCTGGCCCTTTGGCCTGTACGGCCTGTTTTTCCTGCTCGGTGCGCTGATATACGCCCGCCCGGCATTGCTGCAATCACTCAACGGCTGGCTGTGGCCGCTGCTGCTGGTCGGCCTGGCCAGCCACATCTATTTCATCGCCCGCGTGCCGGCCGCCGCCGGCCACTGGCTGATGGCCCTGAGCGAGTCGCTGACCGCCGTGTGCATGACCTTCGCCTGCCTGCTGGCCGGCGCGCGCTGGCTCAACCGCCGCCGCGGCGCCTTCAGATACATCGCCGACGCCTCCTACTGGATCTACTTGGTGCACCTGCCGCTGCTGTTCATGCTGCAATACCTGCTGCTCGACGTGACCTGGCCCAGCCCCATCGAATTCACCCTCTCCGTCCTCGCCACCTTCGCCCTCGCCCTGCTCAGCTACGCCCTCCTGGTGCGCCACACACCGATCGGCTGGTTATTGAATGGACGCAGGAAGGTGGGTGAGAAATAGGTGAAGTATTCGTGGGGATGTTCAGTGCAGAAAGAGACGGGTGATTTTTTTAAATCCGGATATGCGGCATTTATGTACATGCATATAGTTTTAATTTGCCACGATAAGAAAAAACCACTCTAACAACATGCGGGGGGATAAGAGAGTTCCCAGAGACGCCAGCACGCCTCCGGTAACAGGCCCGCTGAATTCATTCAACTTGTTGCGTCGCGCAAGTGCGTCGTAACAACCTGAACCAACAAACGCGACGCGTGCTAAAATCAAAATTTTATCAAGCGCTGCGCTGTTGTTCAGCGGGGCCCGTTACAAGGCACCTAAGGAAATGGAATTGTGCAAGAACTGGATATAGACGAAAAAGAAAGAAGGGCGAAGTTAGTAGTAGAAGATTTCGACGGAATCGTTCCATATTGCGAAGCCTTTTATATTCACTCAATTATGTATTCTGCGAGCCGATGCATAGAGTCGTTTGATAGATACCGTCAACTAAAGAATGAAGAGAAAAGCCCAGAATATCTTATATGTATAGTTCAAGAAGCTGTCGGTCACGCTGCCGCACTGTCTAGGTATTTTTGGCCATCCCCAGGTGGAAAAAAGAAAGAGCCTAACCAGAGGATATTGAAAGAGAATCGAGGTGAAAAATTATGCAAGAGCTTCGGCTTAGATAAAGAGTCAGCTCTCTATAATCGGGATCTACGAAACGCATGGGAGCATTTCGACGAAAGGCTGGATCAATACTTCTTACAAAATGATGCAGGCAAATTCTTCCCCGGTTGTATTGTTGATAGCCATACACTCGCTGATGATCCGGTAGGCCACATTTTCAAGCTGCTAGACCCCGAAGCGGAATGCTTGGTTTTGATGGGTAAGAAGTACTTCTTTATGACTATTTATGAGGAAGTACTACGCATCTTTAATAAAGCTAGGGAAGCAGACGGTAAGTGGGTGCGGTTGAATGCTGAGAGCCCTGCCTTGTAGCAAGCAGCTGCGCTTCAATTGCCCATTAAGTTGGGCGTTACCGGAAACGCTTTCGCGCCTCCGGTAACGGGCCCGCTGAATGCATTCAGCTTGTTGCGTCGCGCTTGCGCGCCGCAACAAGCTGAACCAACAGACGCGACGCATGCTAAAATCAAAATTTTCACCAAGCGCCACGCTGTTGTTCATTGGGACCGTTATGTGTTTACTGAAAGCTGACAATGGAGTGAAAATGAATTATTTAAAAAGCCTCATATTTGTGTCTGTTTTTCTTATCCAAGAGACTTTTGCACAGAGAGTGGACGATAACGATCCAATGGGGGTTATTGTCCCAGAAGGATCATATATGTTCAGCTTTTGCTTGGAAAAAACTTCGATTTGTGGCGTAAAAACACCGAAAATAGAAGTGTATTCCGGCATGAAAGGAAAATTAACCTCTTTATCACCAGTAAAAGTTGAGTATGGGAAAAATAATATATTTGAAATAAAAATGGAAAATGGTGAATTCCTTTATTTTCACACTGAGGACGAATCGCCTTTTAAACGAGGCGCCTTAATCAAGCTATCTAATCATATCAAAATATTAGATAGCGCAGGTCAAAGTATCATCCCTGGAAGTGCGGTAAAAGTTGAAAGAGTCTACTACGACAGTGGGATTGGATATAAATACGTGTTATCAACTGGACAAGAAATATGGGGTGATAAATTTTCAACTTTAACGGCCTTTCTACCAATTATTCCCAAAGAAAGAGAAGTCGAATTTGTCAAAATGATTGATGACCTAGAAATCAAATATGATGAAGTAGAGGATCGATTTTTTATTTCCATATATACAGGCGTGATAACTGATGACAGGAAAGAGCCACCATTAAGACCTTATGTAG
>JBNLBT010000115.1:0-9801 GCA_050303435.1 Marinicellaceae bacterium
CCTGCACCGTGTTCCTGACGCCGCGCATGCTGCGCTGAAACCGGGCGCTTGTGTTCGACGTGCAAAGGTGCTATAAATGGCCGGTCCGCTTTTTTATTGAGTGATCCGCAGGGGGTGGGTTAATCAAAGCGCCGCTCGGCGCGTTCTTCCGGTTGCAAGGCCGGGTCTGTCTTTTTGTCTGTACGCGATTTGTCATGAATCGTTGGGCATGTTTGCCTTGAATGGTGTTGCTGTGCCGACTGCGGTCGCGCACGTCCACACCGCCGCCGATGTCGCGCGCTGGTGCGCAGGCGGCCTTCTTATCACACACAACAGAGGACAATGAAACAATGAAAAGTTTGACCTTTAAACCCACATGGATTGCGCTGGTGCTGGGCACCGCGTGTTCTTTTCCGGCCCTGTCCAATGGCCCTGAAACCCGCCTGATCATCGAATACAAAAACACGCTCAGCGGTGTGGATCGCGCGGCCGCGCGCGAAATGGATCATTTGAGTCAGATCGCCATGGCCCGCTTGCAACACGGCCGCTACATGCACAATGGTCTGCAGGTGGTGCGCGTGCAAGACGCGCTGGATCGGCGCGGTGTACAGGACGTGGTGACGCGTTTGCAGAACGACCCCGACATTGCGCGGGTGGAAATCGATCGCCTGATGCAGCCAACGGCCACCGCCAACGACACCTTCTATTCACTGCAATGGCATTACCACGACGCCACCGCCGGCATCAACCTGGAAGCCGCCTGGGATCAGTCCACCGGATTTGGCGCCACCGTGGCGGTGCTGGACACCGGCTACCGACCGCACATCGATCTGGCGGCCAACCTGGTGGGCGGCTATGACATGATCTCCGACGCCTTTGTTGGCAACGACGGCAACTCGGGCCGCGACGCCGACGCCAGCGATCCGGGCGACTGGATCAACACCAACGAATGCGGCTTTCCGCACGCCGCGCAGAGTTCCAGCTGGCACGGCACCCACGTGGCCGGCACCGTGGCGGCGGTGACCAACAACAACGAAGGCGTGGCCGGCGTGGCGTACGATGCGCTGGTGGTGCCGGTGCGCGTGCTGGGCAAATGCGGCGGCTACACCTCCGACATCGCCGATGCCATTGTCTGGGCCGCCGGCGGCAGTGTCTCCGGTGTGCCGGCCAACAGCCATCCGGCGCAGGTGATCAATCTGTCGCTGGGCGGCAGCGGCTCGTGCCAGTCGGTCACCCAGAACGCCATCAACACCGCCGTGGGTCTTGGTGCCGTGGTGGTGGTTGCGGCCGGCAACGACAACGCCAATGTGGTCAATTTCACCCCGGGCAATTGCAACAACGTGGTGTCGGTGGCGGCCACCAACAAGCAGGCCGATCGCGCCAGTTATTCCAACTTTGGCAACCTGATCGATGTCGCCGCGCCGGGCGGTGAAGGCGGTTCCAACGGCGTGGCTTCAACGCTGAATGACGGCACCACAACACCGGGTTCCGACATTTACGTGTACTACGCCGGCACCTCCATGGCGGCGCCGCACGTGTCCGGTGTGGCGGCGCTGATGTTTGCTGCCGACCCGGCCTTGAGTCCGGCGACTGTGGAAAGCACCCTGAAAAGCACCGCGCGCGCGTTCCCCGGCGGTTCCAGTTGCAGCACCAGCACCTGCGGCGATGGCATCGTTGATGCGGCCGCTGCAGTGGCCGCGGTCAGCGGTGGCAATCTGCCCCCCAACGCGTCGTTCAGCTTCAGTTGCACCGGCCTGACTTGCGCCTTTGATGGCAGCGGTTCCAGCGACGCCGATGGCTTCATTGTTTCGCACAGCTGGTCGTTCGGCGGTTCCGGTGCCAATGTCAGCCACAGCTTTGCCGCCTCGGGCACCTACAACGTCACGCTCACGGTCAGCGACGATCAGGGCGCCACCGACAGCCAGACTCAGGCGGTCACGGTCACCGATCCGTCGGCGCCGCCGATCAGTCTGTCGTTGAGCAGCAACGCCTCGGGCAGCCGCGTGTTTGTCAATTGGAGCGGCGCCAATGGATCGCGCGTGGACATCCACCGCGACGGGGCTTTTTACCGCCGCACCCGCAACGACGGCAGCTACACCGATCGCGGCGTGTCCAGCGGCAACAGCTACACCTATCAGGTGTGCGAACAGGGCAGCACCAGCGTCTGTTCAGCGGTGCTCAGCATCACACCGTAACGCCCATTCGACGCCGCATCGGTGGCGTTGAATGCAAAAGTACACAAAGGGCATCGCGTGGCGGTGCCCTTTGTTTATTCGCTCGCCGGATGCACGCGCCACCCACACCCATGCACCGGCCGGCTGTGGCCGTGCGCGGCGCTGTCTGGTTGAACTGAAATTCTGGCAGCGGCTGGGTACTTGACTGAATGTAAAGAGCTGTTGCAAGCCGCGCCGCAGCACTTGAGCTGGCACCGATTCTGTAGTGTAATGGCCGGGTGTTGTATCGCCTCGATCCAGAATTAAACCGTCCGAAGCCCTTGCGCCTGGCCACAAGCACGCGCGGCCGTTTGGTGTGCGTGTGGCTGTTGGCGCTGCTGTGCACAGCGGTTGAAGCGCGCGTGTTCAACGGCACATTGCTGTGCGAGAACGGCGACTGCCCGCGCGGCGCGTACGTGCGCGTGAATGGCGCAGAGCAACGGCTTGATGGCGCTGAGTTTCAACTGCGCTTCGACGCCGCGCGCGTGTATCGCGTGCAATTCGGTGCCCCGGGCCACTACACCAGTCTGCGGGTTTTCAGCGAACATGAACTCGCTGCTGCGGGCGCGGCGGCGACCGATGTGGGCGCAGTCAGTCTGGTGCAACGCAAAACCGGGCGTGTGCTGCTGGCCTTTGCCGGCGATGTCATGATGGGGCGACGCTATCTGTCCGGACACAATGGCGCGGCGCCTTTGATCGCCGCAGCAGATGATCGGGCAGGGCATCGGCGCGTGCTGGCTGAGGTGCGGGAGTTCCTGCAAATGGCCGACTGGACTTCGGTGAACCTGGAAAGCCAGATCATTGCCGGTGCGCCATCCTCCAGTGCCGGCAAATCGGTCAGCTACCATTCCGCGCCGATGACGCTGGACGCCTTGCACTGGGCCGGCGTCGATCACGTCAATCTGGGCAACAATCACACCTACGATTATCTGCAGGCGGGGCTGAGTGAAACCCTGACGCATTTGCGCGACAGCCCGCTGGCCTATTCCGGGGCCGGGGTGGATCTGGCGCAGGCGTTGAAACCGAGTGAAGTGTCGCTTGAGTCGGTGCCGCTGGCCTTTCTGGGCTTTGTCGGCTGGCCCGGGCATTTCACTCCCAATCAGGTGGCCGGTGTGGACAAAGGCGGTGCCGCACTGGGCACCCGCGCGCAACTGATGGCCTCCGTTGCGGCTTTGCCGCACGACACCGTCTCGGTGGTGCAATACCATGGTTCACTGGAATACCAGGCCCGCCCCAGCGCGCTGACTGAGGACCGGGTCAAGGCCGCCATCGATGCCGGTGCAGATCTGGTGGTGGTGCACCATCCGCACGTGATTCAGGGTCTGGAGCTGTACCGCGGTCGCTTGATCGATTATTCGCTGGGCAATTTTGTATTTGACCAGAACTACCCGCAGACCGTGCACACGCACCTGTTGTACGTGTGGCTGGACGGTGCGGCATTGCACCGCGCCGAGCTGGTGCCGGTGCACATCCAGGGATACGTGCCGACGCCGGCCACCGGCGCGCACCGCATGCATGTGTTGCGACAGCTCAGCGCCTTATCGGCCGAACGCGGCGTGCATTTGCAGCCTTCGGCGGGTCATCTGGTGCTGGATCCGCAGCGGTCACTGCAGCACGAGCACACATTGATGATTCAACCACCGGCCGCGCAACGCGATCTGGCCTTGCCGTTGTGGCCCGCAGCGCCGTTGTCTGCGCTGAATCTGCAGGGCCAGGGGCGGCACCGTCTGGGTGTGAATCAGTGGATCGGTGGCGACTTCGAACACCTGGGTCTGTTTGCCGCCACGGATCAGGCCTGGCACTGGCGCGGCGGGGACTTGAGTCACGAGGTGACCCATTCCGGATTCAATGCGCTGCAACTGGCGCCGACGGCCAAAGCGCCGGCGCTGATAGAAATGCCGGATTTTCGCCGCGTGTTCACGCCGGCCACGCCGATGACGTTGTCGGCGCAATTGCTGAGCCCGCAGGCGCTGACGGCCCGCGCGTTGATTCAGTTGCGTGGGGCAAGGCAATCGTTGAACGAGGCGCTGGCCAACGACTGGGTGCCGCTGGCCGAGGCGACGCTGCCGGCCAGCGATGACTGGCAGGCACTGCACCTGGATTTTTATCTGCCGCGGGTGCGTTATCGGGAATATCGGCTGCGCTTGCAACTGAGCCATGCCACGCCCGATGCAAGCGGCGCGCCGGTGCAGGTGGACGATGTGGCGCTGATCGAATGGCAGGCGCATTTCAATGACGGCAGCGACACCGCCGGCCACCGGGCGGCGTTGCCCTGGGCCTCACACATTGGCTTTGTCCGCGCCAGCGAGGCCGCACAGACGCTGGAGTCGGCGCGTGATACAGGGCATGCGACGGGCGCGATTGACGGGCAGTGAACGGGCGCCGTGAATTCAGGTTTCCGGGTGTCCCCACAGGGGCTGACTGGGCGCGTGCATGCAGCCGTTGGCGTAGCTGAAGCCGTTGGGCCAGTCCCAGGCCAGATGCGCAGGGCCGTCCAGGTCCACGTGTTGTGCCATGCCACTCAAGGCGTGCGCCGGCGCCATCGCCATGGAACTGCCCACCATGCAACCCAGCATGATCTGCAATCCAGCCGCCTGGGCATCGCGCGCCAGCGCCAGGGCTTCGGTCAAACCACCGGTCTTGTCGGTCTTGATGTTGATGCATTGATACAGTTCACGCACACGCGGCAATTCTTTGCGGGTGTGAATGGATTCATCGGCACACAGCGCAATGCCACCGGTGTACTGGCGCAAAGCCCCGTCTTCACTGGCGCTTAAAGGCTGTTCAATCAGTGCGATGTTGTCCAGCGGCCATTGGCGGGTGAAGGCATTCAACAACTCGAGATTCCAGGACTCATTGGCGTCAATGATCAGGCGCGACTTCGGCGCCGCCTGGCTGACCGCCTGCAGGCGTTCATGCACTTGACGGTCATCGATTTTGACTTTCAATAATTTGCAGCGACGGTATTCGCGGGCCTGTTCAGCCATCACCTCCGCGCTGTCCAGCACCACAGTGGCGGTGCATTGCAAAGGCGCGGGCGCATTCAATTGCAGCAATTGCGAGACGCTGTGCCCCTGCAGTTTGGCGTGCAGATCCCACAGCGCGCAATCCAGCGCATTGCGCGCCGCGCCGGCGGGCATGTGTTGGTTCAGTGCGTGCACATCGGCGCCGTTTTCAATGCGCGCGCGTTGCGATTCAATGGCCTCAAGCACGGAGTGCACCGATTCCCCGTAATGCGGGTAGGGCACCGATTCGGCGCGGCCACAGTGACCGTCCTGATGGATTTCAACACACACCACGCGGGCGAAATGCTTTTCCCCGCGGGCCAACCGGAAAGGCCGGTTCAGCGGCCATTCGTGGGCTTTGATCTGTAAAGTTCTCACAATGTCTCCAATAGGGCGTCGACGCCGTGGCGCAGCGGGTCAACGCAAGGCAAGCCCAATTCATCGGCCAGCGCATGGCAGCGGAATTCGGCCGCCGATTCACTCAACGCCGAGGTGTTGAGGGCAATGCCGGCGCAGTACACCGCAGGATTGGTGATGCGCGCCGCTTCAAGATTCATGCGCAGCGTGTCGGCAATGTTCGGTGTGGGGCAATGCGGCACCCCGCGCATGTGCGCCCTGGCTTCCGCATGACACACCACAATGGCGTCGGGTTGCGAGCCGTGCAACAGGCCCAGCGACACCCCGGCAAACGCCGGATGCGACAGCGACCCCTGGCCTTCAATGACGTCCCAGTGGTGCGGTTCATTGTCCGGCGTCAGGGCTTCGGCGGCACCGGCGATGAAATCGGCCACCACGCAATCCACAGCCACGCCTTCGCCGGCGATCAAAATGCCGCATTGACCGGTGGCGCGGAAATCGACCGCATCGCCGCGTTTGCGCATGGCCTCGGTGAGGCTCAACGCGGTGTACATTTTACCCACCGAACAGTCACTGCCCACGGTCAGCAGTCGGCGGCCGCGCCGCTTGCGTCCGGTGCCGGTATTGAATGTTTGGCTTGGGTGTCGGATGTCCAGGAGATTCGCGCCATTGGCCAATGCCGCCTGGCGAATGGCGTCGACGCTGTCGAGTCGCTGATGCATGCCGCTGACCACGTCCAGTCCGTGATTCAGCGCGGCCACGATGTCGTCGCTCCAATCCGCGTCGATGCGGCCGCCGCTGTTGGAAAACCCAATCACCAGCGATTTGGCGCCGGCCTCAACGCCCTGTTGCAGCGTCATGCGCTGCGCGCCGGTGCTCACGCGGGTGTCGGCCTGGGCCATTTCTCCGACGACTTTGTCGGGGCGCCAGTGCGCCACGCCCTGCGCCATTTTGATCGACAGCGGATCGTTGCCGCCGATGTACAATAGATACGGTGCGTTGATTTTCAAAGTGGCAGAATTCCGTGGTCAATTCGGTTCATGCACCCATGATATGTCGATTCCAGTGGCAATATAATTGCTCTCTTGTGGCACACGCATAACCGCGGGTTATGCAATGACATTGCCGCGGCATTCACGGGCTTTTGAATTGCTGGCGCAGCAGTTCGATGAAGTTGTCAAGAGCGCGGGACACCGGCTTGTGACTGAGGCGCAAACCGCGCACTGGAAAAGTCAGCGGCTCGGCCAGCCGCGCCAGACCCATCGCCGGGGTCAATTGGCTGCGCGCGGTGAACTCATCCACCAGACACACCCCGGCGCCGCAGCGCACCAGATTGACGGCGATGAAATAGGTTTGCACTTTCATCGCGTGAGAAGGACTCAGTTGATGTTGTTCAATGGCGCGGGCAACGATGTCGGCCAGCGGGCCAGAGTCCCAGATGCCGATCAGCGGGTGTTCGAGCACATCTTCCAGGCGCACACGCTCCGGGGCATCGGGCAGCAAGCCGCGCGGGTACACCGCGACGATTTCCGCCTGACCAAACTCAATCGCTTCAATGCCCGGCAGGGGCGGTGGGGCGAACAGTATGGCCAGCTCGCTCTTGTGCCGGTGCAGGTGTTTGTGCACCTGGTCGTTGTGCAGGGTCTGGATGTCCAGTTTGATTTGCGGGTGCAGGCGCTGATATTCAGCCAGCGCGGTGGGAACGACATCAAAACCCAACGCCGGGGTCAGCGCCAGCGCAATGCGACCGATGTCGTTGTTGCGAATGTTCTCTGCGGCGTTGCGCACGGTGCCGAGCTGCTGGTGGATGCGGTCCACCTCTTCGAACAGCAGCGCCGCCTCGTTGGTCGGGATCAGGCGGCCCTTGACCCGTTCGAACAGCAGAAAACCCAGCTGCATTTCCGCGTGCGCCAGCACTTTGCTGACCGAAGGCTGTGAAACGTGCAGGGCGTTTGCAGCGGCGGTGATAGAACCGTGGGTGTACACGGCATGGAAAACTTCGATGTGTCTCAATCGCATGGCGTCATTCCGGAATGTATCCCTGTCAATGGCAACGCCGCTGTGCGTTCGTCGATGCCCCCAACGAAGCATACTGCATAACCTGGGGTTATGGCAAACCTTATAACTTTGATTTGACTGAAATGGGGTTGATCGGTCATTTTAGTGCCATAAAACAACATGGGTGGTAAGGTATGAATCTGAATCAATCAACAGCGATGCATGCGCTGTGTCTGGCGTTCTTTCTGTCCGTTTCCATTCGCGCCGCAGCGCAAAATGAGGGCAGCGAAGAGGATGAAAAAGTACACGAAGGCGATGTCATCGAAGTCATCGGTTCGCACATTAAACGTGTCACCGACTCTGAAACTTTGCCGGTGACCTATTTCTCCGTTGAGGACATTGAAGACACGGCCGCCGCGACGGGCGATGAATTGTTGCGTTCGATTCCACAAATGGGGGACATCACCTTCAACAATGAACGCACCATTGGCGGGGTCAACGACGCCCGCGGTGATGTCAGTTCCATTAACCTGCGCGGCATCGGCACCGGCAACACACTGACCCTCCTGAACGGCCGGCGACTGGTTTTGCATCCCGGCACCCAGACGGAAGATTTTATCCCGGTCACCACAGTGAATTCAAACACCCTGCCGGTTGCGGGCTTGCGCAATGTGCAGATTCTTCGCGATGGGGCATCGGCGATTTATGGTTCCGATGCCGTGGCGGGTGTGGTCAATTTCGCTCTCAAAGACAATTATGAAGGCAGCCGCTTCAGTCTGACGTATGGCGCTGAGGACGACACGTCGTTTGACCAGACCACCGCCAGTTACATCACCGGTTTCAATATCAATCAGGGCAACACGCACTTGACCTTGTCATTTAACCTGTATCATCGCAACGGCACGATGGCCTCCGAGCGGCCGTTTTCAGCTTCGCATGATCGCCGTGAATACCCCGGTCTGCCGGATGAATTCATCGGCGATACTCAATTAAACAACACCTCCACTTCAAGTCCGTGGGGCGATTTTCAGAGCGATGGGCTGGGGCGCTTCCACCTGCAACCGGACAGCATGTCTGGCTGCGTGTTTGATGTGGGCGGCGGCGTGTGCGCCGATTCCGGTTCATTTCCGGCCGATCTGCGCTTTGACGCGGCGTTTCAGCAATCAATGACTTCGGATGTTGATCGGGCCAATTTTTACGCGCATTTGACGCATGATCTGTCCGGTGCGAATGAGTTTTTTGCTGAATTTTTCTACTACAACGCCGAAGCGGAACGCATTCGTGAGCAATCCGGTGTTTTGGCGGCGCAGCGGTTCATCATTTCCGCCAATGCCGCGCACAACCCGTTTGGTGAAGATGTTTTGGTGCGTTCGTTCCGGCCCATCGACACCGGCACCCGAAACATCGAAGTGGACGACAGTGCGTATCGGTTTTTGGGCGGTTTCAGGGGTTTTACCGGAGGCTGGGACTGGGAAACTGCATTTCTGCACACGGGTGCAAGAACCGAAGATCTGGCGCGCAACCGCATCCGCGCCAGCGCCTTTCAGGCGGCGATCAATTCAACCGATCCGTCGCAGGCTTACAATCCGTTCAACGGCGCCGATGTGAACAATCCGAACACCGGCGATTCCAGCATCAATCCGGCGTCCGTGATGGCACCCTTCCTGGTGAATGTGTCGCGCGATTCGGAAACAACACTGACCATGTACGATGTGCGTTTCAGCAATGCGGCGCTGTGGCAGGCGCCGGCCGGTGATGTCGGCGTGGCGCTTGGTTTTGAATACCGGCACGAATCGTTTGAAGACGACCGCGATGATCTGCTCGACGGCAGCACGCCATTTATTGACCAGGTCACCGGTGAGTTTTTGGCCGACAGCGATGTGTTGGGCAGCAGTGCAACGCCGGATTCCAGCGGTTCACGCAACGTGGCTTCGGCCTACGCGGAATTCATTGTGCCGCTGGCCACCGACCGCGCCTGGGCGCAACGCCTGGAAATGCAGCTGGCGGCCCGCTATGAGCGCTTTTCAGACATCGGCGATGCGCTCAAGCCCAAACTGGCGCTGTCCTGGCAGGTCAATGACTGGCTGGCTTTGCGTGGCGCCTATTCGGAAGGTTTTCGCGCGCCCAACCTGCCGCAGGTGTTTTCCGATGGCGTTGAGCGCGCCAACACCCGCGAAGACCCGGTGGTGGATGACTCCTATACGGTGGTGGAAATCCGCGGCGGCAGCCGCGACCTGGAACCGGAAGAC
>JBNLBT010000116.1:0-9790 GCA_050303435.1 Marinicellaceae bacterium
AGCTTGTCGAAGGCGAAACCGGGCTTCGACAGGCTCAACCCTCGAGGTATCATATGATTACTTTATTCTTTACTATCTTTTTCCATCTTGTTCATGAACAATGATAGCATCTCAATAGGGATGGGGAAAATCGTTGTGGTATTTTGCGCACGCATTGATTGGACTGTATGCCTTGGTTTTTCATTTTACACTGGTAAACGTGTTAACTTTTTTGTTGTTGACTGGTGTGACATTGTGCCTGGGTCATTCATTGGGCATGCACAGAAAGCTCATACATCAAAGTTATCAGTGTTCAGTAGGGATGGAATGTTTCTTTGTCTATTTGGGTGTTCTGGTTGGCATGGCAGGGCCTTTCGGAATGATCTATCAGCACGATTTACGCGATTGGGCACAAAAACAATCACAATGTCACCCGTATTTACGACACGGAAAGTCATTTTGGAGAGATGCGTGGTGGCAGTTGCATTGTGACTTGCACTTGCAACACGCGCCCAGCTTAAACCTGGAAGCAAACATCGCTTCCAATCATTTCTATCTGTGGTTGGAAAGAACCTGGATGCGGCAACAGCTGCCATTGGCTTTGCTCCTCTATGTGTTTGGCGGTTGGTCGATGGTGATGTGGGGCGTCTCCCTAAGAATCTTTATTTCATTGAGCGGTCACTGGCTGGTGGGACATTATGCGCATCGGAACGGTCATCAAACATGGCGCGTCCGGGATGCGGCTGTGCAGGGCCAAAATATTTCCATTGCCGGTTGGCTTTCCATGGGTGAAGCATGGCACAACAATCATCACGCGTATCCGGGGTCTGCATTGTTGGGTTTTTTCAAGCATCAGCCTGACCCAGGTTGGGTGGTTTTACAGATGCTCTATAATCTGAATCTGGCATGGGACATCAAAACCCCCGAAGACCTTCCTTCACCTGAACGACTGGAGTGCATCGATTCTGCTGACAGTCTCGAATTTAAGCGTTTAAAGCCGTGCCCAGTGATCAACATGTTGAGAGGAAATTGATACTATGGAAGCAGTTTTTAAAGCATTGGCTTCAGTCACTCGAAGAAAAATATTGGCGTATCTGTCGAATGCAGACCTGACTGCGGGTGAAATCGCTGACCGTTTTGACATGTCTAAACCCGCAATTTCAAATCATTTAAACACCTTGAGAAACGCGGGTTTGGTCAAAGAGGAAAAGAAAGGCCAATATGTCATTTATTCAATACAAGAGGATCGATTGGTCAATTCAGTCATGGGGTATTTGAGTGAAATTTGTCCAGTGAGCGCGCCATTGAAACGTGAATCCCGTGAATTGCAATCACGAAAAAAGTCAGACAATTTAAAGACGTGAAAATATTATACGTTCACTGTTGAAACGTCACTTTGTATACTTCAAGATGACTCACCCGCATCCCAAGTGTGAGCTGTGGGCCTGGCGGATGCGACCGGCGTTGTTGATGACCACGGATTTGGCAAAATCACTGCCGCGCGGGTCGCAGAACTGAATGGACAGGTTGCTGCCGGGGGCGTAGCCGTGGTGATTGTAGCGCACTTTGTTGCGGTGCTCGGATGAGTGTGCGGTGATGTGAGTGTTCATGGCGTTTTCAGCATTAAACAGTTTCTCTGATTCTTCCCGAATGCGGTTTCTGTTGCTGTCTTGAAACACTATCCAGCCGCGATCCCATGCACTGCCCGCATCGCATTCTCTGCCGGCTGCGCTGGGGCACACCACGATGTGGGTGTTGTTTACGATGCTCAGATTTCGCGCAAAGTTCAGACTCGCAACCAGGCGGTTGCGCTCTGCGACTTGCAGGTGATTCAAATACATGTTGTGAAATTCAGGCCAGGCATAGGCGGTCAAAATGGATATGATCATTGTGACCACAATCATTTCAAACAGGGTGTATCCTTGGTTCATCTTTTGAGTTCCATTGAAAAGTGGCCATTATCCGGATTCACAGTGCGGTATACATTGGCAAAGCTCGGATAGTGCTGTCAGAATGTGACGGCAAGCGGTGTAGGAATTCTCTGAATCTTGATTTTGGCGCTTGATTCGGTGTGGCCCTGGTTTATAATCGTGTCTTTGTAAACTGCGGGACAGACTTATGGCAAGAGGTGTGAATAAAGTGATTTTAATCGGCAATCTGGGCAACGATCCAGAGGTCAGGTACACATCGTCGGGCAGTGCTGTGACCACCATTTCACTGGCAACCGCTGAAGCATGGCGCGATAAGAACACCAATGAAATGCAGGAGCGCACGGAGTGGCATCGGGTGGTGTTTTTTAATCGTCTGGCTGAAATTGCCGGCGAATATCTGAAAAAGGGGCGGCAAGTCTACATTGAAGGGCGTTTGCAAACCCGCAAATGGCAGGATCAGAACAATCAGGACCGTTACACCACCGAGATTGTCGCCAATGAAATGCAAATGTTGGGCGGCCAGGCCGGTGGCGGTGCGCCGGGACCGGGTGGTCAGTCTGGCATGGGCAACATGCCTCCCGCGCCATCGGGCGGACAGCAGCAAAATCGCAATCAGCATCAAAGCCAAAACAACCCGGTCGATGATTTTGATGACGACATTCCTTTCTAAGAACAACGGTTCTTATGATAGAAGGCGATCTGACAGGATCGCCTTTTTTTATGCCGTGGTTGATTTCGACGTGCTTGAAGTATTGCCCGGTAAATGACTTGCTTCATTCAGCGGCTTTGGGTATCTTTGATGACTTGATGAAAACAAGGAGATCGATTGTCATGAAGCCTGTTCTGTTGTTGTGTTGCATTTGTCTGACCGCTTGCAGCCCAAAGTATGAATTTGTTGATCGCAGTGAGTTTGCCACCCGCTCAATCGAGCACGTGTTGCTGGTGATCGATTACATTGAATTTGTCGACGATGTCGGCAAACTGATGGATTACGATTTACAGAAAAACCGGCGATACTTGCAGACCTTGGAACAGCGCACAAAAGACCTTTTGCTGGACAAAGGTTATAAAGAAGTGACGACGGTGTTGTTGTCCAGCGGACTGGATTTTGATCCAGATCACTCCATGCAACTGTACCATAAAAAACAGTTTCAGGATCAACTCGTCAATGCGCCTTTTATCTATGAAGCCGGGCCCATGAGTGAAGTGGATCTGACGCAAGCGGCGATCTGGTTCAACGCGCTGCAGCGGTATGGATTTGAGCCGGTTAAAAAGAAATTTCCAGATGACCTGGCGCGGCGTCGTGTGGGGCAAAAAATTGCTCAACGCAATCGCCTGACGCCCTTCATGGGTGTACCACCAAACACCGCTGTGATGTATGTTCGGGTGGTTTCACCGCGCGTGTCTTTTGCCAAAGCCATGGGCATGAGTTTGCTGACCGGAGCGCTGAGTTATCAAATTGGCAGCGGTTCAACCTATGTGTACGCGGTGCCGTATGGTCAGCCGTATTCCAATGCTTTTTTTATCGACAACACCACCTCGGCGCTGCTATGGAAAACACACGCTTTGGGCAATTTTGCCTATTTCAGTGAGCCGACATTCAGGAATAAATTTAAGTTGCTGCCGGGACCCGGTGAGCTCGAAATCAGTCCTGAGCAGACAGTGGCGCCCGAATAACCGCGTTGGGAAGCCGCGCTGTAAATCAGTGCTTGGCGGGGTGCGTGTCGCCAGTCAACAGGGTGTACAACACGGCCCGGCGCATGGCCACGCCGTTGGCCACCTGTTCCAGCACCAGGGATTGTGGCCCATCGGCCCAGCGGTCGCTGATTTCAAGCCCGCGATTCATCGGACCCGGATGCATCACCCAGGCTTGCGGGCGGATCTTCAGCCCGTCATGCAAGCCGAATTGTTGATGGTATTGCTGCAACAATTGATCCGATACATCCTGCATGCGTTCTTTTTGGATGCGCAAGCAGACGATCACATCGGCCTGGCCCACCGCGTCGGCCAGGTCATCGGCGCGCTGTGCACCCGGGTGATCGCTGAGCCATTCATCGGGTCCGTAAATCCACGCATTGCGATTGCCGATCAGAGCGAACGCGTCCAACAGGGAGTGCGCCACGCGTGAATGGCGGCTGTCACCGAGTATGCACACCCGCGCGCTGTCCAATTGAACGCCCTTGCGTTGCAAAGTGTACAAATCCAGCAATGCCTGAGTGGGGTGTTGGCTGTGACCGGCGCCAGCGTTGATCAAAGCCGTGGCCGGTTTGAGCCACGATTGAATTTGTCGATGCATGTCGTTTTCGGCGTGGCGCACCACAAAGGCGTCGCAACCCATGGCTTCAAGAGTCAACAGGGTGTCGCGCAGGGATTCGCCTTTGCTGATCGATGCGTGTTGCAGGTTGATTTGTTCGTGCAAGGCTCCCAATTGACGCGCGGCCAATGCGAATGACACCGCTGTGCGGGTGGAGTTTTCAAAAAACACATTCATCACCACTCGACCGGCCAGCAGTTTTTTGCGCTGATGGTCCGGGGTGTTGCGAATGGCTTCAGCGGTGGCCATCAGGGCTTCAATTTGCGCCCAGTTCAGGTCTTTGATGTCAATCAGTGAGTTGTTCATGTGTTGTGCGGTTGCTGTGGTCGTTGTCAAACCAGGATTGCAGAATGATGCAGGCGGCCAGGGCGTCGATCTTTTCTTTATTGGATTGTCTGGTTAGACCGGATTGTCGCAGTTCGATGAAGCGTTGATTGGCGTCGCGCGACGTCAGGCGCTCATCCACGTAATCAATTTCAACCCCGGTGCGCTGCTGGAGGGCTTCAGCGAATTGTCGGGTTTTCTTGGTGATGGCTTGATCCTCGCCGTCCATTTTTAATGGCCATCCCACCACCACCCGGCGAATCTGCCATTCCTCAATGATGGATTGCAACTGCGCCAGCAAATCACCGGTGTTTTGCAAAGTCTTCATTTCCGCGGCCTGTCGCGTCAAAGTCTGCCCAATGGCCAGCCCGACGCGCTTCAAGCCAAAATCCACACCAAGTATGAATTCAGGCATGTCCGAAATCGCTGCTCAGCTGATGCGCTTCGACGCCCAGCAGGGCCAGTGCCTGTTGCCATTTGCTCTCATCGGCCTGGCTGAAAATGATGTCGCTGTCGGCGCGGTGTGTGAGCCAGGCGTTGTGCTGAATTTCCTCTTCCAGCTGATTGCTGTCCCAGCCGGCGCAACCGAGACAGAACAGCCACGGCGACTCAAATGAGCCTTCGGCGATGTCCTCGATGATGTCTGTTGAGGTGGTGACTTTCAAATCTTCACCAATTTGCAGTGAGCTTTGGTACGCCTTGTCGCTGCGGTGCAAAACAAAACCGCATTCGGGGTGCACCGGTCCGCCCTCGTGCACTTTGTTGGCAATCGGATGATCGCTGTGCATTTTCAAATTTTTCAGCACTTCGTCAAAACGGATGTCGGAAGCGGCATTCACAACCAGGCCCATGGCGCCGTCCTGATTGTGTTCACAAATCAGGATCACCGATTGTTTGAATCGGGGGTCGGCCATGTCCGGCAGCGCGATCAGGAATTGGTTTGAGAGATTCATTATTTATGCCTCAACAAATGTCCGGGTAGAAATTGCCATGTGCGGGTGATGTATAAAATATCAATGTTTTCGTTGGTTTCAGGCAAGGGTTCAAAGGGCGTGGCCAGCTCGACGATGTGCACGGCCGCTTCATCTAGAAACTGATGGCCTGAGGTGCGCACCACCCGGATGTCATGCAAGGTGCCGTTTTTATTGATGGCAACGGTCAGCATCACGTTGCCCTTAAAGTCCTTGCGTTTGGCCCGCTGGGGATAATTCAAATCTCCGGTGCGCTCGATTTTTTTGACCCAGTTGTCCACATACGGCGCAAATTCGTAGGCTTTGGTGCTGGCGGAAATGTATTTGGTTTTTGGGCGTTTCGCGTACTGATTGATTTTGTTGGCAATCTCGTCTTCCAGTTTGGCCATTTTCAAATCTTCCTGATGCGCTGCGTCGGGTGCTTTGACCGATTGTTTGTTCTTCACCGGGTCTTCAACGTTTTGCACCCGCACCTCAGACGATCGGGTGTCAACCACTTGGGTCAATTGGTTTTCTTCGCGTTGCGCCATCTGCTTGCGGGTTTCAACCGGTGCGTTGCCCGGGTTGTCTGCAGACAGGGCCGCTGTGACGTGTTGTGGTCGGGTTTTTTCTTTTTGCTCACCGCCGCCCAGCTGGTTGGACTTGGACAGGTATTCGGCGTCTTCATTGTTTTCAAGGTTGGATTTGTGCGCCAGAATCACATCCATGCTGTGCAGGGTCTGCTCCGGATTTTCATCGTAGGAAAAAGAAATGCCCAGCACCACGGCCGCAATCATGAGCACCGACAGCGTCAGTGACATGGCGTTTCTGTCTGCGGTGGATACGGTGGTATTCACAAATAGTTCTGTTCCAGTTGATCAAACAGTATACCAGCTATGTTGAGATTGTATAAGCGGTCCAGTTCGCGAATGCATGTGGGGCTGGTGACATTGATCTCAGTCAGGCTGCTGCCAATCACATCCAGACCTGCAAACAGGATGTTGCGTGCTTTCAACTCGGGGCCCACCGCTTCACAGATGGCCCGGTCGGCGGCGCTCAGTGCCACGCCTTCACCGCGGCCACCGCGCGCCAGGTTGCCGCGAAAATCGTCTGCAGCCGGAATGCGTGCCAGGGCGTAAGGCACTGGTTCGCCATGGATCATCAGGATGCGTTTGTCTCCGGCGCTGATTTCTTTGATGTAGCGCTGCACCATGGCGGTGCGTGTGCCCATTTGAGTCACGGTTTCCAGAATCACGTTGAGATTTTTGTCTTGCGCCGATAGTTTGAATATGGATGCGCCGCCCATGCCGTCCATCGGCTTGATCACCGCCTCGCTGTAGGTGTGCACCGCGGCTTTGAGGTGTTCGGGGTTGCGTGAGACCACGGCCTCGGCGGTGACTTCCGGAAACAGCTGGGTGAAAAATTTTTCATTGGCATCGCGCAACGCTTGCGGTGCATTGACCACGCGTGCGCCTTGCGACTCGGCCAAATCGAGCAGGTAGGTGTCCATGATGTATTCCATGTCAAACGGCGGGTCCTTGCGCATCAGAATGACGTCCATTTCGCCCAGCGCAATTTCGCCGCGTTCGCCCAGTTCGAACCAGCGATCGGTCGCGTCGTGCACGGCGATGTGGTGAAATTCACAGCGCGCTTCACCGCCCCGGCAATACAGTCCGTCCGAGGTGATGTAGTGCAGCGTGTGGCCGCGACGCTGTGCTTCAAGCATCATCGCCAAAGTGGAGTCTTTCTTGGGATTGATCCGTTCAATTGGATCCATGATCACTGCCAGTTTCATTGTCTACTCTTGGTTTACTGTGGTATCGCACCGCACTCTGCAGACGGCGCGGGCCAAGCACATTTTAAAAGAATTTGATGGATATTGTTATTTTATGTTTGTAATAATTCAGAAAATGAGTTATTTTCTTAAATATGACGAACTTAGCTATTTATTTTAAGATTCGTTATGAAATAAAAAGTCATCCAGTGAGATGCACTTTGTGCCGTGACAAATGCCCGAACAGCGTGCGCCGCAGCCACATCCGGTCCGTGAGGTTGGGATCGGATTGGGCGCACAGAACGACCGGGTCCATGGAAGCCGTTTCAGCCAATCAGGTTGCAGCGGCTTTTGATTCTGTTGCCAGGCTGGATTTTCGGGGCAAACGGCGCGCATCCGAACAAACCTCGTCGTTGAGCTCCAGCGTGTGATCATCGATGAAACAAAAGTTTACAATTGCCCCATTGAAATGGTGGGGGCGACATTTGATGCATGTATCGGTTGAGGGTAAACTTGCATCATTCATGAGTTATTTGTTGCGCCAATCAATTAATATACGTTGATTCATGCTAATGAGTTTGGAGTTGATATGAATTTTGAAGGCTTGAAGGTGATGGTCATTGATGACAGTAAGACCATACGCAGAACCGCCGAAACCCTGCTGAAAAAAGAAGGCTGTGATGTGATCACGGTCGACAATGGTTATGAAGCGCTGTCAAAAATTTCCGACCTGAATCCAGAAATCATCTTTGTGGACATCATGATGCCACGTCTGGATGGGTACAAGACCTGTGCACTGATCAAAATGAACAGTGAATACAGGTCAACACCGATCATCATGCTTTCAAGCAAGGACGGCTTGTTCGACAAGGCCAAGGGCAAAGTGGTTGGCGCAGAGGAATACCTCACCAAGCCCTTCACCAAGGAAGAACTCATTGAGGCCATTAAAACACATGTAGTCAGAAAGTAATGATATGAGCTTGAATTCAATCAAACCGTTTGAACTGCTGCTTGAATACGAAAAGCGAAGTCTTTTCCATTCCAATCAGGCGGTGGAAAACGAAACCGAAACCGGCGACTGGTCCGGCATCGGTTTTAAATTGGGCAACGATCAGTTTGTTGCCTCAGTTGAGCTGGTCAACGAAGTGGTGATCTTTCCGGAAGCGGTGAAAATTCCGGGGATTCAGCCCTGGGTGCTGGGCCTGGTCAACATCCGCAGCAATTTGATTCCTGCCATCGATTTGAAGCTGTTTATTTCGGGCGAGGCCACGCGTCTGTCCAAACACAGCCGCATGCTGGTGGTGAACCAACCGGGCGGTCAGGTGGGTCTGGTGGTGGATGAGGTGTTTGGTCAACGGCACTTCACTTCTGCGAATATACAATCCCTGCAGGAAGAAGACGCCAACGCCGGGTTGTTGCGATATTGCGCGGATTACTTTGCGGTCGAAGAAATCAACTGGCATGTGTTCGATGTGGAGCGACTGGTCGTGGATTCTAATTTTCAGAATGCATCGGTCAGATAAATAACAGAGGTAGTAGAAATTATGAGTAGTTCATCACTGGATGTAAATCAAAGAACCCGTACATTGCCGCTCTGGCAGCTGATGGTGCTGGTGGTGCTGGTTGTGGCGTTTTTCATCAATTCATACCTGGTCAGTGTGAATGAGGAAAATCGATCCCAGCACGTGGCGGAAACCGATAAAATCCGGATCAAGGTCCAAAGCATCGCGCAGCTGGCGGGCGAGGCGGCCTCCGGTGACATCGATGCGTTCAGCGACCTGGCTGTGGATCAGGACATCGTCAATTCAACCATGAATCAGCTCACCAACGGCGGCGGCGGCAACTACCCCGCGGTGCCGAAGGAAGCGGCGCAAACCCTGTCGCGCATGAACGATAAGTGGCGGGTGATCAACAACAACACACAAATCATTGTCAGTCAGCAGCAACGGATTCAGGAGCTGGCCACCATTTCGGACAAATTTGCCTCGGAAATCCCCTTGCTGCAAGCCAGCAGTGATGCGGTGGTCAAACGCCTGGTGGAAATCCGCAGCGATCGACAACAGATTTATCAAGCCTCCCAACAACTGGTGCTGGCCGACCGGATGCTCCGACGCATGAGCGAAATTCTGCAGGGCGGTGCGGCATCCATACAGGCCACCGACAGCCTCAAACGCGACGCCACGCTGTTCAGCGACGTGCTGACCGGCATGTTCAACGGCAATGAACAGGTCAAGGCGATCACCGATGAACGCGCGCTGGAATCTTTGGGTCAGGCTTATAACGCATTCAATTCAATTCAGTCCGACATCAACACGGTGGTGGATGCGATGGAATTGTTCCAGGCTCAGGCCGCGGCCACCGACATTGAAGTGGACGCCGGTTTGTTCGTGGACGATGCGGAAA
Source organism: Marinicellaceae bacterium (assembly GCA_050303435.1). Lineage (GTDB taxonomy): Bacteria > Pseudomonadota > Gammaproteobacteria > Xanthomonadales > Marinicellaceae > JBNLBT01. Next base: position 9,676 of record JBNLBT010000116.1, read on the forward strand.
CACTGCGCGAGGAATTGCTGGCAATCAAGGTTCAGGTGCCCTCGGACATGGTTGGCTATGTCATCGGCGGATTGTCGCTGCTGTGGTTGCTTTGGATTTTCCGCACCTTGTCGAA
>JBNLBT010000117.1:0-9746 GCA_050303435.1 Marinicellaceae bacterium
CGCACCGGCTGGCAGGGCATCGTGCGTGAGCAACTCGATGCCGCACACAAACCCTGCAACTTCGTCGCCACGCTGCGATCAGAGTAAGTTCTTACATCGCACTTCACCGGGCTTGAGCGCGCGCACGTCCGATTTGAGATGAAGCCACACCCCGGCTCGCGTATAATGTGGGGTTTTTAACATCGAGGTAATGTCCATGAAAAGCTTGAGTATCCTGTTCATGCTGTTGTCCGGCGCGGTTTTGGCCGATGAGTTTGCCGCCACCGAAGAAAAAATCAAGGCGGCCATGCAGGGCGAGGTTCGCACGCAGGCGGAAAAAGACCGCGACCGCAACCGCATGCCGGTGCAAACCCTGGAATTTTTTGGTCTGCGCGACGACATGAAAGTCATCGAACTGCTGCCCGGCGGCGGCTGGTACACCAAAATCCTGGCGCCGGTGTTGCGCGACAACGGTGAGCTGTATGTGGCCATCGGCACCGGCCGTGTAAAAGACAGCCTGCTGGGTGAGAGCGGCTTTGACCGGGTCAAAGTCATCGCCGAAGACGCCAAAGTCGAGCGCAAGCCGGGTGATCGTCTGTACAGCCTTGAAATGGACGGCCTGGGCGTCAAAAAAGCCGACATGGTGCTGACCTTCAGAAACTACCACAACTTCAGTGAATCCGGACGCCGCGCCATGAACGAAGCGGTTTGGGACGCGCTCAAACCGGGTGGCATCTACGCCGTGGTGGATCACACCCGACGCCACATGCAGGGCGAGAACGACGAGAATCGCCGGCGCATCGACCCGGTGCTGGCGATCAAGGAAATACAGGACGCCGGCTTCATTCTGGTGGACTACGCGGACCTGCACTACCGCCTGGACGATGAGCTGGTTTATGAAGTGGGCCGCCGTTCGGTCAGTGGCAACACCGACCGCTTCACCCTGAAATTCAAGAAAGTCAAAAAATAATCGCCGCTGAATACGGCCCGGTTGGGCTTTTTCAGTGACGAGGAAACCATTGCAAGCCCCGGCGAGTGCTTCAGTCGGTCGCCGGGCGCTTCACTTCACGCAACAGCAACCGCGCTTCATCTAACATCACTTCGATCCGCCCACTGTCGCGCAAGTCGTTCATCAGCGATGCCTTTTCCGGCTCCGAATCCAGCTGCTGTTTCCAGTAATTGAACAAATAAAGCGCCCGGTGCCGCTGCAAATGCATCAGTGAACCGCGCCATTGCCCGTTGGCAGACGGCCACAGGCGCAAGGCCAGGCGCGCATTGCCTTCGGCCTTGTACGCGATCAAGGCCTCAATTCGGCCGTTGTCAACCGTGGCGATGATCGGCAAGGGGTCTTTGTCGGGATTGACTTTGAGCGCCTGATACAGCGCCGACCAGGTGGCCGGCTCGGTGAATTGCCAATCGCGTTGCTGCAACGCCGCCTGCAACACCGCCAAGTCTCCTTCATAGACGATGTCCAGCGCTTGCTGGTTGCGGTTGATCCAGTCGGTGCGGGTGGTGTGGCCATTTGCGGCGTTCAATGTCAGCACCGGTTTGGACTCAAGCGTTGTGTTGGCCATCCACAGGCCGGTCAGCGTCGAGCCCAGCAACAGCCCGAGCAAAAACACCAGAATCAGGGGCCGCGCCAGAAACTGCTTGCGGCTGTGGGTGCGGAAGGCCACGCCGGTGCCCAGCGCCATGAGGCTGGCGGCAAACACCGAAATCAATGCACCACCGAGGCTTTGGCGGAAGAAAAACAATTGGGCAAAGGACACCAGCAGCACCAGCACACCAGAAAACACATACGGCCAGCTGCGCCAGCGCGTCGGGTAGGCGCCGGCACTGAGAATCGCCCAGAAACCGCTCATGGCGACAAACAGTGACAGGCGGCTGTCGAGCAACCAGCCGGTGGCGCTGTGCGCGGAGGTGAACTGCACCACCAGCGACAGCAGCCAGGCGCTGGCCAGCACAAACAGCCAGTGGTAAAATGCCAGCATCAGGCGCCGGTGCAGCAACCACGCCGACAATAAAACAGCGCTCATGATCAGGGTGAGGTCGTGCCCCAGCCACAGCAGCCAGCGCACCGGCGTTTCCGTCCAGGGGTTGTGAAAGGCGTGAAAGAACTGTTCGGTGGCGCGATTCCAGTTGCGCAACAGATCAATGTTGGCCAGCGAGGTGATCAAAAGCGCGGTGACCACCAGAATCACAGCGCTCATGGCCGCCAGGGTGCCTTTTTCCGGTTTGCGCGGGTCCACCAGGCCCGCAGTGAAGCGGCCCAGTCGCGGGTGTTTTTGTGACCACACCAGCGCACGGCTGAGCACATGATAGGCTTTCGGCACCGCCCATTTGTACACCAGGCCCACCAGCCAGTACACCAGCCACACACCGACCACCAGCATGCCGATCAACAGGGCCAGTTTGCCGGCCACCTGGGCGATCGATTGCATGGATTTGCCAAAGGCCACGCCCGGCAGGATGTAAAACGGCGCCCACAGGATTGAAGCCACAATGGAAATCATCAGGTAGCGCCGCACCGGCATGCCCATGACCCCGGCGATGGCCGGTATCACCGGACGAATCGGTCCGACAAAACGGCCGATGAACACGCTCTTGCCGGCGTGCTTGCGGAAATACGCCTTGCCGGCTTCTATGCTGCGGGGGAAGCGGTTGATGGGCCACACGTTGAGCAGGTTGTGGCGATAGCGGTGACCGATCCAGAAGCTCAGACCATCGCCGCAGAAGCCCCCCAGCGAGGACCAGAACCAGGCTGATCCCAGATCAATGACGCCCAAACCGATCAGGGCGCCCAGTGACACCAGAAAGGCGGCGCCGGGAAATATGATGCCCACCAGCAACAGCGATTCGGCAAACGCCACCAGATAAATGATCACCCCGACCCAATTGGGGTGCGCTTGAATCCAGAGGTTCAGTGATTGGATCCAGCCGGTCTCCATGTTCAGCCGGTCAAGTCGGCAAACGCGGCGTGTGCGGCCTGCAGCGTGTCCTCAATCACCGCTTCGGTGTGCGCCGCACTGACGAATCCAGCCTCGTACATGGACGGCGCCAGATAGACGCCGCGATCCAGCATGGCATGGAAAAACCGCTTGAACTGTTCTGCGTTGCACTGTTCAAGGTCGGCAAAAGACCGCACCGGCCGCGCACAGAAAAACAGCCCGAACATGCCGCCTTTGTGGACCCCGTGAAAGGCCACACCGGCGGCTTCTGCAGCGGTCTCAAGACCCTTCACCAGCTGCGCCGTGCGGGCCGCCAACTGATCATAGAAACCGGGCTGTGATATCAATTCAAGCATCGCCTGACCGGCCGCCATGGCGACCGGATTGCCGGACAGGGTGCCGGCCTGATACACCGGGCCTGAAGGGGCGATGTGATCCATGATTTCGGCTTTACCACCAAAGGCGCCGACCGGAAAACCGCCGCCGATGACTTTGCCGAAGGTGCTCAAATCCGGTTTGATGCCGTACACCGACTGGGCGCCGCCGAGCGCCACCCTGAATCCGGTCATGACCTCATCAAAGATCAGCACGCTGCCGTGCCGGTCACATAAGGCGCGCAGGGCGTCCATCCAGGCCTGGTCGGGCAGAATCATGTTCATGTTGCCGGCGATCGGTTCAATGATCACCGCGGCCAGTTGGTCACCGCATTCGGCAAACAACCGCTCAACAGCGGACACGTCGTTGTAAGGCAGGGTCAGGGTCAGATCCGCCACCGCCGCCGGCACGCCCGGCGAGCCGGGGATGCCCAGGGTCAACACACCGCTGCCGGCCTCAACCAAAAAGGAATCGGCGTGGCCGTGATAGCAGCCGGAAAACTTGACGATTTTATCGCGGCCGGTGTAGCCGCGGGCCAGCCGAATCGCACTCATGGTGGCCTCGGTGCCGGAGTTGACCATGCGCACGCGCTGCAGCGAAGGCACCAGTTCGCACATGCGGCGCGCCAGATCCACTTCACCGGCCACCGGCGCGCCAAAACTCAGACCACGATCCACCGCCGCGTGCACCGCTTCAAGCACCTCGGGGCGCCCGTGACCGGCGATCATCGGACCCCAGCTGCCAATGTAATCAATGTATTTGCGACCTTCCACGTCGTACAGATGGGCGCCGCTGGCGTGTTCAATGAAGCGCGGTTCTCCACCCACCCCTTTGAACGCCCGAACCGGCGAATTGACACCGCCGGGAATGTATTGTTTGGCCTGACTGAATAGCGCGCTGTTGTTCAGCATGGTGTCCCTGCATTGAAATTCGACCTATTATAAAACTTTTGACATTAAATGTGCATGGCATACAATCGCAGTTTTGCCCCGGAAACGACATGCCCCAGACAGACGCCGTGGCCGCCGGTCATCCCCTCACGGTGCAGGCCGCCGAGATCGCCCTGAACGCGGGCGGCAACGCATTTGATGCCGCGCTGGCAGCGTTGTTCATGTCGTTTGTCTGTGAGCCGCTGCTGTCCTCACCCGGGGGTGGCGGTTTTCTGTTGGCCGCGCCGCGCGAGGGCGAAGCGACGCTGTTTGATTTTTTTTCCAACACACCGTTCCTGCCAGCGCCTGATTCGGGGCTGGATTTCTATCCCATCGACGGCGATTTCGGTCCGACACGTCAACAATTTCACATCGGTCACGGCGCCAGCGCAGTGCCGGGGGTGCCGGCCGGCATCCACGCGGTGCACGGCCGCCTGGGCAGCCGGCCGTTGCACGCGCTGGCGGCGCCGGCGATTGAGGCGGCGCGCACCGGCGTGCGCATCAACCGGCAACAGGCCCACGTCGGCGACATCCTCAAACCGGTGATCGGCGCCAGCGATTCGGCGCGCACGCTGTTCAGTGACTACCGCATGGACGCCACCTGGCGCAATCCACAACTGGCCGATTTTCTCGAGCAACTGAGCGATCGACCGGCGGCGTGGTTTTATCGCGATGATCCGATGCATCACGCCTGCCGGCTGGCCGCACAGCACGGGGGCCTGCTGCGGGAGGAAGACTTCAGTGCCTACGCCTGCATGCAACGGACACCACTCAAGCACCGCAGCGGCTCGGCCACGATACTGAGCAACGGCGGGCCCAGCACCGGCGGCCGCCTGATCATTGCCCAATTGCAACACGCTGAAAAGCACCACCCGCACCCGGACTGGCTGATCGACGCCATGCTGCACGCCGATCGCTGCAAGCGCGACGAAGGATTTGTTGTCAAGCGCGGCACCACGCACATCAGCGTCGCCGACGCGCAAGGCAATCTGGCCGCCTTGACGGTGTCCAATGGCGAGGGCAATGGCCACGTGTTGCCGGGCGGCGGTTTCATGCTGAACAATTTTCTTGGCGAGGAAGACATCAATCCGCGCGGCTTCTTCAGCGGCGCACCGGGCCAGCGCATGGCCTCCATGATGGCCCCCACCGTGATCCTCGATGGCGAGACGCGCTGGGCGCTGGGCGCCGGCGGCTCCAACCGCATCAAGACCGCTCTTTTTCAAGTCATCTGGCACCTGTTGCGTGACCGCTGGACGCTGGCACGCGCCATCGCCCACCCGCGCATGCATTGCGAAAACGGTCACCTGGATTGTGAGCCGGGCCTCGATTCGGAGCGGCTCAGCGGCTGGTTGAAGAAAGTCGACAGCCACACCCTCTGGAAGGCGCAGAGCCTGTATTTTGGCGGCGTCAACGCGGTGCAAAGCGGCCCCACGGTGAGCGCCATCGGCGATGCCCGGCGGCGCGGTTGCGGTTTGGTCAATTGCCGCGTTTAATGCTACACTGTGCAGCGATACCCCTGCGATCCAGCAACCCGTCATGAGTGACCAAGAAGACAAGCCAGAAGCCCTCGATGCCGCGCCCGAAGAGCGCGTAGATGCGCCCGTTGAACAGGCCGTTGAGAAATCAACTCCACGCGGCGGTGGTGGCGTCACGCTGGCCGTGCTGCTGGCACTGGCAGCCGCGGCCGCGGCCGCCTACGCGGTGTGGCAAACCCAGCGCATCGGCGGTGCACTGGACGCCGTGCCCGAGGCGCAGGCCCTGGCGCGCATGGACACGCGCATTGAGCAACTGCAGCAGCAGAGCGAGGCTTTGCAGGCCACCGATGCACGTTTGCGCGAAGACATCGTGGCCTACCGCCAGGCCCTGACGGAAAGTTTCAACGACGCGGTCAGCGACCTCAACGATGTGCGTGAAAGCGCCGGCACAGGCCACAACAACGAAGCGCTGCTGATGCGCCTGAACGCACTGGAAGCCGCACTCAATGACGCCGCTGCGGACGGTCAGGGGGCGGCCGTGGACGGCGCGGCGTTGCTGGGCATTGAACAGCGACTGGATGGTCAGGCCCGCCGCGCGGCGGGCGACATCGGCCGCCTGCAATTTGGCCTGCTCAGGCAACTGTTGTCTGTGGCGCAGTGGCAGCACAGCGCGGGCCGGGTGAATGAACTGCACAGCAGCCTGGAACAATTGGCCGAATTGGCCGAAGGCGGTCCGCAACTGGCCGGGCTGAAACAATTGACCCTGGATTACATGCGTCGCCTGGAAGCGGTCGATGTGCCGGATGTGGACGCACTGCGTGCACAACTGGACACGCTGCGCGATGGCCTGACTGAAGCGCCGGCCGTGAAGCAAGCGCCGGCAGAACAAGACCCTGAAGAATCCGGCTGGTTGGGTCGCTGGGTCAAAATTCGCAAGGTCGACGAGGCGCAGCAAAACCCCGCGTGGTCGGGCGACCGGCAAAGCCTGCGTGCGCAGGCGATGCAACACCTGAGCCTGGCGCGGCTGGCCTTGAATCTCAGAGAGCAAGCGCTGTGGCGCGGGCAACTGCAGCAGGCCGCCGATGCACTGCGGGGACTCGAAGGTGCAAACGCACAAACCGTGCAAACCTTGGAGGCGCTCTCGCGCAGCGCCGTGCGGCCGACCGTGCCACCGCTGGATGCGCTCAGCGATGCGTTGGAGAACGCCAGCGCCGGCTGGGCCCAGACGCCATGAAAAAAGGTCTGATCATCGGCCTCACCATCGCCGCCGTGCTGCTGCTGTCTTTTCTGGCACCGCGCGTGATCAACAACCCCGGCGTGCTGGTGCTGACCGTGGCCGGCTATCAGATCGAGATGAGCCTGTTGTTTGCCGCAGGCGCGGTGCTGACGCTGTTCATCGGGCTGTGGCTGGTGATCGCACTGCTGCGTGCACCCGGACTAACCTGGCGCAAATTGCGCCACAACAACAGCCGCAGCCGCTTCAATGCCGGCCTGCTGGCACTGAGCGAAGGCAAATGGCGGCGCGCGGAAAAGCTGCTGGTCAAATCCGCCAGCGACAGCCCCAACCCGGAACTCAGCTACATGGCCGCGGCGCGTGCCGCGGTGGCGCAAAATAAACTGACCGAAGCCGAAGCACACCTGGATCGCGCCGAGGAAATGATTGACAACCCCTTGACCGTGGATTTGACCCGCTGTGAGTTGTGGCTGCGCAACGGCCAGGCCGAACGCGCCATTCCGCTGCTGCAGCAGGTGCTCAGGTCCTACCCCAACAACCCGCGCGCGGTGCGCCTGCTGACACAGGCTTCACAGCAGGGGCAACACTGGGCGACACTCAAGTCGATCCTGCCCAAAGCGCGCAAACTGGCTTTGCTCTCGCCGCAGCAAAGCGCAGAGATGGCACAGCAGTCCAACCGCAACATGCTCTCAGGCGCCAGCGACAAAGCGCAGCTGCAACGCGTCTGGGACGGACTGAATAAAAGCGAACAAAGCGAACTGATCGCCGAGTACTGCCGCCGCGGCATCGAACTGGGTGATTACACCGCGGTCACCGAAGCGATAGAAAAACAACAGAAAAAAAATTATTCCAGCGAACTGGTGTGGTTTTGGTCGCAGTTGCCACACAACCTCAACCACCGCATCAAGGTGGCGGAAAAATGGCGTCAGCAACACCCGCAGGACGGCGCCGTGCTCGACACACTGGGGCACCTGTACATGGACAAACAGCGCCCGCAAGACGCCGAAACGGTGTGGCTAGAAGCGCTCAAACACCAACCCAGCTCGGCCCTGTATCAGCAACTGGGCGCGCTGTATCAAAACCGCGGTGAAAGCGACCGCGCGCTGCACTTTTTCCAGCAGGCCAATCAGCCGCCCGGCGCAGTGCGGTTATTGCCGAATACAGAATCCGGCGACTGAGCGCCCATCAGAACCTGTTCCCGGGCCCTAATGGGCTTCGTCCCAGTTGTCTCCAATGCCGCCGTGCACGGTCAATGGCACCGACAGATCCGCGGCGTTTTGCATCAGTTCGCAGACCCGCGCGTTCATCGCTTCGGCCGCTTCGCGGCGCACTTCAAACACCAGTTCATCGTGCACCTGCATGATCAAGCGGATGTCGCGATGCTCGCCCAGCGCCCGGTCGCAGCCAATCATGGCCATTTTAATGATGTCTGCAGCGGTGCCCTGCAAAGGTGCGTTGATGGCGGCGCGTTCCGACGCGGCGCGCACCCGTGCATTGCGGCTGTTGATGTCGGGAAAATACAGCCGGCGACCGTACAGCGTGTCCAGGTGGCCCTGATCGCGCACGGTTTGCTTGGTGGCTTCCATGAAATCGCGCACCCCCGGAAAGCGGCTGAAGTATTGTTCGATGTAATCCGCGGCCTGGGCGCGGTCAATGCCGAGCTGTTTGGCCAGACCAAACGCCGACATGCCGTACATGAGACCGAAATTGATCGCCTTGGCAGCGCGCCGGTGTTCAGCATCAACGGCATCCAAGGACACCGAAAACACCTGAGAGGCGGTTTGGCTGTGAATGTCCACGCCCTCACTGAAGGCCTGCAGCATGCCGGCGTCCTGTGACATGTGCGCCATCAGGCGCAATTCGATCTGCGAATAATCCGCCGCCAGGATGCACCAGCCTGCTGGCGCCACAAAGGCCTGGCGAATGGCCCGCCCTTCGGCCGTGCGTATCGGAATGTTCTGCAGGTTGGGGTTGGACGAAGACAAGCGGCCGGTGGCGGCCACCGCCTGATGATACGAGGTGTGCACGCGGCCGGTGTCCGGGTTGATTTCCAGCGGCAACTTGTCGGTGTAGGTGGATTTCAGCTTGCTCAAGCTGCGGTGACGCAGCACCAGCGCCGGCAACGCGTGATCCACGGCCAGATCCTGCAACACCTCTTCGGCGGTGGACGGTTGCCCGGTGGGGGTTTTTTTCAGCACCGGCAGTTGTTGTTTGGTGAACAGAATTTCACTCAGTTGCGAGGGCGAATTGAGGTTGAATTCCTCACCCGCCTGCGCCCAGGCCCGCGCCTGAATGTCCTGCATTTCTTCACCCAGTTGCGCACTTTGCCGCTGCAGATTGTCCGGGTCGATCAGCACCCCGGTTTGTTCCATGCGCGCCAGAATCAGCGCCAGCGGCATTTCCACTTCAGTGAAAATGCGTTGCTGTCCGGGCAGTTTCTGTAACTTCGGCCACAGCGTCTGATGCAGTTGCAGCGTGATGTCGGCGTCTTCCGCGGCGTATTGCGCCGCCTGCGCCAGCGGCACTTCGTCGAAACCGATCTGCTTGGCGCCTTTGCCGCAGATGTCTTCGTACTTGACGGTTTTTTTCTGCAAGTGCAAATCAGCCAAGGTGTCCATGTCATGTCGTGAAGCCGAGGCATTGAGCACATAGGATTCCAGCATGGTGTCAAAATCCAGGCGATCGGGCACGTGCCGGCCGCGCGACAGCACATTCAGGTCGTATTTGAAATGCTGGCCCACCAGCGTCACCTTTTTAAGCACCGGCATCAAGGCGCTCAGCACATCATCCAGCGGCAATTGCCCTT
>JBNLBT010000118.1:0-9606 GCA_050303435.1 Marinicellaceae bacterium
TTTGCCTCGAACCAATTTTTGTTTCCTTTTCCAAATGCACCGTCAAATTCCCTGCCTTTCACACTGAAATTCTTTTTGCCATTCAATAAGAGATGTAAATATTCTTCGTAGTCAGGACCTTGAAGTTCATGTAACTTTCTAGACTTTACAAATATTCTAATTTTTCTTGAGAAAAATTTAGCTATTTTGAATCCACCGGCACCAAGTGCCGCCAACCCAAGCCCTATCGCAATATCTTGAGCTGCTTCACCAGGTGTAACCTCCCCCTTCGCAAGTCGGTCAATTGTCACTACTGTACTATATGTTCCAAATATTATACCTGCCACAGTAAGTGTAGCGCCCAAATTAAAACTCAAATACCCACTCGGATCAATGTTATTCACCGGATCAGCGTGCGTATAAAGGTACTTGTGCAAGCTCATTGGCTCGAAGGCCATCCCTGGGAAAGTGTCCATGTTTTGGAACCGCCCGATGCCGGGGTTGTAGTACCTTGCTCTGAGGTAATAGAAGCCGAGGTTGTTGTCGTATTGTTCGCCGGCGAACAGGTGGGTGTTCTCTATTGTGCCGTGCTGGTAGTCGAGTTCGCCGAAGGCTTGATAACCGTAGCTGTTTTGGACAACACCATTCACATCCGTCAATATGCGCGTTGAACCCAGGCCGTCGTAGCCGAAGGTGTGCACGCCCTGGGCGTTGGTCTGGCTGATCAGGTCATCGCCGTGGGTGTAGAGGACTTGCGGCAGGAACAGGTTGTCCTGTTCTTCGATCACTTGGTGGTAGGTCCGGTTGGGGTCAACCAGGTGATGGGTGGTGGTGCCATCAACGGTTTGGCTTTGTCGGATGCCGGCGGCGTCGTAGGTGTAACTGATGTTGCTGCCGTTGCTTTGCGCGGTCAGCAGGCGGTTGTCTTTGGAGTAGCCGTAGCTGGCGTCGATCAGGCCATCCACGGTTTTCTCCAGGGTGTTGCCGTTGGCATCGTAGCTGTAGGCTGTGACGATGCCGTTTTCTGTTTCATTCAGCAGGTGGTCGTTGGCGTTGTAGTTGTAGGTGGTGATGACGCCGTCGATGTCCTGTTGTAATCGGTTGCCAACAGCGTTGTAGCTCCATTCGCTTGTGTGATCACCATTGACCGGGTCGCTGACGGTTTCGGTGATCAGGCGGTAGAGATTATCGTAGGTGTAGCTAACGAAGCGGCCGGTGGTCTCGGTGATGCTCAGGCGGTTGCCGTTGGCGCCGAGCACGTAGTCGTAGCTGGCCAGTGTGTTGTTCAGTGCATCGCGGTGGATCATGGCCTCAAGGCGGTTCAGCGCATCAAAGCTGTAGTCCACGCGCGTGCCGTTGGCGTTGATCTGCGCGGCGCGGTTGCCCACGGCGTCGTAGCTGTAGCTGGTGGTGCCATTCGCGTCGGTGACGCTTTCCAGGCGGTTCAGTGCATCGAAGCTGTAGTCCACGGTCTGATTTTGGGTTTGCAGCTGGGTGCGGTTGCCGTTCAGGTCGTATTGGTATTCGATGTATTGGCCAGTTGGGTGGTCTACTCTTATGAGTCGATCCTGGGCGTCATAGGCATAACTGGTGGTGCCGTTGACTTCGGTGACCGTTTCCAGTTGACCGGTGATGGTGTAGGTGTTGACCACGGTGGTTAAATCCGCATAGGTGGTGGTGACCAGCTGGTTCAGGTTGTTGTAATCGAAGCTGGTCACATCGCCGTTGAAGTCGGTCATGGTTTTGCGGTTGCCCACGGCATCGTAGGTGTAGGATTCCACCTCACCCATGGGCAGGGTTCTGGAGGTGACCCGATTCAGGGCGTCGTAGGTCCATGAGGTGGTGTGGCCATTGGCGTCGGTTTGCATGAGCTTGTTGCCACGCTGATCATACGTATATTCAGTGCGTTGATTGAGTGCATCAATCACCGCGGTCAGATTGCCCGCTTTGTCGTACTCATATTCTGTGCGCAATCCGGCCAGGTCGGTTTCGGCAACTTTGCGGCTGAGCGCGTCGTATTCGGTTTCGATGAACAGGCCGTTATCGAAGGTTGTGCGGGTCAGGTTGCCCAGGGCGTTGTAGGTGAAGGTGGTCACGCGGCCCAGCGCGTCGGTGCTTTGTGTGCGACGGCCCAATGCATCGTAGACTGAGCTTGTTTCATGGCCCAACGGGTCGGTGGTTTTGCTTCTGCGCCCGGCTTCGTCGTATGCATACACCGTGGTGTGGCCATTGGCGTCGGACACGGCGATCAGGCGGCCGGCGGCATCGTAGCTGTTCACCGTCATCGGGTTGTCAGAATCATCGGCGGGGGTGTCGTCCGGGTGGATCACGGCGCTGACGCGGTTCAGTGCGTCGTACACGGTTTTTGTGGTGCGCCCGGCGCGGTCGGTTTGTTCGATCAGGTTGTTTTCTGCATCGTACAGTTGCGTTTCAACCGAACCATCCGGGTAACGCGTCAGCACCAGGTTGCCGCGCTCGTCGTATTCGTATTCGGTGCGGCGGCCCAGCGCGTCGATGCTGGCGGAGAGTTTGTTCAGCGCGTTGTATTCGCTCTGCGTTGTATTTCCGAGCGCGTCGGTGGTGCCGGTCACATCGCCGTTGGCGTTGTAGGTGTAGCTGGTGACGTATTCGGCCACGGTGTTGCCCAGATCATCGGTGATGACTTGGGTTTCTGTCAATGGACGGGCTTCATCGTCATACGTGGTGCGGGTTGTCAGGCCGTTCAGGTCGGTGGATTCACCGGACAGGCCGGTGTTGCTGCCGCCATTGATCGGCACGATGTCGTAGCGCTCGCCGTTGGCGTCGCTGTAGCCGGTGTTGGCGGTGGTGCCGTTGGCGTCGGTGAGCCAGTGGAAAGTGGTTGCATTGTCCAATGCGTCGGTGACGGTTTCCAGCTGCCCCGCCCCATCCAGCGCGGTGCGCGGACGGTAGACATTGCGGATGGTCAACACACCGTCCGCATCGGTCTGCGTCAGCAACTCGCCGCGGTCGTTGTAGCTCGAAGTGGTCACATGGCCGAGGGGATCTTTCTCTGTTAATTGATTGCCCTGTGCGTCATAAGTCCATTCCGTGCGATGCCCCAAATGATTGACCCGCGCGGTTTCCAGGCGCAGTTCGTTGTACTCATAGGTGGTGGTTTCACCCAGTGCATTGGTCTGAGCAACGATGTTGCCGGCATTGTCGAAGGCGTTGATGGTGGCGTGACCGCGGCGGTCGGTGATGGTTGAGGTCATCGCCACCAGGTCGTTGGCGTATTCTATGCGATGGCCTTGCGCGTCGATGTGCGCCACCAGGCGCCCGTCGGCATCGTATTCGTTGCGCGCCACGCGGATGCCGCGGGGATCGATGATGTCCTGCAGGTAGTGATCCTGGATGTAATTGAAGGTCGTGGTATTGCCATTCAGGTCGGTGAAGCCGATCAGATCACCGGCCGCGTCGTAGGCGTAGTCCAAGCCTTCGCCGTTGGCTTTTTCGATGCGCGTGATGCGTCCTTGGGCATCGCGGATGAAACTCACCGCCAGGCCACCGGAATGTTCAATGCCGTTCTCGGTGAAGGTCACGGTTTGGCCCGTGGTGGTTTCGATCTGGCGCACATTGAAGCCCTGATCCAACTGATACACGGTGCCGTCCAGTGTGGTCAGGGTGTACAGATTCGGATCGATGGGCTGGAATTCGTCGATCACCTGCAGGTTGCCGTTGACGATGTCCAGACCACTGATCGGCAGCGTTGATTCAAGCGTGGCTGTGGTGTCGCCCTGCGGCTCAAAGGTCAGGGTGAACAGTTGCGGCGGCACCAGATCCTGACACTCCGGCCTGTCCTCGGAACTGGGGGTGCCGACCTGCGCTTTGACCTTGAATTTCTCCACATCGCCGTCGGGCATGGTGACTGAAATCAAAGGTTGCCCCAATGGGCGCACGCAGTAGCGCGGCAAGGTCACCGGGCCGATGCTGTAAAATTCGGTTTGCTGATACCAGCCCAGACCCGGGATTCGGCTTTCCGCCAGGCGCACCGATTCAAAGCCAATGGACCAGCCTTTACCAAAAGCGCGGTCGCGATTGCGCTCGCGGCTGTCGTAACCGCGCGTCACGGTGATCGGGATGCCGGCCACTGGAATGTTCATGTCTTCAAAGGCAATGGCAAAATGCCCCAGCTTCAGATCGCCTTCGAGGAATATGGCGTTGGCCACGGCGCTGTTCAAGCCGCTGCTGTCGGTGGCTTCTATGACCAGAACATAGGCTCCGTTCATCAAGAGTGAAGTGTCCCAGGTGGCCACGATTTCGTCGTTGACCACTTCGGTGCCTTCAGCCAGGGTGATGCGTGGCACCTGCGTCGGGTCGTCCTCGGCGTTGCGATAGGACAGGCGCCAATAAGCAAGGTTCTGATCCTGTACGCGCACGCGCACGTCGCTGAAACCGGTGACAATGCCGCCGTCTTCGGGGCTCAAAATGTCCACTTCGGGCGGATCACTGTCGTTCGGATTGATGACGATCAGCGCACCTTCGACCACGGCGGTTTCAATGTCGTCGGTCAGTGTGGCCTGCACCGTGTGAGTGCCGATCTCTGTGGATGAAATGGTGGCCTGGTTGTTGCCATCCAGCACCACGGGTTCACCGTCGAACAACACGTCAATACTGACATTGCCGGTGACGTTCACAGGCACGATTTCCAGCAGCACATCTTCATCGGGCAAAGCCAGAGATGGTGTGAGAATGATCTCGGCGCCAAGATTGAGTCCTGATTCCAGCACCGTGATCGGCCACTGCTGGCGCACCGCGTTGAATCCGTCACTGACTTCGACTGTGGCCGACACATCGCCGATGGCAGTGGGCGTCCAGCTGAGCAGACCATTGCTGTCAACCTGCATGCCGACGGGGCCTTCAATCAACCGATAAAACAACACCGGGCTGTCGGCATCGGTCGCTTCGATGGCGTACAGATACAATCGGTTGACCTGGGCTTCGTTGCCCGGGATGGAAATAATTTCCGGCACCGCGCTGGCAACGCCGAGATTCAGCGTCCAGCTTTGTCGCGCAAATCCGCCGCGCCCGTCCGCAACTTCAATTTCAATCGGATGGGCCCCATTGACCTGTGACGCCAACGGCCAGGACACGGCGCCGTTCAGTGCATCAACCACCATGCCAACGGGTGCCTGCAACAGTCGGTGCTGCAAGGCATCGCCGTCCGGGTCTGTGGCGACAACCTGATAGACATAATCCAGCTGACCGACCGGGTGCACACCGGCCGGGGTGGATGAAATGACCGGCGCGTTGTTGGGTGTGTCGTTGACATAGACGGTGAAATTCTGACGCGTATACGCGCCACGGGCATCGCGGGCTTCCACGGTGAAAAGGTGCTCACCCAGCACCGTCGCGGGCCATTCAAGCGCGCCGGTGATGTGGTTCAATGTCGTGCTCGTCGGTGCCTGCACCAAATGATATTCGATGGCATCGCCTTCGGCGTCCTGCGCCGTCATTTGATAGCTGAACACATCGTCAAGCAGCAAGCCCAATGGCCCTGGCACGGAAGTGATCTCTGGGGCGCTGTTGCCATCGGCGCTGATCCGCACCGTGAATGACTGCTCATCGTAGGCACCCAAATCATCCAGGGCGCGAAGGGTGATCAGATGTTCACCCACCTCGGCAATGCCCGGCAGCCAGCTGAACAGACCGGCGGCATCGATGTGTGCGCCGACCGGTGCTTCAATCAGTGCATAGCTGATCGCCGAACCTTCAGGGTCCACGGCGATCACCGGGTATTCGTACAGGACATCCAGCGCAATATCCGGATTCGGTGTCGAGGTGATTTCAGGCGGTAAATTGCCGCTGGGGTTTACCGTAATCCGATACGTCCAGCTGCTGCGCTGGCCGCTTTCATCTTGCAAATCCATGCGCAAAGTGTGCACACCAACCTGCGCTTCGCTGGGTGTCCAGCTGAGCACGCCATCGGATGTCAACTCAACACCTGCAGGCGCTTCGGTGAGGAAAAAATGCACCGTTTCATGTACCGGCGCGTTGTCAAACGGCAAAGCGATGCTGTAATTCTGCCAGGCATCCACACTGTCCGAACTCTGGGTCAGGCGCGGCGCGGTGTTTTCCGCTTGCACCCGCAAGGCATACAGTCGGTCCAGACTCAAGCCGGATGAATCGTTGACTTGCCAGTAGACGGTTTCTGAAGAGGCCGTGTTGTTGAGAGTCAAACATTCATCAATGCTGTCATCGGGCACCAGTTCAGCCACATAGCGATCGGCATCAAAATAGCTCACATCAAATGCACCGGGCAGATAAACCCGCTGCACGGTGCCGAATGGCAATTGATCCAGGTGTACGGAACCCAGCAGATTCGCCACATCCATGCTGTCGGCATAGAAATTAACTGTGAAACCGGCAGCATATGGCACCGGCGTGATGTTTCTGACCTGCGTGCTCATGCGGTATAGCCCACCGTCATAATCAATCTCAGGTCCGGTGACAGACAAATCTGGCCTCAAGGCATCAGCGGCCAACTGCTGCAGTTGCACATTGTGCGCCGGCAAGGTCAGACCGCTGCCCAGGTATTCAACCGCGCCGAACTGAACGGTCTGGGGGATGTCCGGCAAGGCATTCAGCCATTGGCCATCCGCCGAACCATACACTTCCAGCGTGTGACCGGCACTGAGCCGGCGCACAACCATGACTTCCACATCGCCGTCGTCTTCCAGGTCACTGATTTCAAACTGCAGCGACATGCGACCACGGTTGATTGTCTGTATCACATCGCCGGTCCACGGGTCGGCAAAGCGCAGGAAGAAATCATCGCCCAGTAACATTTCAAACGCCCCGTCATTATTCAGATCGGTCAATTTGGCCTGATGGGTGTAATCACTGCCTGCATCGTCGTCCCGAATCACTGTGCCGTCGGCCAAAATCAAGTTGTAAGCCGAAACTATGTCATTGATGCCATCGCGGTTGACATCGGCGATGGTTGGCTGGGTGACCGTGTAAACGGCGCGTTGCCACAATACACTGCCATCGTGATCAAACAGGGTCACAGTGCGGTCGGCGTTGCTCATCTGCACCCATTCAGCATTGGCATCCGCATCAAAATTGCCAGCCGCATAGTAATTGCCGTTGCCCAAACCTGACAACAACACCTGACCCTGGTGATCGTACAGTGCATCACCAAACAACACATCAAGCAAGCCGTCCTGATTGAAATCCAGCAAGGCGGTTGTGTGTTTATAGATGGACATGGCCGCAGGTCTTGGCATAGTAAAACGCGTGCTGCCATCGGCATTCAAAACGACTGATCCAGCCAAAATTTCCGGCGCACCATCACCATCCAGATCCGCGGTTGAAAGTGCCAGTAGATCAGTGCCTTGCCCGACCGGGTCAATAGATTCCCACAACAATTGACCGTCTGCCGACAGTGCCGCCACATACCCATTGATCTGGTACACCAGAATTTCTCTTTGCAAATCACCGTCCAGATCCGCTATCGCCAATGAATCATTGAAAAAATCGGAGCGCATGTCGGATGCATACCACAGCGGCTGCATGGTGCTGGCATCCATGACCTGAATACCTCGCGATTTGGTGAACACCAGATACTTGCGATCACCGAAGCCGATCAGCCCATCGCCATTGCTGTCTTTCAGATATGCCAGCAGAAATTTAAATTGTCCACTGTCAACCGGTGCCAATGTCACCGTCTGTTCAATCGCAGGTGACAGGTTGTGCCACTGCGGCTCATCGCTGCCGCACCAGTGATTCATCGCTGTTGCTTGCTCATAGTGATCGGTTTGCGGGCGCGGCCAGCGCAAGGACGTGCGGTTGTTGTAATCAAAATCACTGACAAAGGCCGTGAAATCATCGATGGTCATGTCCATTGGTGCACGCAGCAATTCGCTGTCGAACATTTCCAGTGCATTGGGGTCATAAAAATCAATGAAATTGCTGTAAACTTCATCCTCCACAGCGATGCGATTGCTGTCGGACACAAAATTCGGCGCTGATGGGGCTTCATCACCAATCAGCAGATAGGATTGCGAGTCAAAATTGCCGAACTGATCGCTGACGCGTATGGACACCAAAAACAATTCATCCAATGCGCTCAACGGCGCATCCCAGCTGAGCACGCCTGCCACGTCTATGGCCATGCCCGCTGGTCCAGACACCAGGTCGTAGCTCAACACCGATGTTGCATCAGTCTCTACATTCAAAGCGTAATGATAAACCTCGCCTGCCACCGCCCGTTGCGAAGGCGTGCTCACAATCACCGGTGGTTGGAAACCGGTGACAACCTCAATGGCAAAAGTCACTTCATCGGCCAAACCGCCGATGTCGCTGACACGCACAGTGAATGGATGGACACCGACTTGGTTTGTCGACGGAATCCAACTGAACTCGCCGGTCAACGCGTTGATCTCGGCGCCTGGATTTTCAATCAAGGCATAACTCAACGCATCGCCTTTATTGGCATCATTCGCTGTGATTTGCAATTCAATCCGATTGCCAACGGCGGTTTGCACATTGGCGACAGGCAACAATTGCGGCGGTTGATTGTTTTCTGTGGCCGTTATCGTAAAGATTTGAGCATCCGATTCACCCAAAGGGTCCTCAACAGACCAATGGAAATAGGCCAGATCCAGTGCGTTGTTGTCAATCAGACAATCTTGCGATTCATCCAGCAGCAGATTCAGCGAAACATCATCCAGCGTCAGTCCTGTGACATCAAAGGTCACCACAATGTGCCCGCCCGCTGCGAGCTGATCCACATCCAGACGTGCCACTTCACTGCCCGTCTTCATCAATCGAACCTGTGCGGCGGCACTGGAGGCCAGACCCCGATTGACCACAGTGACCTGCAATGCACTGCCAGCAGCATCGACTTCAACTGCCTGAATGGACAAATCCGCGGCCTCACGGACACTGACCTGTTCATCGGCGGTTTGCCCGATCACACTGGAGATTGCAGCGGCAAATGAATCGCGGGTTGCGGCATCCGCCTCGATCAGGCCAATGGCCCAGGCACTGCCGCCACTGAGCAAAGACGGTTCGATGTAGTTGATGCGAATGTCTTCTGTGATCGATGTGTAGCTTGCATTGGCACAGCGATAGAATGAACCCTGGCCATTGGCCACATATCCCGTGCCCTGCGCGTCAATGCCCATGGCCGGCGTGCCATCCTGACAGCTCACTTCAATTCGATAAATTGCGCTGTGCACCGCAATGTTCAATGCCAGTAAACTGTCAACCAGCTGTTCCGTTTCTTCCGGCCTGTTCAGGCAGCCACTGCAGCCTTCATCGGTCATGTGAATGATCGCACGGGCACTGTTTTCAGCACTCCAAGGATATTCGGCAATCACATGGTTCATTGCACGCACACCGTTTTCCGAGCCATCGGCCCCATACCGCCAGGGCAGTAACAGCTGAATGTATTCGGCATCTTCACCCCAAATCTCGCCATCGGGGTATTCCACCACTTCGGTTCTTGAGCCAAACACCGAAAGCCCGTAATTGACCGGCACACCCTGTCCAAAATCATGCACCAGCAGCTCGCCATTGATGACCGGCAACCACAACGGCAAGAACGCATGTTCTTCATTCATGGAACCCGAGCCATCAATCAAAGTGATGACATCGGCTGCT
>JBNLBT010000119.1:0-9509 GCA_050303435.1 Marinicellaceae bacterium
GCCGGGACACGCCGGCGACGCGTTGCCGCAAACGGTGCTGGGGCAGGCGCTGTCTCTGGCGGACAAAGTTGACACCTTGTGCGGCATTTTTGCGGTCGGCAAGAAACCCAGCGGCAGCAAAGACCCCTTTGGTCTGCGGCGCGCAGGCTTGGGGATCATTGCTTTGCTCAAAGCGCTGCCGCAGCCGATCGATTATTTTGCCTTGCTGCGCCACAGCATCCAACAGTTGCCAGACACCGGTGCGGATCCCCGCGCGGTGTTCAGTGAAGTGTCGGCCTTCATCGAACAGCGCATGAAGCACCAGTACCGCGACACCGGTGTGGATCACGACGTGGTTGATGCGGTGTTGGCCATACGACCGCGCAGCGTACCAGATGTGGAAAAACGCATGCGCGCGACGCAGGCGTTCAAACAGTTGTCACAGGCTGAGAGCCTGATTCAGATCAACAAACGCATCAAAAACATTTTGAAAAATGACGCGCAGCCTGCGCAACGATCGGTGGATCCGAAGCTGTTTTCCGCGCCGGCTGAGAACGCCTTGCATGCAGCCATGCAAAACTGTACTGGAGCGGTGGATGAACTGCATCGTGCTGGAGACTATGCCGAGGCGTTAAAGCGATGTTGTGCATTGCAACAGCCATTGGCGCAATTTTTTGATGACGTGCTGGTCAATGACGAGGATCAAGCCATCAAAAACAACCGCATGGCCTTGCTGTCAAATTTGTATGACATGCTCAACCGCATTGTCATTTTGGATCATTTAAACGCCGGCGGACAGTGATCTCTGCGTGGGGCCAAATGTGGCCAGCGTCGTTTGCGCTTTGAGCGCGATCGAGGTGATTCAGGTGAAACGTGTGACTCCACAGCCGGCAATGTATTTTGCCGGCTGTGAGTTCGAGCCAAGTCTCGGTCGTGTCACCACCCCAGCGCCTGCCGCATGATGTGGTAAATCACGTGCTGTTCCAGCACCCCGCGCACGGCCTGACTGCCGGCGCCGTTGGCAAAAATGATCACGTCTTCCCCGCCGTGGGTTTCCGATGAAAATGGCAAGGTGGCCGCCTGCTTGTAATCCGGTGCGGTGGTGTCGACGTGTTCCAGGTCGGGGCGTTGATCGCCGTTGACGTAACCCGGGCCGTTGGCGTAGCTGAGCGTGGTGTAGGGTTTGTTCTGAGCATCCCGGTAGTATTGTTCCTGCGGCGCGCCCTGCGATGGGCCGACCCGCACTTTACCCAGAATCGGATTGCCGCGCATGGCGTAGCCGGAGATGGTCATGGTGTGGGCGTGGTCGGCGGTGACAATGATCAGAGTGTCGTTCAGATCCACAGAGTCCAGCGCCACCTGCACCGCTTCACTCAAGGCGATGGTGTCGGTCAGCGCGCGGTAAGCGTTGCCGGCGTGGTGGCCATGATCGATGCGACCGGCTTCCACCATCAGAAAAAAACCGCCGTTGGGCCGTTGCAGAATCTGCAGGGCCTTGCGGGTCATCTCCGCCAGCGAAGGTTCACCGCCGGTGTCCTTGGGTCGATCGTGTTCGTATTGCATGTGACTGGGTTCAAACAGGCCCAGCAGGTGGTCGGTGCGCGCCGGGTCCACGGCGTTGAAATCGCGCAGATTCCACACCGTCTGCGCGTTGCTGTACTGGTCTTGCCATTCGCGCATCAAATCGCGGCCATCGCCACGCCAGCCGGTTCTGTCCGGGTATTCCGGGTCGGCCTGCGTGCCGGGCAGAAAATGGCCCCGGCCGCCGCCCATCGCCACTTCGATGCCGTCGCCGTGGCTGAAATCAATCAGCTGACTGGCGATGTCCGCACAACCCGTGTGTTCTTCCGGCAGTTCCGTGTCGTTTTCCCAGCCGCGATGTTCCGCGTGCGCGTAGGTGGCCGCGGGGGTGGCGTGGGTCAGTCGCGCGGTGCTCACCACACCGGTTCTCAGGCCCCGGTTTTCAGCCAGTTCAAGCAGGGTCTGGGCGTGCAGGCGGCCACCGTGGCAGCGGCCGTGTTCCGCTTCGGGTTTGACCGCGATGACCCCGGCGCGGGTTTTCATGCCGGTCATGATGGCGCTCATGGTGCCGGCCGAGTCCGGTGTTTGCTGGTTGGTGTTGTAGGTTTTGCTCAACGCGGTTTGTGGAAATTGCTCAAAAGTCAGCAGGTTTTCCTCGCCGCTGTGTCCCATCAGCTGGCCTTCAAGAATGCGTGCCGCGGTCAGCGTGTTCAGTGACATGCCATCGCCGAGAAACACGATGACGTTGCGCGCGCGCGCCGGGTAGCCGCTGCGTTGCGCCTGTTCTGCCGCCTTTTGTTTTCCGGTGGCGTACCACCAGTCCGCCGACTCGACTTCGGTGCTTGCGCCATTGATTGCGGTGGGTTTATTGGCCGCGCAGGCGCTCAAGGTGGCGCAGGCCAGCCACAGGGCGATGCGTCTGTTAAACATGGTATTTGAAAAAACGGTAGCAGTTGATGAACGACAGCACCACGATCACGCTCCAGGTCAGGACGGTGCCGTAGAAGCGGCCAAAGGACACCCCGGGTTTGTAAATAAAACCCAGCGGATGCAACAGCCGGCCAACCACCAGCGCTGCGCCGGCGCCATGCACGATGCCGATGTGGGCGCCGTTGATTTCAGTAACGGCCAGCAGGATCAGGGCGATGGGCACGTATTCGACGGCGTTGGCGTGCGCGCGGATCAAACGCTGCCCCATGCTGTCTCCACCGTCGCCGATTTCGACGCGCTTGCTGCGGCGGAAATACACCACTTGAAAGGACAGGAAAATCACCAGCAGTCCCAAAATGGACGCGTACAGGGATGTGATCGGTAACATGTCAATACTCCTCTTCGATGTGTGTTTGTAAATCAATGGCGCCGTAGCGACCGTCGCTGTGATCGATGCGTGCGCAAGCGTATTCGGGGTCGTGGGTGAAGAACAGGCGGTGATTTGCGCCCAGGTGCTGCGCAAGAAAGGCCTGTTTTTCATTGATCAGTTGTTCCGGGCAGCGGTCATAGCCCATGGATATCGGCACGTGCACCCAGTGCCGACCAGGGATTAAATCAGCGCAATACACCAGATCGGCAATCTGTGAGTGCATCATGCCAGGCGTGTGGCCGTGGCTGAAAGAATAGCGCACCGCATCGCCGGTCAGCGGGTGTCGCTCGCCAGTCACCCGATGCAAACGTCCGCTGGTTTCCAGCAGCTGGTTGAGTTCGGGAATGAAGGAGGCGCGGTCGCGCGGGTGCGGGTTGATGGCGCGTTGCCAGTGTTCGGCGCCCACCAGAAACTGCGCCTTGGGAAAGCGCAAACTGAGCGGTGCATCTTCCCGCCACGACGACAGCAGTCCGCCGGCGTGATCAAAATGCAGGTGTGAAAGCACCACCAGGTCCACATCTTCATCGCTCAGACCGATGGCCTCGAGCGATTCCAGCAGCCGGTGTCCATCCTGCGACACCCCGTAACGGGTTTTGTATTTGGGCTCAAAAAAATCGCCGATGCCGGTTTCAAAGAGAATGTTGGCGCCGTTGACGTCGCGCGCCAGCAGGCAGCGACAGGCGATTTCAATGGCGTTGTTGGCGTCCGGTTCAATCCAGCGGCTCCACAGTGCTTTTGGGGCGTTGCCAAACATCGCACCGCCGTCAAGCCTCTGGGTGTTGCCGGCCAGTGAATGCAGGATCATTTCACCACCGCGCTGCCGGTGGTGTGGCGCGGATCGCTGGCGGCCAGCACCTCGCCGGTGGCGCGGTTCCAGTAGACCGCGTGCATGTTGCCCCATTGGCCGTCGTAGACTTTGACCTGATGTCCCAGGGTTTCGAGTTCAGCGACCGTTTGTGCCGAAAAGGCGTCTTTCTCTGCGTACAGCGTGTCCGGCAGGTACTGGTGGTGATAGCGCGGCAGGCCGACCCAGGAGGCCGGTTTGTGGCCGTCGTAGAAATCCAGGATGCCCAGCAGCACCATGGTGATGATGCGGCTGCCGCCCGGCGTGCCGAGAATGGCCACTTCGTCCTCGCCCAGGATGATGGTCGGGGTCATGCTGGAGAGCGGGCGCTTGCCGGGCTGAATTTCGTTGGCTTTGTCGCCGATTAGGCCAAAGGCGTTGGGCTGCATGGATTTGGCGGAAAAATCATCCATTTCATTGTTGAACAGCACGCCGGTGCCTTCGGCGATGAAGCCGGAGGCCAGGCCGGTGTTCACGGTCAACGTGGCGGCCACCATGTTGCCTTCAGTATCGAGCACCGAAAAATGTGTGGTGTCGGTGCCTTTGGGCAGTTCCGGTATGCCCGGCAGGCTGTCGCTCGGGGTGTTCTTGTCCGGCCGCAGCGAGGCGCGCAATCCGGCCGCGTAATACGGGTGGGTCAGCATCGCCACCGGCACCTTGACGAAATCCGGGTCGCCCAGATAAATGCTGCGGTCGCGGTAGGCGCGGCGCATCGCCTCGGTGACCAGGTGGATGCGCTCACTGCCGTGCATGTTGTGGATGTCCCAGGCCGACAGGATGTTCAGCATGGTGGCCAGCGCCACGCCGCCGGAGGACGGCGGGGAGGCGGTGATCAGTTTCTTGCCGCGGTATTCGGTGTACACCGGCTCGCGCTCCACCACGCGGTAATTGCGCAAGTCTTCCAGAGTCCATATGCCGCCGTGTTTGGTGCTGCCAGCGACCAGTTTCTCGGCCACCGGGCCGCTGTAAAAACCGTCGCGGCCGTGCTCGGCCACCGCACGCAGGGTCGCGGCCAGATCTTTTTGCACGATCAGATCGCCTTCTTCCAGGGGTTGGCCGTTGGGCAGATACAGGGCGCGCGAAGCCGGATAGCGCGCCAGTACTTTTTCCTTGCGCTGGATCATGCGGATCAGGCGGGGGAAGGCCGGAAAGCCGTTCTCGGCGGCTTCAATGGCCGGCTGCAGCGATTGTTTCAGTGGCAGGCGGCCGTAGTGTTCAGCCAGGTGCGCCAGACCGGCGATTTCACCGGGTATGCCGGCTGCCAGCGGGCCGTGCAGGGCCTTGTCGCGATCGACGTTGCCTTGCGCGTCCAGATACATGTCACGGTGCGCCGCGGCAGGGGCCATTTCGCGGCCGTCAAGCATCACCGATTTGCCGTCTGAGGCGCGGTGCAACAGCCAGAACGCGCCGCCGCCGATGCCGGAACTTTGCTGCTCCACCACCGCCAGCACCGAGCTGACGGCGATGGCGGCGTCAAAGGCGTTGCCGCCTTCGGCCAAAATCCGATGCCCGGCCGCGGTGGCCATGTGATGGGCGCTGGCAATCGCCGCCTTGGGCGGGTGATCGGCGCCAACGGCCGTGCTCAGAATTAAAAGGACAATCAAGGCCGGTTTTTTCATGTGTTCTCCGCGGTCAGGCGTTGGTATTTTTGCAGCAGTTGTTCAGGGGTTTCCACGTGATCTTCGTCTTTCGGAATGCATTCAACCGGGCAGATCTCGGCGCATTGGGGTTCATCGAAATGGCCCACGCATTCGGTGCAACGGTCCGGGTCAATCTCAAAGATCTCCGGTCCCATGTAAATCGCCTCATTCGGGCACACCGGTTCGCAGACGTCGCAATTGATGCATTCTTCGGTGATTTTCAGTGCCATCAGCGGGCCCTCTTGGCCGCCAGTGCGCGGTCCACCACCGGATCCACAAATTCAGACACGTCGCCGCCGAGCATGGCAATTTCCCGCACCAGCGACGATGAGATGAAGGAAAATTTTTCCGCCGGTGTGAGAAACATGGTTTCAATTTCCGGGATCAGGCGGCGGTTCATGCTGGCCAGCTGAAATTCGTATTCAAAATCCGACACCGCGCGCAGGCCCCGCAGAATCACCTGCGCGCCGACTTCACGGGCAAATTGTGCCAGCAATGTATCAAAGCCGATCACCTCGACGTTGTCCAGCGGTTCAAGGATGCGGCGGGCCATGTCAATGCGTTGTTCCAGTGTGAACGTCGGCCCCTTGCCCGGCGAGCTGGCGATCGCCACAACCAGGCGGTCAAACAGGCGCGCGGCGCGCTTGATCAGGTCGGTGTGTCCATTGGTGATCGGATCAAAGGTGCCCGGATAAATTGCTGTGTTTGCTTGTGTCATGTCTTTTGCCATAATTCGATCAGCACCTGCGCCACCCGCTTGTGCTTGAGCAATTGCCAGTGCAGCGGCTCCATCGGTGGCGGCACTTCGCTGGCCGGGCATTCGCGATACAGCAACCCGCCGCGGGTGCAGTGCGGCCCTATTTTATCAGAGATGGCGGACAATTCCGCAGAAGAAAACGGGGGATCCAGGAAGATCACATCGAAGGCTTCGTGCGAGCCTTCGAGGAACGCATCGGCGCGTTGGCACACCGCCTCGACGGTGTCCAGTTTCAATGTTTCGCAGGTCTTTAGCAGGTGTTGCACGGCGCGCGCGTTGGCGTCCACCATCACCACGCGCCGCGCCATGCGCGAGGCGGCCTCAAAACCGAGGGCGCCGCTGCCGGCGTACAGATCCAGCACTGCCGCGCCGTGCAAATGCGGCATCAGCCAGTTGAACAGCACTTCACGCACGCGGTCGGAGGTCGGTCGCAGACCCGGCAGATCGGGCACGTCAATGCGTCGTGAGCGGTGGTGCCCGCCGATGATGCGGATCTGGCCCGGTTTTTTTTTCATTCGATTGCGCGGCTTTCTACGCACACCGTGCTTGCAAAGACGGGTGATTGGCCGCATGTTGGTGTTTTTAAAGTGGGCTTCATTTTAGCCGCAGCAGGTGAGCACCACAAGTGGTCTACGGCCGATTGACTTGTGAGTGCCTGAGCGCGGCGGTACAATGCCCAGAAGGCATACACTCAAGCAGCGCGCCCGGTGCCGGGCTGGCAATCAAGACACAAGGCGGATCCATGATCAAATTTTTCAAAAAAAAGGACGGCGGCAAAAAAGCCGCAGCAGACACGCAACAAAACCCGCCGGCAGAAGCGCAGCTGGAGGCTGCAGAAAATCAGCAAAGCGTGCAGCCGCTGGAACAGAAACTGAGCAAGTCGCAAGGCAACTTCGGCAAGAAAATGCGCCAGCTGTTTGCCCTGCGCAAAAAGATTGACGACGATCTGTTTGAAGAAGTGGAAACCACGCTGTTGATGGCGGACGTGGGCGCGGCGGCAACGCTGCGCATCGTCGATGAAATCACCCAGTCGGTGAAACGCCGGCAGCTGGACAACGCCGAGGCGGTGTTCGATGCCCTGCGCGAGAAACTGACGGCATTGGCGAAGCGCGTTGAACAGCCGCTGGTGATCGATGACAGCAAAAAACCGTTCGTCATTCTGGTGGTCGGCGTTAACGGCGTGGGCAAAACCACCACCATCGCCAAGCTGGCCCATCAGTTCAAGGCGCAGGGCAAAAAAGTCATGCTCGCGGCCGGCGACACATTCCGTGCCGCGGCGGTCAACCAGTTGAAAACCTGGGGTGAGCGCGCCGATGTGCCGGTGATCGCACAGGAGACCGGCGCCGACTCGGCCTCAGTTATTTTCGATGCCATGAACGCCGCGCAGGCGCGCGGCATGGATGTGTTGATTGCCGACACCGCCGGGCGCCTGCACACGCAATCCAATCTGATGCAGGAATTGCAGAAAATTGGTCGGGTGATGGGCAAGAACGACCCCGAAGCGCCGCACGAAACCCTGATCGTGGTGGACGGCGGCACCGGTCAAAACGCCATCTCACAGGTGCGCGAATTCAATCAGGCCAACGCCTTGAGCGGCATCGTCATCACCAAATTGGACGGCACCGCCAAAGGCGGCGTGCTGTTCAATCTGGCACATGAATTCGGTCTGCCGGTGCGCGCCATCGGCGTCGGCGAAGGCGCCGCCGACCTGCGCCCGTTCAATGCCGCTGAATTCGTTGACGCGCTGTTGAGCTGAGCGTGGCCGGCGCCAGGGACCACAACACATCGAGTGATGCAGGCACGGATTTTGCCGCCGCGCTGGCGCACTGGCACGGGCGCCACGGACGCCACCATCTGCCCTGGCAACACGCCGCGCCGTATCACGTGTGGTTGTCGGAAATCATGTTGCAGCAAACCCAGGTGGTCAAGGTGCTGGAGTATTTTCAGCGCTTCATTGAGCGCCTGCCGGACATTCATGCACTGGCTACAGCCGACGAAGCCGAGGTGCTGGCGCTGTGGTCGGGGCTGGGCTATTACAACCGCGCGCGCAATCTGCAGCGCGCCGCGCAGCAGTGCATGCAGCACCACGGCGGCGATCTGCCGGCCGATTTCGATGCCCTGATGGCCTTGCCCGGCATCGGCCGTTCGACCGCCGGGGCAATTTTGTCGCTGGCCTTCAATCGCCCGTGGCCGATACTTGATGGCAACGTTAAACGCGTGCTGGCGCGCTGCTTCAAGGTGCGCGGCGATCTGAACAAGGCCGCGCAACAAAAACGCCTGTGGTCATTGGCGGAAAAACACCTGAACCTCAGCGATCCGCGCACCCACAACCAGGCCCTGATGGACCTCGGTGCGATGTGTTGCACCCGGCATTCACCGCGTTGCACGCAATGCCCCCTGTTTGGCCAGTGCCGCGCGCACGCCGAAGGACTGACGGAAGTCATCCCGCAAGCGCGGCGCAAAATCAACAAACAAACGCTGCAGATGCACACTGTGCTGCTGCGGCGGGGTGAGCGGATCGCGCTGGTGCGGCGCGACGCCGATTCGATCTGGCCGAGGTTGTGGTTTACGCCATTGCTGGCCGAGGACGAGGCCAAAGATCTGGGCGCGCGGCTCAGCGCGGTGATCACCCACGAACTGACACACCGGCGCATCGAGATGACGGTGTATACTCTGCGCGCGGAGCAGTTGCCCCAAGCCAGCCTCGATGAGCTGCACTGGATCGACCGCAGTGAACTGAACCAACACCCGCACCCGCGGGCCCTGACAAAAATACTGGAACACCATGAGTAAAGTGCATTGCATCAAATACGGCGCCGAGCAGGACGCCATCCCCTACACACCGTACCCGGGCGAACTGGGCCGGCGCATCGCCGAGAACGTCGGCCTGAAGTTCTGGCAGGAATGGCTGGCGCAGCAGACCATGCTGATCAATGAAAACCACTATTCGCCGATCGACCCGGAACACCGCGCCATCCTGGAACGGGCGATGCAGGCTTTCCTGTTCGAAGGGCAGGATGAAAGACCGGCCGGTTACGTGCCGCCCGAAGAGTAAAGCTGCCTGGGCTGCGGCGCGGAAAATTGCGTTCAATTTGATTGACAGCCCCCGGGCGGATTATTATAATCCCCGGTTCCTGATTGATGGCCAGTTAGCTCAGTCGGTAGAGCAGGGGATTGAAAATCCCCGTGTCCGTGGTTCGATTCCGCGACTGGCCACCATCTTTGAATCCCATCCCCATTCTCTCATTCCCTGAATTTTATTAATCTAAGTAGAAATTTATCTTCAGAAATAATTTTTTAAAAAGATTATTACTGGCGTGGATACACTTTTTTGCATGGAGAATCATTCGCATCAATTTGTAAAAGCCAAATGTTTTCAAACTGAATATTTTTATTCATATTGCGATG
>JBNLBT010000120.1:0-9374 GCA_050303435.1 Marinicellaceae bacterium
CAGTCAGGTGCGGGGCCAGCGTGACCAGACGCTGCACCGGTTTGTATTGCGCGTGCGCCGGTTCATGCGCTTTCTCTTTAACAGACAACCAGACGCCGGCCAGCGCCAGCAGCAGCAAGGCCGCAATGCCCAACAGCCATGCTCCGATGCGCTGTGTGCCTGTAATCGGCATCAGTCTTCACCGAACAACACGGCCAGGGCGTCGTCCAGATCACTGCTCAAAGCAGACAGCCGGGTGTACCCATCGTCGCCGAACAACGGCATGTCGGGGCGAAACAGGGGCCAGCGAAACTTGGGGTTGAGGGTTTCCACTTGACCCGAGTGGACCAGCAGCTCCAATGGCAAGGTGGCCGCACGCGCCGGCCGGGCGTGGCCGAGCAGATCGGTCAGCACCGGCTGTCGAAAGCCCTCGAATTCATCGGCGCCAGGACGAAATCCGAAACCGAACAGGGTGGCCTCGCTGTCGGGCACGTCGATGCGGTAGATCAGATAAAAACCCAGGTTGTTTTTGTTCAGCCGGCGTTCCACGTCCAGCACCGCCAGTGTCTGGTTCGGGTGCGCGGTGAAATCCAGTGGATCATCGAACTCAGGACCGCCAAACACGCGGTTATAGCCGTCCAGCTGCGCGCGGCTGAGGCCATCCTCGCTGCCGAAATAGCGCTCAAAACCCAACGCCCGCACCAGCGCGTCGTGCATCGCCATGAGGTCATCCGTCAAGCCAAAAGCCGCGGCCAGATACACTGGATTGGTGAAGCTGATCTCGATTTCATCGCCCTGTCGGCTGATCGCCACCCGCACCACCGCGGCATAGCCGGCGCGCGGTGTTTCTGCCGCGGCGCGCAGCAAATCCGCGTGCGTCAGGATCAGCACCCGGTGGGTGCCAAGCGGCACGTGCTCGGCCAGCACCTCGAAGGCTTCCCCGGCCAGTTTGCGGCGCAGCTCGGGGACTTCGCTGGATGGCCCGGCCGGCGCGGTGGCGGCCAGCACAAACGGTTGCAGCGGCGCCGTGTCCTGCGCCTGCACACTCAACGGCACACACAGCGCGATGCACAGCAGTCCGATCCAATGACGGGTTTTGCGTGCTGGAAATTTGCTGTTGCGATGAATCATGCGTTGTTGCTGAAGAAATCGAAAGGGCCCATTATACTCAACAGATGCGCAGGGGGGTAAGTGTCGTTAGACTGGACATTTTAGACCCTGTGTGCATTGCAGGCGTGCTGGTCCGGTGACAATGTGTGTCGCTGCGGTGCAGCAGCCATGCGCTGCGGGCGCTGGGTGGTGGAAAAATTTCAGCCGCTGCAATGAAATACGCCAGCGCGGTGTCCGCGGGACATGAAAAGCACGCCGTGCTGTGCCATAATGGGCACAGGTTCAGCGCATTGCACACAGCGTTCAAGCCGGGACTTGAACAGTGCACAGTGGCGAGGTGTTTGCGTTCAACGCAGTGCCCGCAACGCCGCCAAAGACATTATTAAGGACATGCCCCCATGCGAGATCATCAAGCCATAGAAATTCTCATCGACGCGTTCTTTTCTGTGTTCGACAACCACAATGGACGCCTGGCCAATTTTTCCCTGTTGCACGAAATCTGTCTGCCCGAATGTCAATTCATCCGCACCTGCGGCGAAGTGCCGGAAGTGCAGGGCCTGGAGGATTTCATCGCGCCGCGCAAACAATTGCTGGAAAGCGGTGATCTGGTGGATTTTTCAGAACGCGAAGAATGGGGTCGCACGGATTTGTTCGGCGACATGGCGCACCGCCATTGCGTGTACAGCAAATCCGGCATGCTCAACGGCGAGCCCTACGTCGGCAACGGCGTCAAATCCATTCAAATGGTGCGCATGCCTGCCGGCTGGCGCATTGCCTCGGTGTTGTGGGACGACGAACGCCAGGGCCTGATCGTGCCGGACCCGCCGGACGATCTGGACGATCATTTTGACGACTGAATTGAAACGGCCTGATTTCACCCTGCGGCCAAGTGAGGATTCGGATTTATTGACTGTCTCGGCCTGGGGCGCATTGCCCGAGGTGTACCGTTTCCTCGGCGATGGCCAGCCCATACAGCCCGCCGCTTTTGCACAACTTCACGCATTGAACCGCCAGCCGCCAAGCGGCCTGTGGCTGATCGAGCTGGCGTCTCACGGCCCCGTCGGCGCCGTTTGGCTGGCCCCGCATGCGCAGGAAAATGCACTGGAAATTAATTATTTAGTGCACCCCGACCACTGGGGCAAAGGCTGCGCGGTCACGGCCTGCGGGCGTTTATTGCAAACACTCTTTGCCCGCAACCCCAACCTCAGCGCGGTGATCGCCGGCGCCGATGCCGACAATACAGCCTCGTTTGCCGTGATGCGGCGATTGGGCATGCAATTTTATCGTCGGGTCAGCTACCCTTTGGGGTCAGGGGAAGAGTGGGTTTTGCACAACGACTCAAAGAATCAGACGATGACCGGGTCACCGGCAGAGGACTGAAACCAACCTTCCATGCCTGGATAATCTCACCTGCCACCGGCACTGATCGCAAATTTTATTCGTTTGGTCGCAATGGGTGCCCATAACCTTTGCCAGAGAAATCGAGGTTCATTACAATCCCGCCGCTGTTGCACAATGCACAATGCACAATGATTGAGTGTGGATCCTGGGATCAACCGATTGAATCGGTTGATCATTCGTTCGAATTAAATGCTTTCAAGCCGAAGGTGTCCGGAATTGCACCACCGATTGATCTCAGCGCCAGTGCGCGTGACTACTCATGCCGTTAAAAGGCGGTTGATTTTATCGTTCTGTGGATGTTTCCGCGGGATTCATTTTGAGCATTGATGCAACTTGAGAGAGAGTGATGTGGGGGCATTCTGAATGGGGAGTCCCGCAGCAATGAATCAGTGATTTCGAATGCACGGCAACCTGGCCTGTGGTTGGGTTGCAGCGATGTTGTGCGCCTTTTGCAAGCCGAACAATCGGTTCAATCGGCATCATTCCGGACGCGTTAACGCGCGGATTTGATCGTGCATTTCAAGCACTAAATTGAGAGAGAGTTCTGTGATGATCAAAGTCAATATGGGTGATGTATTTCCCCGATTTTTAACAATAAAAAGATGCGGTGTTGCAATGGTTTCAGTGTTGTTTGGGCTGTTGCTTGGCACCAGCGCATTCGCGTTTAAGCCATTTATACATAAAGACTTGAGTCTTGAAGTGATCAGTCAAAACGACTCCGGCGAAGGGTTTGAATTTATTCCTGCACACATCGTGGGCTATTCAAACATCTGGACCGATGTGGTTGAGCCCGAAAAGGACGACGTGCACGCGGACAACAATGAAATGGCGGCTGCATCGGCCAGAATTAATTTGAAAATGGAGCAAATCCGATTCGCTCTGGCCAACTGCGATATTTTCGATGCCCGGGTCAAACTGGGACAGGTCTTCCACACCATTCAGGACGTGTATTCACATTCAAACTCAATCAACAACGGGCATGTGGTTGAAGACATTTTATCTCTGGAAGACGGCACGGCCCATTGCGATGCAAACAATGACTTTGCTCCAGATGGACTGGTGACGGGGTATTTTAATCTTGACAGCTTCTTGTCCCACTTCTTGGGATACTTACCGCCCCCCATTGATTTCACCAACCCATTGGTGCCTATAACTCCGCCGGATCGGGTGGACTATTTGTCCATGAATGAGTGCACCGACATGCCGGACGACATGTGTTGTCACCGTGAATTGAACAAGGACAAAGACACAGACCCGGATGAAATCACCTTGCACAACGTGGCCAGAGAGGCTGCAGAGATTGCCACCGCCGATTTCATGAACAGCTTGTACGACTATTTTGTTTCAACCAGCGATGTTGAAACGGCCGATTACATGATGTCGCAGCTGATGAAAAAAGACAGAACACAGGGGTTTGTTCTCGACAATTCCGGCAGCATGTTTGATGAAATTGAAGACGTCAAACTGATGGCAAATTCTTATCTGGATAACCTGGTCAACAACAACGAATCGCCGCGACTTGGTCTGGTGACATTCAGCAACATTGTGCAGGCCAATGCACAAACCTGTGATCTCTCCGCGATGCGGCAACAAATCAATGCAATCCAGCCAGACAATGGTGGCGCTCCGAACAACGATTGTCCAGAACGAATGAACGGTGGATTGCTGCAAGGTTTGGCTGAATTCCCAGGGTTGGGTTCAGGAATTGAAGAACTGCCGCCGGCTTTGCTGGAACGGGGTGGTCGCATCATGCTGGCAACCGATGCTTCGGCTTTGGATGTTGATTTGGGCCCGCTGGTGGCTTCAAGAGCCGGCCAATTGGGTGTGAGCATTGATGCTGTGCTCACAGGCACCTGTGAAGTGGTCACGGCCAAGTCAGGCGAAAGCCGCAGCAAAGCAGATGCCGTCAATCCACTGTTGGATCCCGATCCCAGGGTTTATCTACGAGAACTGACCGCCCGAACCGGTGGGATCCTGTTTGAAGTGGATAAATCGGAATTTGATGTGGTGGGTGCTTTGTTGATCGACCTGAATGATCCCAACAGGGTGACGGTGTCTGAAAAACATTGGCAACCAGGAGAAAGCATGCCGCAAATCATCCACGTGCCTGTGGATGAATTTTTGGATCGGTCCGTGACCCTTATGCTCACATCCCAAGTGGCGGCCGGATTGCCTGCGGAAACTTCACTGCGCAGACCGGATGGAACGCTGGTAGAGGCTGCAGACGCGGATGTACAGCACACGCGTTTATCCACAGTGGACATGTACAGGGTGTCAACACCTGATCCAGGCAATTGGCAATTTGAATCATCCGGTGGGGAGGGGCTGAGTTTTCGAGTGATCGGTGCAAGTGACCTGCAAGCCGGCGGTGTCCTGTTCCTCAGTGATCAGGAAAAATACGCAACGCGTCATGAGGAAGAATGGCTGCCCCTGCAAAGCGCGCCGGCATCAGGCATGACGGTTTTGGCCGATGCCAGCCTGTCAAAGCAGGTCAACAACCCTGTGATCAATTTAAGGCGACTCAACGGGGACTTGATTCAGTCAGCCCATGCGGCCAGCGCCTCAGACAGTGGCCTGAGGGCATCCATCACCACGCCGGCTGAAGAATACTACGTCGAATTGGCGGGCACCACACTGGCCGGTCACGCCTTCAGTCGGCAAATCCCAGTCAAGATGACTGCATCGGGTTTTTCCGTTTTCTCGGAGCGAATCACACACCATGCAGCGCCCGGTGGGCAGGCCAAAATTCGGCTCAACGTAACAAACCACGGTGCGACAACGGCACAAATTGTTGTGCATGGCACAAGCAGTCTGGAGTGGGACCTGTCCACGGGGTTGACGGCATCCATTGCGGCCGGTGCGCGACAACAGTTTGATTTCTTGGTGAGTGTGCCCGACGATGTGCCCGAGGGGGCGGGTTCGAGCATTGAATTCATTGCTGAAAACGCGAACAACCCAGGCGAAAAAAATTCCATCCGTGTGAACGTCGTGGCGCAAGTGGTGCCCAATCGATTGCCCATTGCCTTGCCCGCTGAATACAGACTTGCAGAGGACACGGCACTGGCCATTGCACTGACTGGCTACGACCATGAAGCCGATGATTTGACCTTTGACATCGCCGATCAACCTGAACACGGTGTTTTGCAAGGCACGGCACCCAACATCACCTATCTGCCTGCCGAACATTTCAATGGCATAGACACGTTTTCTTTCACGGTCCATGATGGACACAGTGCGTCCAGATTTGAGGGGCAGGTGGCTTTGGACATCACGCCAGTGAACGACCCACCCGTCATCGATGACACCGACATTGCGTTGTCGCAAGGTTTCACCGTCGAGTTGGATTTGACCGCCACGGATTACGACGGCGATGCGCTCAGTTATGCCCTGCTGACGCCGCCGGAACACGGCGTGATCACCGGCACTTTGCCGCTGATCAGCTACACCGCCGATGCCGATTATCTGGGCACGGATGTGTTCACCTATCAGGCCAGTGACGGCGAGTTGTTGAGCAACGTGGGCGTCGCCAACATCGAAATCGGCCTGCCATTCCTGCCGCCGGTGGCCGAAGACATTCTGTTGCAAACGCATCAGGACCAGGCAGTGAACATCACGCTGGTGGCCAGCGATCCCAACGGCGATGCCCTGAGCTATGAAGTGCTGTCCTCGCCGTCCCACGGCAGTCTGTCGGGTGCAGCGCCCGATCTGCTGTACACCCCCGATCCCGGTTACGTTGGCACCGATGTGTTCACCTACCGCGCCAACGACGGCCTTTTGAACAGCGCTTCGGCGCGCGTCGACATTGCCATCGAGCCACCCAATCAGGCGCCGGTGGCCCAGGCGGTGTTTGTGTCCACGTCAATGGACACGGCGGTGCCGGTGATTTTGCAGGGCAATGACCCTGAAGGCGATGCGCTGAACTT
The DNA here is from genome assembly GCA_050303435.1 of Marinicellaceae bacterium. Classification (GTDB taxonomy): domain Bacteria; phylum Pseudomonadota; class Gammaproteobacteria; order Xanthomonadales; family Marinicellaceae; genus JBNLBT01. The sequence continues at coordinate 6,414 of JBNLBT010000120.1, forward strand.
TATTCTGCTGAGTCAACCGTTGAATGGCGTCCTGTCTGGTTCGGCGCCGGATCTGGTGTACACGCCCGATGCCGGATTTGTCGGGCTGGATCAATTCACCTACCGAGTCAACGACGGCGAACTGGATTCACCGGTGGCGGGGGTAGAATTGCGCATCAACGCGCTGCCCGCGCGCAGCGGCGCCGCCTTGACCGTGCCGGCGCCGGAACACGTCCACTCTGGCTGGGGCAACAACGTGGCGTTGAGCGCTCTGGGCGCACGCGTCATCGAGACCAGCAGTGGCAATGGCAACGGGGCGATCAGCGGGTCCAGCTCCGCCAGCTGGACCACCGCCAATGGTGCGGTGGCTGAACAGCACATCGTCATCGAGCTGGTCGGACGGAACGCGGCCCGAGTGGACAAATTCAGATTGATCGGTTCGGGCGGCAACACGTCGCCGCATCATTTCACCCTGGCCTTGTCGGACACCACCGCGGCGGCCGACGCCTTCATCGACGTGTTGTCCGGTGCAGCCCAGATGAACCAGCGGGTGCAGGAATTTGAGCTGAGTGAAGTCTCTGAAGCACGTTTTGCCCGCCTGACCATTCATGACAACCACGGTTCCGCCTCGCGCCTCTCGACCGCGGCCATCGAACTCATCGATTCATCCCGTGCAGGCTTCGCTGCCTACGACGAGTCGGTACAGCCATCCGTGTCCAGTTATCAGGATTTCAGAAACCGCGCGGAGAATCTGTTGGACGGCAATGCCTCGAGTCAGTGGCGCAGTGAATCCGGTCTGCTGCAGGGTGAGCATTTGATCTTCAAGCTGGATGATCGGGCGTTTTTTGACCGAATTCGCATGCAGGGCAATCAGTCCACTTCCAGCCTCAAGGATTTTGAAATCCACGTGCGCAATGAAAACGGCGATTTCAATGTAATTTACCTGGGACAAATGGCCCCCGGCGGCGGCGCACAGACGTTCAGGGTTTCCGCCGTGCCTTTGCATGTGGATGAAGTCATGCTGGTGGTGCTCAGCACCCAGGGCAATGCGTCACAGGTGTCCTTAAATGAATTCAGCGTGCCTTCGCTGGTGTCATTTGACCACGTGGTGTCGCTGTCAGCCCAGCCCACGCCGGTGCTGCTGCAAGGCTCCCCGGAACAGATCGCTTTGGGCGCCAGTGTGATTGAATACAGCAGCGCGCCCTCAAGCAGCAGAGCGCCGGAACGGGCCCTGGATGGCATCACCACCAGTCAGTGGAGAACCGCTTCAGCGGCGGATGAATTCATCACCGTGGCACTCGCGGGTGGACAGGCCCGGTTGATCAATGGCATCGAATTGATTGGCAGCAACGCGTCGAACAGCGTACAGGATTTTGAATTGTGGGTGTCCGAGACCGATCTGCACGATGCCTCATTTGTGCAGGTGTTGGGTGCCCGCGCCGAGGCCATCAATGAAGAACAGCTTTACAGTCTCGCGAGCGGGCCGGTGCCAGCGCGGTTCATCAAACTGGTGCTGCTGAACAACCACGGCGACGAGGCCAACATCGCTGTCAACGAGCTCCGCGTCCTCACCGAGCAGCCGGTGGCCGGCGTAGAGTCGTACTCCAGCCGCTTTGACGTCAACACGCGCGCCGAGAACACCATCAATGGCCATGCGTCCAGCACGTGGCGCAGCGGCGCGGGCCTCAACACCGATCAATGGATCACCTATCGACTGGCCGGCGATGCGCCCAGCCAGATTGAATCGGTGTGGATCAAGCCGACCACACAGGTGCCGCGACAATTTGAAATCCGGGCGTCCCAAAGCACGGCGGATGACGATGCGTTTGCAGTGGTGTTCAGTGGCACGATGGAAGCCAGCACGGATCGACAGAAATTCATTTTGCCGGCAAACACCCAGGCACGCTATCTGCAATTGTTCTTCATCGACACCCACGGCGCGAATGAAATCGGCATCAATGAGGTGCACGTTGTGGGCGCACCGGCCGACGCCGATGCGGCGCGTTTGCTGGATGTGTCCAGTTTTGACGGGCCCGACACCACGCCGCAAAACGTTTTGTCGGCGAGTTCAGTGGACAGCTTCTGGCAGACCGCACGCAATGCCGCGGAAAACCAGTGGTTCACCCTGGCATTGCGCGGTCAGCGAGAATTGCTGGTGGACCGCCTGGTTCTGATGCCGCCGGTCAATGCCGGTGACACCGCCGGCGTGCGCGAGTTTGAATTGCAGGTGTCCACCACAACCAGCGACGACGCGGCGTTCAGCACAGCCTTCATCGGCACGCTGCAAAACAATGGGCGACCGCAGTCTTTTCAATTTGATGCAGTGAATGCACGCTTTGTGCGTTTCGTGGCGCTGAACAATTACGGCGCCAGTTACATCCGCCTCAACCGCCTGTGGCTGAACTCGCCGGAAATCGGTTTGGCCCGGGTTCAATTCCAGGACATCTCCACTCAGCTTGATCCATTGAATGCCTCGTATTTCTGGAATTTTGGCGATGGCAGCACGTCCGAACTGCGGGATCCCGAGCACGTGTTCCCGGGCGCGGGGATTTATCCGGTGGTTTTGCAGGTGACCGATCAAAACGGTCAGCACAGCCAGTACGCTGTGGACTATCAGGTGCTGGATGACTTTGAATTGTCCTTTGCGGTGGCTTCTGAACCCTACACGGAGGGCAAGCCACTGCTGTTCACCGACACCACGGACTACCCGGCCGATGACGCGGTTGTGCTGCGCGAATGGCAATGGGGCGATGGCTCCGATGGCCGCGTGCACGCCGCCATCGACGCGCACAGCTACGCCGACAACGGGCAGTATCCGGTGCAATTGCTGGCCATGACGGCCTCTGGCCGGGTCAAAACCGCACAGCGTCTGCTGGAGGTCTTGAATTTGCCGCCCGCGGTGGACATGGGCCCGGATTTGCAGGTGCCTTTGGGGTATCGCTGGCTCAACAGACCCGTATTGAGCGATCCGGGTCCGGCCGA
>JBNLBT010000121.1:0-9258 GCA_050303435.1 Marinicellaceae bacterium
TGCCGCTGGCGCTTTGGTGACGGCAGCGACGACGTGGTTAAGTCCTGCGGACCGGGCACTTCGGTGGAACACGAGTACACGCAACTGGGTGTGTACGCCGCCACGCTGACCGTGACCGACAAAGACGGCGCATCGACCACCGATGAAATGCAGGTCACGGTGGGCAAGCGCCCGGCAACACTGGCGGTGTGTGCCCCGGTTCTGGGTGTGCACAACGACAACCCGAGCGTGGAAATTTCAGCCACATTGCAATACCCTCTGGCCACAGTCGGTGAGGGCATCCATGCCATCATTGCCCCGGATGAAGGGCAAGTTGAGGGGCAGCCGGTTGAGTTGAATTTTGCAGGACAGAACTTGAGCGCTGTGACCAATGCCTACGGCGTGGCGTACTTCACAGTCAACGCCGAGGCGGGCGTGAACAGCCCGGTCACCGGTCACTACGCCGGCGACGCGTTGTACCAGGCGGCGGCAGGGGCTTCGGACGTGCAATTGAAACGTCACACACAGGCGTTTGACAAAGACGCGCAAGGGGTGGAATTTTATACTTCGTTCATTGAGTATGAATCACCGGGCGTGCGTGAACAGTCCTTGCTTTATGTGACGGCCGACAGCGACACGTCGGGACGTGTTTCCGTGCCGGGGCTGGGGCATTGCATTGATTTTCAGGTCACCGCCGGGGAGGTGACTGAAATCCTGTTGCCTTCGGAATATCCTGAGGCCGTGCGCTTGCTCAATAACACCCAGGATGGCAAAGAAGGCAAAAGCATTCAGATCACGTCGCTGGATGAAGTGACGGTGCACGGCATGAGCTATGAGGCCCTCAATTCGGCCGGCGGCACCTTCAACACCAGCGATTCGCACCTGATCTACCCACTGGATGTGCTGGGTGAGGAACACGTGATTCAAAGTTACAGCAACACGCCGACTTTGGTGGCCTCATCGCAGTTTGGGGTTGTTGCCACTGAAAACAATACGCAACTGCGCATCACACCAACGGTGGCGTTTGGCGGCACGCCAGCCAATCACAATCCGCCCGGTGAAACGGTTGTGGTGACATTGCAACGCGGCGAAATCTACCAGGCACGGCAAGCCAGTCACACCGAGCCTCTCGGCCGCACCAATGCGGCTTCTTTTGCCGGCACACGGGTGTCAAGCAACAAGCCCGTGGCGGTGTTGGCGGGCAATCAATACGAATACGTGCCAATCAATTTATCCACTCGCGGCAGTTTTATGGTTGAACAGATGCTGCCCTTGTCCACCTGGGGCATGCGGTTCCATGTGGCCCCGCTGGCCGAACGCTTTGGCGACGATGCGATTCGTATTCTGGCAAGTGAAGAGGACACGACAGTGACTGTCAACGGCGTTGAGGCGGCCACCCTGGCGGCTGGCGAGTATTACGAAACCACGGTCGGTACTGGCCTTGAAATCCGTGCATCCAAAGCGGTCTCGGTGCATCAATTCGCCACCGGTTTCGCTGCGCAGCCGACGCAGGGACGGCCCTTCATGGTGACCATCCTGCCTGTAGAGCAGCAGCAAAATACTGTCCGGATGGTGGTGCCAACGTCCAATTTTGAGCGCAACTATGTCAATGTGACCTTGCCGGTTGAAGGCCTGGACAGCCTGCGGCTGGACGGTGAGCCCGTCGATGGTGCGGATTTCGTTGCCATCGCCGATTCGGGGTACGTGGGCGCCAGTCTGTCCGTCGGCGTCGGTGCGCACGAGCTGTCGGCCGCGGTGCCGCTGGGCGTGATCAATTACGGTTACGGATTGCACGACAACGCCTACGACGCCTATGGGCACAGCGCCGCTTCATTCATGCGGTCAATCAATGTTGACAACAGCGCACCGCAGGCTGTGGGGGCGGCGTACTTTGTTGATCAGAACACGGACTTTGCATTCACACTGCAGGCCAGCGACGCCGACGGCGATGCCTTGACCTATCAGCTGCTGGATGCACCGGACCATGGCATGCTGAGCGGTGTGCCGCCGAATCTGGTGTACACTTCGGCGCACGAGTACGTCGGCTTCGACAGCCTGCGCTTCAGCGTCAACGACGGCCTGCAGGATTCCAATGAAGCCACGATCACTTTCCTGGTGCTGGCGGTGAACGACGCCCCTGTGGCCGTTGATGCCGATCTTTCTGTGGACAAGAATGCCGCGCTGCAGGTGCTGTTGCAGGCCACAGATGCAGACGGCGATGCACTGAGTTACGCCATTGTTGATCAGCCACAACATGGCACGCTGAGTGGCACGGCCCCGGATCTGTTGTACACGCCAGCTGCGGATTATGTGGGCGATGATGCATTCACCTTTTCAGCCAACGACGGTCAGACCACGTCCAATGTGGCGACAATCCACATTGCAGTGATCAACACCAACACCGCCCCGGTGGCCGCCGACCAGGCGCTGGCGCCGCTGGACGGCGATGTTGTGGCGATCACGCTGCAGGCCAGCGACGCCGACGGCGATGCCTTGAGCTACCGCGTGGTCACACCGCCGCAGCACGGCGCGCTCTCAGGCGATGCGCCCGATCTGCTGTACACCGTGAATGCGGGGTACAGCGGCGCGGACGCCTTTGCATTCGTTGCCAACGACGGCCAGGTGGACTCCAATGCGGCCACCGTGTCGCTGCAGGTGCTGCCGACGGTCGATGCCTTGGACGTGCGTGTCGCAGAAAACCAGGGCGTGGCCGAAGTGGTGCTGCAATTGAACGGTCCGGCGCTGTTGGACGCTGAAGTCCATTGGCAGACCGTGGATGGCAGCGCGGTGGCCGACGCCGATTATCTGGCGCAATCTGGCAGCAGCCTCATTGCCGCCGGTCAAAGTACCGTCGCTGTGCCGATCGAATTGATCGACGACGCGCTGTTTGAGCCGACCGAGCACATGCAACTGCACATCACCTCGACCAACAACCTGCGCCTGGGCAAGGCATCCGCTGAGGTGACCATTGAAGATGAGCAAAGCTGTTACGGCGACAACCTGATTGACAACCCGGGCGCGGAAAGCGCCACGCTGAACGGTGAAATCCCCGGCTGGGTGGAAATTCAGGGCGAGTCCTGGAACCGCTGGCTGGCGCCGCCTGAGCCATTCGAGGGCGAGGCCTTGTTTGACGCCGGCGCGGCCGGAGAAGACGGTTGGGCAGAATTGCGTCAGGACATCGACGTGAGGGCGTACGCAGGTCACCCGGCGCAGTTCTCGGGCGCCGTGCAGACGCTGCAGGAAACGCCGGACGATGCGGCGCGCGTGGTGCTTGAATACCGCGACGCCGACGGCCTGATACTAGATCAATACGATTCCGGTGCGATCCACAGCCCGGGCGCATGGCTGCTGCTCAGCGATGCGCACATCGTGCCGAGTGGTGCGGCTGAGGCGCGCGTGCGGCTGTTGGCCAACTGGCTGGGCGGCGAGGATCTGGACGCCTGGTTCGATGACGTGCGCCTTGCGGTGTCTGTGCCGACGCTGCGCATCGACGATGCCAGCGCCAGCGAAGCCGACGGTGTGCTTGCATTTGAACTGAGCCTGTCCTGCCCGCTGGGTTCGCCGGTGAGCGTGGCTTTTGCCAGCGCCGATGGCAGCGCCCTGGCCGGAGAGGACTATTTGTCCCACAGCGGCGAGGCGGTGTTCGCGCCCGGCGAAACCCGCGCCACGATCTCAGTGGAACTGGTCAATGACACCACAGCCGAAGAAACTGAAACGCTGTTGTTGCAACTGGGCGAGCTGACCTTGGAACAACCGCTGGTGCTGCTTGATGCCGAAGCCACAGGCCACATCACCGATGACGACGAGGTGATCGGCGCCTGTGTGCCGGCGCCTCTCGGCGGTGCCGGTGAGTTCAATGTCTTTGTGTTGCAGAATCTGCAGCAGTTCAACACCGACGTGGAAGGCCGACTGGCGGTCGGCGGTGATCTCGATGTGCAGAACTATTCGGTCGGCAATTCACTCAGCGGCGGCGGTTTTGCCGGCCTGGTGGTGGGCGGCGATCTGGATTACGCCGGCGGCACCGTGTTCCATGGCGACGCGCTGTATGGCGGCGCCTTGCTCAACGGCAACGTCACGGTATTGAACGGCGAGTTGCGGGCCGGGAATCTGATCGATTTCAACGCCGCTGCGCAGCAGCTTGAGGCCCTGTCGGATCAGCTGGCCGCGCGCCCGGCCAACGGCCTCACCGACGTCAAGCCCTGGGGCGCGATCGATCTGCTGGGCACGGACCCGGAGGCCAACGTGTTTTATGTGAACGCCGGCGACCTGTCGGTGACCAACGGCCTGTCGATTCAGGTGCCGGCGGGGTCCGGGGTGCTGATCAATGTCATTGGCGTGCAGGCCAGCATGCAGTTCTTTGGCTTCAACCTCAACGGTTTGTCACCGGAACAGGTGTTGTTCAACTTCGCCGCCGCCAGCAACCTGAGCATGCAGGGCATCGGCGTGCAGGGCAGCGTCCTGGCGCCGCGCGCGGCGGTTGAATTCAACAACGGCCAGATCGACGGCGCCTTGCTGGTGCGCTCGCTGCACGGCAACGGCGAGTCCCACAACCGCCTGTTCGGCGGCTGCATCGCGCCTTGAGCGCTTGAGTCAAAATACGCACCCGGCGGTCGCTCGCGGCCGCCGGTGTGATGATTTTGCGCCAAACCACGACGTGCGGAAACCATTGAAATTGCAAACAAATGCAACGGATTGCATTATTTTTGTGATGGCCGTCACAAAAACACCCCATTTTAGCCGGGTGTACAAAAAACGACAGTTGTTTGCTCCGCGCCGTGCTTATCATGCAGCCATGACCTCAGGCCACAGGCCGAAAAAAAAATGGAGAAAAACATGTACTCACAAACCAATGAACTCTTGAAACAGGAAATCCAGGACCAGGGCGTGCTGTTCTCGGTCGAACTGGTGGATGAAATGCAGTATGCCGTTGTGCAAACTCTGCAACAGATCGTGCAACGCTGTTTCAACGGCGTGCAGGCCGAATCGCTGTGCCGTGCGCACGGCATCAAACGCAGAGACGCCGAGCAATTGATTGCCAATGAGAGTGCATTGTTTTGCCGCCATCTGGGTTTTAAACTGACCTGTGCGTTCCAGAATCTGCTGGAAACCACATCGCACCGCCGCGCGGCCAGACAAAAACAACCGGTGCTGGATGCCCGAATCCTGCAAACCTTTGCGCAGGTCTGTTCACAGGAGTACCGCGAGCAGATCAGTCTGCTCAACCGCCGCTTTTCATTGATCAACGGCGGCAACCTGGTCAAAGATTGCAGCAACCCGGTCAGCCCCTTGAATCTGGCTGCCATGGTGCAGTCCACCGTGCGTGAGACCGGTCTGCTGGTGTGCGATCCGGACGCCCTGTACCACGCTTTCACTTCGCTGTTGAGCCAGGGCCTGCCAGTCATTTACAAAGAGCTGAATCAGTTTCTGGTGGCGCGCGGCATCCTGCCCAACCTGCATTGACAAAATTTAATCCCCGAATGCACTCAAAGGCCCGGAAACGGGCCTTTTTTGTGCGTTTTTGCACACATTGTGATACACAAATGTGACAAATTGTTATAAGCCATTGACGGCTCTTTTCTTGTCAGGGGTGCTTCGTTTATAAAGGGATCGTGGTCAATCCAGCGTTTTGGCCACGGCGGCTGCAGAAACAGCACAGCCCACATAAAAACTCATAACTACAATAACTTGACAGGAATTTGACACATGAAGCACAACACGCACAACACCGTATTTGGCCTCAATGTTCGCATCGCACTGCTGTGCAGTCTGATCGGCTTGAGCTTGAGCGCGCAGGCGCAGTTCGCCACCCCCAACCCGCTGCCATTGCCGGCCAATATGGCCACCGATCCGCAAAACGACACCCAGAACATCGGCTATTGTCTGAGTCTGGCCGGTGCCAACTCCTGCACCGCGAACGATTTCACCATCACCTCGCTGACCACGGTGAACGTCGACGACGGCTGCACCGATTCCAGCGATTACATGCAGATTGACATGGACGTGACCTTTCAGAAAACCACGCCGACGCGTTATGAAGTCGGCGCCTGGTTTTATCGCGGGGCTGCGACCGGCAACGATTTCACCCTGCAGGATGCGATCAGCGGGGATTTTTGCATGCGCACCGGCATTGAGCCGGGCCTGGCTTCTATCGGCGACATCACAGCCGACATCGACGGCGACGGCTGCATCGATGTGCCCGGCGCGTCCGGCGCCATTGAAGCGCAGCGCATCAACAACATGATTCTGCCGTGCCGCGACATCGCCCCGGCCGACGGCGTCACCGACATTTCCGCCTGCACCACCTGGGCCAACAACGCCGCGGACGTGTGCACCGACGACACCTTCCGCGAATTCGATCTGGCCTGGCCCAATTCACCGCAGGTCGGTGAGCTGTTGCCTGGCACCGGCTCCAAATGCAATTGCGGCGAGTTTGATGGCGGCCCTCTGGTGGTACAGATTCCGGAAATCGACGTGAGCAAATCCTGCACACCTTCAGAAGTGCCGCCCGGCGGCACCACCGTGTGCACCATCACCATCACCAATTCCGGTCTTGGCACCCTGTCCGGCGCCACTGCGCGCGGCAACGACGGCTTCTTTTATCAAGACGACTATCCTGAACATCAGGGCAGCATTCAGCCCTTGTCGATTGTCACCGTGCCGCTGCTCGGTGTGCTGGTTGAAGACGCCTTCGTCATCGACGCCAACGGATTTGACACCGCCAACCAGTCTCTGAACATCTATCCAGGCGACATTGCACCGTCCACTTCGGTCGTCGTCACCTATGGATTCACCGTGTCCGGCACCTTGCCGGCCACCGAAACCGACATCGTCAACACCGTGTGCGCGGCCTATTACAACACCAACACGCCGAGCGGCGACCCCGACGAAGTGTCGACCTACGTGATTTCACAAACCAATGAATGCGCCAGCGACACCGTCACCGCGCCGGTGACCATCGGTTCTTTCGTGGCGCAACCGGGCCATTTCGGCGGACTGGATGTGCGCTGGTCCACCGAAGCTGAAACCGGCAACCTGGGTTTCAATGTGTATGCATTGCTGGGCAAAACCCGCTTCAAACTCAACGACGCGCTGATACCGTCGAAAACCATGGATAAAGCCGGCGCCGCGGAATACGCCATCAATTTCCGTTCCGATGTGGCCGCTCTGGGCACCCAGTTCATCCTGGAAGACGTGGACCGCTATGGCCGCAAGCACAGCAACGGCGTGTACACCCTGGGTGTGCAGGCCGGCGTATTGCCTGAAGCCATTGAAGCGGCACCGACCGACTGGGCGGCAATTAACCGCGAACACCAGGATAAATCACTGGCACGCAAAGCCGCTTTGAAATCCTCGCTGTCTCGCGACGGCGGCGCGGGCAATGAAAACAGCGACGGCAAACCGGTCACAGCGCCGAGTGAATCCATTTCGGTGCTGCTGCGCACCGACGCCGCCGGCCTGTACCAGGTGCGGCGTTCGGACCTGCTCAGCCTGGGCGTGTCCGATGCGCTGATTGACGCCGCAACACTGCGCCTGAGCCGGGGCGCACAGACCGTGGCGCTGGACCGCGGCGTGAGTTCCAACGGCCAGGGCAGCAAAGCCGGCGCCAGCCAGGCCAGTGAAGTGCTGTTCCGCTTTTACGCCGAAGCGCAATCCAGCCTGTACCACGAAGGCAATGTGTACACGCTCACATTGAACGCCAGTGCGCCGTCGCCGGAGATGAGCGAAAGCAACGCGCAACCGCGCGGTCAGCGCTACGCCACAACGCACCAGAAAACCGTGCGCCTGTCGCGCAACGCGCTGTACTCATTCGCATCGCCGTTGCCCGCTGAGCCCTGGTTTGACACCCGCATGCTGGCCAGCGGCAGCGCCACCATCTACAGTTTTAATCTGCCGACCGCGCTGGCGCCGTACGCCGGCGAGGCCGAATTGGCCATGAACTACTGGGGCGGTCTGGATTTTGAAGGCAACACCCCGGATCACCGTCTGGAGTTTTTCATCAACGACTGGTCGCTTGGCGAGGACGCCTTTGACGGCATTGTGGCGCGCGATGAGCGCTTTACCTTCCCGTCCACGCATCTGCAAGCCAACAACCGCATCGATGTGTTGGTGCACGCCGACAACGTCAACAACCTGGGGCTGGTCAATCTGGAATCGATTGCGTTGACGCACCCGGCCGAGTTCGTGGCTGAGAACAATCAACTCAGTTTCCAGGGTGGCAGCGACAATTACCGCGTCGAAGGCTTCACCGCTCCGGTCGGCCACGTGTACGCGGTCAACAATGGCGTGGCGCGGCGTCTGGCGCGTTTCGACGCTGAAAACGGCGCGGTGCGTTTTTATGGCATCGCCGGCGCGGCCGAATACCATGCGCTGAGCGACGACGCCTTCCTGCGCCCGAACTTTGAATTGAACGCAGCAGCGCCGCTGGATTTCAGCGCCACGGCCCATTTGGTGATCGCGCACGCGAATTTCATCGGCGGCGATTTGACCGCCTACCTGAACGCCACCCGCGGCAGCCACCGCGTCGTCAATGTGGCCGACATATTCAGTCATTACACGGGCGGTGTGGCGGACGGTGAAGCCATCAAGAGCTACATTGCGGCCGTGGCCAGCAAAGGCGCTTTGCAAAGCATTCTGCTGGTCGGCGGCGACAGCTACGACTACAAAGACCACACCGGACTGGGCGTGATCAGCTTCGTGCCGACGATTTATCGCGCCACCGATGAATTGATCCGCTTTGCCGCGGTCGATTCACTGTATGGCGACGTCGACAGCGACGGCGTGCCCGAAGTGCCGGTCGGTCGTCTGCCGGTGCGCACCGGTGCCGAGCTGCACACCATTCTGAACAAAATGCGTCAGTACGACGCGCAGGCCGGACACCTGAGTGCGGTGCTGGCCGCCGACGACACCGCCTCGCTGGACGCCTACAATTTCGTTGCCAGCAGCGAAGCGCTGGCCGCGCAATTGCGCGACGCGGCCTGGTCGGTGGACACCGTGTATCTGGACGAGTTGCCGCTGAGCGACGCGCGCCAGTCATTGATTGCACAACTCAACGCCGGCACCCGTCTGGCCATTTACACCGGCCACTCATCCAGCCGCCGCTGGGGCTTTGAAGGCCTGCTGATGAGCCAGGATCTCAACGCCCTGAGCAATCACGGCCAGCCGTTCGGTGTGGTGCAATGGGGCTGCTGGAACACCTATTTTGTCGAGCCGAGCGAGGATTCCATGGGGCACCGCTTCATGCTCTCCGGCGGTCAGGGCGCGGCCCTGGTGGTGGGCGCA
>JBNLBT010000122.1:0-8940 GCA_050303435.1 Marinicellaceae bacterium
GTGGTCCAACATCTCCTTTCCCATTTACGACCCAGGCAATGGCTGGACTCATCACAAAGGCATCCTCAATCACCGCCCGTGTCTGGACGACGGTCCATGCAAGCCGGATTCGCGGCCCGGCGGATTTATTTCGGTGCACCACAACGTGTTTGCCCACGCCCGCAACCGCACGCCGGCGTTGTCGGTTGGTCCCGCGGATGTGCGAAACAACCTGACCTACAACGGCCGCGAAGGCTTTGTGCATCACAACATCGTTGAAGGGCAGTTCAACCTCATTGGCAACCTGTACATCGATGGCCCGAACATTGCACTGGCGCCGTTCTGGTTTGATCCGGAAAATGCCTCGCCGCCAATTCCCACGACTTACTGGCTGCAGGACAATCGGGTGGAAGACCCGGGCGTGTACATGGGCACTGTGGACAATCCCTGGACCAACGTCAATTTCATGAATGAATATACCTTTGCCTGCTGCGGCATCGTCTCGTCGCAGTTCAATCAGGTCGGTGAGTTTGATTTCAGCGCGCAGGGTCAGGTGCCTGTGACCACCCACGACAGCGGCGATGTCGAGGCGCTGGTTACCGCCCAGGCCGGGGCATTTCCCCGCGATGTGGTGTCGCGTCAGGTGTTCACCGATTTGGCCACTCGAAGCGGTGGCTGGGCCAATTTCCGACCGCCGGATTTACTGGCCGGTCTGACCCCGGGCAGCCCGCCGCTGGACAGCGACGGCGATGGCATGCCCGATGGCTGGGAAAATCTCAACGGACTCAATCCCAACAATGGCAGCGACCACACAACCGTGATGCCGTCGGGATACACAGCGATCGAGGAATACATCAATGGCCTGGCGACACAAATGGTCGGCGATGTGATTTTTCTGCATTCATTCGAGGCGCCCTGAGCAGCGCCTCGGCGCGCGCATCAATCAAACGGTTTGTAGCACCAGTGCCACGGCTCAAACTGGTAACCATGTGAGTCATTGTCTGGATAGCTCAAAACATAGTGAAACCGCTTGGCGTTGAGCTTTAGCCAGGCAAAGGCGTCGGTGTCGGCAAACGCTTCAGTCAATGGTTCGCAATCTGGCGTGTTGAGGTCGATTGCACGGCCGGTGTGGTGTTCAGAATAGCCGGGCGCTGCGTTGACTCGCAAGATGTCTGCCAGACACATCCCCCGATCGAGTTTGTTGCGGATCAGATTGGCCTGATAAGCGGGACTGCGATAGGCCGACACCATGTCCAGCCTGACGCCGTCATTGCGCGCGTCTTCGGACATCTGCAGCCAGATTCTGTGCGCCAATGGGTGCATCAGCGCCGGCCGGTCAAAACAGTCCGGACCCGTGTTGATCAGCTGGCAGGCGTCGTATTGAATCGGTCCGGGTTGTTGTTCGATGTCGATGCCCAGCGGCTGGTTGAGCAGCCGAACCTTCACTTTGTAGTAGTTCGACCATTCCAGTTTGGCCCGTTCGGCCGAGTCGCGCATGTAAATGCTTTCGCCCGGTTTGTAACCCAGACGGTGCAGCAACCCGGTCGACACCTTGTTTGGCTGGTCCGGAGACTTCAAAGGCAGGTGTTGCTGTGAAAGGTTCTGAATCAGACACAACGACGCTTCAGTGGCAATGCCGCGTTGTCTGAAGTCGGCGTGAACTTCCACGTGGTAACGCCAATTGTCCTCATCGGTGGTCAGCCGGATCTGTCCCAGGTCGGTGTTGTCCAGCCGATCGGCAATGCGAAATGCCACCACGCCGGTGTCGTCAACCGAAACCATTGAAATCAACAGGCGCGGGGTGATCAAGGTCATCATAAGCCGGTGCTGGCCTCCCGCCAGTTGCGACCATCGAACGCTTGCACAGTCCATGCAGACAGATCAAAATCATCCAGACAATGCGCATTGATGCTCCAGGCATTTGGGTGGGAGCGCGGCTGATAATACGATTTAATCCCGCAATGACGGCAGAACAGGTGTTCGGCCTGGCCGGTGTTGAAACGGTAACTGGACAGCGCGTCCTGTCCGCTGAGCAGCTTGAATTCGCTGTGTGGGACAATCAGGTGCAGAAAGCCACACATGCTGCAAATGGAACAATTGCAGGCCAGCAGCACAGAGTTGGGATCAAGGGACGCACTGAAGCGCACGGCCCGGCAATGACAGCCGCCGAAAATAGTCATTGAATTCCCCTTCTATCCCACATATATAACTTCTCTGAGCCTGGGCGATATGAGATAATACCGCCCTTTGATTTTACAGGATACAGGAGCAAACATGAATTTTTTTATTTCTGACGCCATGGCACAAAGCGCCGGAGCGCCGGCCACCAGCCCGATCACGTCGTTCATTTTTTTCGGTGTGTTTGTGGCCATCATGTATTTCTTCCTGATCCGTCCGCAACAAAAACGCATGAAAGCCCACAATGAAATGGTCAACAATCTGGGCAAAGGCGATGAGATCATCACCTCCGGCGGCCTGTTGGGACAAATCATTGAACTGGACGAGCAGTTCATCGCGGTGCAAATCGCTGAAGGCACTGTGGTGCGGCTGCAACGCGGCGCCATTTCCAAGGTGCTGCCCAAGGGCACCATCAAGTCGATCAAATAATCCAACGAGAAATTCATCATGAATCGCTATCCCCTGTGGAAATACGTGCTGATTCTGACCGTGGTGCTGGTCGGTGCGTTTTATGCTTTACCCAATATTTACGGTCAGGATCCGGTGGTGCAGGTGACCGCCAGCGGCAGCCAGAGCATTGATGATGCCCTGGTCAGCCGGGTGGAATCGGTTCTGGCTGGAGCCGGCATCGAACACCGCGGTGTGATCCTTGAACCGGACACCCTGTATGTAAAATTTGCCGACACCGAAGAACAGATCAAGGCCAACGACGCGTTGTCGGACGTGTTGAAAAACTACACCCCGGCACTGAATCTGCGCCCCAACATTCCCGAATGGCTGGCCAACCTCGGTGGCAGCGCGATGAATCTGGGTCTGGATTTGCGCGGCGGTGTGTACTTCCTGCTGGAAGTGGACATGGACGAGGCCGAGCAGACCAAACGCCGGCAGATTCGCAACGACATCACTGATCTGTTGCGCAAAGAGAAAATCCCCAAAAAGAGCAACCGCTGGGACGGCAATCGCCTGCAAATCACTTTCAACAGCGAAGAACTGGCCGACCGCGCCTATGAAGCCATTCGACTGAGTTTCAATGAATTGACATTTTCCACCAATGAATTGAGCGACGGTGAATACGCGGTGGAAGGTGAGTTGAGTGAAACGGCGATCAATGACATCAAACAGAAAGCGCTGGAACAGAACCTGACCACATTGCGCAATCGTGTCAATGAAATCGGCGTGGCCGAGCCGGTGATTCAACGCCAGGGCCTCAGCCGCATCGTGGTGCAGCTGCCTGGCGTGCAGGACCCGACCAAAGCCAAGGAAATTCTCGACACCACCGCCACCCTGGAATACCGCGCGGTGGACATGCAGGGCGACATCGGAGAAGCGCTGCGCAGTGGTCGCACGCCTGTGGGTAGTTCCTTGTTTTATGATCGAGATGGCAACGGTGTATTGCTGAAAAATCGTGTCATTGTCACTGGAGACCAGCTGATCGACGCGCAAAGCGGTTTTGATCAGGAAAGCGGCACGCCCAACGTGTCCGTGCGACTGAACAGCGTGGGCGCATCGCGCATGCTGGATTTCACCCGCCAGAACGTTCGCAATAACATGGCCGCGGTGCTCAAAGAGCGCATTCCCAACGGCAAGGACGCGGAAGGCAAGACGATTTACATCACCAAAGAGGAAGTGATCAATAACGCGGTGATTCAAGGCGTGTTTTCCAATCAGTTCCAGACCACTGGACTGGGCAGCCCCAAAGAAGCCGCACGCCTGGCTGTATTGCTGCGCGCCGGAGCGCTGGCCGCGCCAGTGGAAATCGTAGAAGAACGCACCATTGGACCGTCTCTGGGTCGCGACAACATTGAAAAAGGCGTGCTGTCGGTGCAGATCGGTCTGGCGCTGGTGCTGCTGTTCATGCTGGTGTACTACAAATTGTTTGGTTTGATTGCCAACATCGCCTTGTCCGTCAACCTGGTGCTGATCGTGGCATTTCTGTCGATCTTTGGCGCCACATTGACCTTGCCGGGCATCGCCGGCATCGTGCTCACGGTGGGCATGGCGGTGGACGCCAACGTGTTGATTTTCGAACGCATCAAGGAAGAGCTGCGATCCGGTACTTCGGTGCAGAACAGCATCAAGGCCGGCTACGAGAAGGCCTTGTCCACCATCGCCGATGCCAATGTCACCACTTTGATTGCCGCGGTTGTGCTGTTCGCCTTCGGCACCGGCCCGATCAAGGGCTTTGCGGTGACGCTGTCGATCGGGATTCTGACCTCCATGTTCACTGCGATCATGTTGTCAAGAGCCATTGTTAACCTGGTGTATGGCAAGAAAAAACGCCTGCAAAGCCTGTCAATCTGAGGAGTCCGAGATGAAATTTCTGCAAGACAAAAAATTCGATTTCATGGGCTTCCGCAAGCCGGCGATGTTGTTTTCCACCGCACTGATCGTGGTTTCGATCGTTTCGATCGCATTGCGCGGCCTGAATTTTGGCCTGGATTTCACTGGTGGCACTGTGGTGGTGGTGAACTTTGAAAACACCGTGGAATTGTCTCAGGTGCGCACGGCACTGAACGACAACGGCCACCCGGACGCGGTGGTGAAAAATTTCGGTTCGTCACGCGACGTGGAAATCATTCTGCCCAACCCGGATAGCGGAGAACAGGGCGCATCGGAAGACAACAACGCGCAGGCCAAACTCAGCAACGAGGTGGTCGAGCTGTTGCGCGTCGTGGATTCATCGGTGCACATCACCAAGGTGGATTTCGTTGGCTCTCAGGTCGGCGATGAACTGGTTGAACAGGGGTCTTTGGCGCTCTTGTACGCCATCATCGGCATTCTGATTTACGTCACTTTCCGTTTTGAGTGGCGCTTTTCAGTCGGTGCCGTGGCCGCCCTGGTGCACGACGTGATCATCACCGCGGGGGTGTTCTCCATCAGTCAGGTGGAGTTTGATCTGACCGTGCTGGCGGCGTTGCTGGCGGTGATCGGTTACTCGCTCAACGACACCATCGTGGTGTTTGACCGGGTGCGTGAGAATTTCCGCAAAGTGCGCAATAAAAACCCGATAGAAGTGGTCAACATCTCAATCAATCAGACCATTTCACGCACCATCATCACGTCCTTGACGACATTGCTGGTGCTGATCGCGCTGTTCTATTTTGGCGGCGCCATGATTCACGGTTTCGCCTTTGCCCTGATCGTTGGCATCGTGGTGGGCACGTATTCATCGATCTTTGTGGCCAGCACTTCAACGCTGGCGCTGGGCATCAGTCGAGAAGATCTGATTCCGGTGGAAAAAGAAGGCGCCAGTCTGGATCACATTCCGTAACAGCAAAGCCCTGATGAAAGAATAAAAGCCGGCTGCATGCCGGCTTTTTTTGTAACCAATCTTTGCCTCGGTCGTTTACAGCTCAAATCCATGGCACGATTTGAATTTGATAGGTGAAACGATGAAAAAACTGATAGCAATGGCCTTGTTGGTGTGCACATTATCCGCCGGCGCCAAAGACCCGGTGGAAGAATTGACCGAATTGTTTGGCGTCAAGCCCACGGTTAAGTTGTCACTCGGCCCGGAACTGCTGAGCCTGGCGGCGGCGTTCTCCGATGAAAGTGAAAAAGCCCAACGCGTGTTGACCGATCTGGACGACATCACGGTGACCGTGTTTGAACTCGAAGGCGATGAACTGAATGCCGATGTTGCCGACTGGATCGAAGACAATGCAACCCGGCTGGCTGGCCGCGGCGCGGTTGAGATTGTGCGCGTCAACGACGGCGACGAAATGGTGCGCATCATGGCGCAAGTGGACAACGACAGCCTGCGCGATCTGTCCATCATGGTGTATGAGCCGGGCGATGAATTCGTGTATTTGTCACTGAAGGGCTTGATTCGCGTGGAAAACATCAAACAATTGGCCGGTGATTTCAACATCAAAGGCCTGTCGGGATTGTCGATCGATCTGTGATCGGGCAGAGGGCTGAATGCGCCCATTGAAATGCAGCCGCCGTGAAACGATCCACGGCGGTTTTTTTATCCGGGCATGCCGCGGGTGATGTTCACCAGTTCGGCCGCGACCTTGAGACTGCCGGCAATGATGTTGCCGCTTTCCATGTGTGTGTTTTTGCCATCAAAATCAAGGCATTGCCCACCGGCTTCCTGCACCAGCAGTGCACCGGCCGCAATGTCCCATGGCTGCAAGCCGTACTCCCAGAAGCCATCCACGCGCCCGCACGCCACATAGGCCAGATCGAGAGCCGCCGAACCGATCCTGCGGATGTCGTCGGCCAGCCGGAACACCGCCTTGAATTGAGCCACGTATGGGCTTAAACGGTCTTTGTTGCGAAATGGGAAGCCGGTGGCAATGAGTCCACCCTGCAAACCGGTTTGCGGTTCGATGCGAATGCGCCGATTGTTCAAAAACGCGCCTTTGCCGCGACTGGCATGAAACATCTCATCGCGGTTCGGGTCATACACCAGACCTTCACGGATTTCACCGTTTTCCTGCAATGCTATGGAAATGGAATAGTGCGGAATGCCGTGCAGAAAATTTCGCGTGCCGTCCAGAGGGTCCACAATCCACACGCGTTTGGCGTTCGCAGGTCCCTGGCGGCCGCTTTCCTCGGCCAAAATGGCGTCTTCCGGCCGGGCTTTGCGCAGGGCCGAGACGATCGCGTGTTCGCTGGCGCGATCGGCCACCGAAACGTAGTCCCTGTCCTGTTTTTTGCTCACCGACAGCGATTCAGTCTGTCGGCTCATTTGATTCAGCACATCGCTGGCGTTGAGGGCGGCTTTTTTGGCGATGTTCAGGTCTGGGCTCATGCTTCCGGGCGGTGTCAAAGATGCGCTATAATACCAGTTGTCACTGTGATTGTATATCCACGGCGACAAATCACCGCAAACCGATATCTCATGCTTGCATGATTGCCGACAATCCGGCGCATTGTCTGGTGTCATCGGAGCGCCCTACGGCGTCAACGGTTCAGCGAACGTTGCGTGCGTACATTTCCAATCATTCAAAGTGGGCTGCATGAATCAATACGACATTCTGTTTACTCTTCTCAACACCACCCACCCAGGCAACATCGGTGGGGCGGCCAGGGCCATGAAAAACATGGGTTTTGAACAGTTGGCGCTGGTCAACCCGATCAAACACCCGTCGGCCGAAGCCACCGCACGTGCCTCCGGGGCCGATGACGTGCTGCACCGCGCGCGCGTGCACGCAGACCTGGATGCGGCGATTGCGGATCGATCGCTGGTGATCGGCACCAGCGCGCGGCGGCGGGATCTGGACATTCCCATGCTGGATGCGCGGGCATTGGCTGAAACCGTGGCCGGCTTGCCGGCGCATACGCCGGTGGCGCTGCTGTTCGGTCAGGAATCCTGGGGCTTGACCAACGAAGAAATGTTGCGCTGTCACTACCTGCTGCAACTGCCGGCCAATCCGGCCTATTCATCCCTCAATCTGGCCGCCGCGGTGCAGGTGGTGGCGTATGAACTGCGCATGCGCCTGTGGGTACAAGCCGGCCATCAGACCGCCGGGCAGCCCGTTGCAACGCATGTGCCGGTCAGTCAGGACAAGATGGCGAGTTTTTTCAGTCATCTGGAACACACTTTGCAGTCACTGGAATACCTGAACGACAACAACCGCGTTTCATTGATGAAAAAACTCCACGTCATGTTCAACCGCATGCAACCGCTGAAACACGAAGTGGACATTTTGCGGGGCATCCTGAGCCGGGTCAACAAGTACCTGGACTGAGGTTGTTTGAACCCCGTGGCGCTTGCGAAACGGCTGAAGACACCGCCATTGCAAATCGATGCAAGCGTCATTTGGCTGTCTTTATGTGGGCTTGCCTTGAGCGGCTGTTTGCGCCGAGTAGATCGAAATTGACGGGGTCGATCGGCGCATAAAATCAGGGCGCACAATCGCGCCTTGGGCTGGGCAAATAACTCAATTAATTGCTTGACAGTGTGGGCAGAAACAGTAAAATTCCCCTTCTTTGTTTTTATAGCAATTTTGCTGTGAGATCATTCCCCGATAGCTCAGTTGGTAGAGCGGGTGACTGTTAATCACTAGGTCGGCGGTTCAAGCCCGTCTCGGGGAGCCAAATTTGAAAAAAGCCGCAACTTTTGCGGCTTTTTTTTTGCCCAATCGGGTTTAATGAATTTTTTCGTAAGCTGGGTTAGAATATTCGATCTTTTAGCGGCAAAAAGCACACAACTTAAAGGATACGCGAACATGGCATTTGAAGAATACGATGATTACGAACAGGAACAACTGGTCAAGCAATGGCTCAAAGACAATGCATTGACCATCGTCGCCGGCATCGGTCTGGGTCTGGCTGGCATCATCGGATACAACTACTGGCAATCCTCGCAGACCGAAGAAAAATATCAGTTGTCTGAAGAATTCAATCGCATCAAAGATGTGCTGGACCTCAATGAGCTGGATGAAGCGGACCAAATGATTCAAACGCTGAAAAACAATTCAGGTCAGACCTATTTCAGCGTGCAGGCCAGCATGTTGCTGGCGAAAAAACACGTCGAGAACGGCGACGTGGATCAAGCCATTGGTCAATACCGCGCAATCCTGGCTGCGTCTCCAGATGCTGCCATGCAACACCTGGCACGCATACGCCTGGCCCGATTGCTGGCATCCCAGGACGAATATCAGGAAGCGCTGTCGCAGCTGGATCAAATCGATGATTTAAATTTCAAAACCATGGTGCTGGAAATTAAAGGCGATGTGTATTTGGCCCAGGGGCAGACCAAGCAGGCACACGACACCTATCAGCTGGCATTGAATGAAGGCGATGGCTACTCCGGACGCAACATCAGCGAGA
>JBNLBT010000123.1:0-8885 GCA_050303435.1 Marinicellaceae bacterium
CCGATCGCTGAGCCGACCGGCGTGGATTTCACCGCACCCGGCTGCCCTCAACGCGCCCAGAGTGTCGCAAACCCATGATCTCTATTTTTTGTGCCGATGCGGTGGGGCTGAGTGAACGCCACTGATTCAGCAACACCGTTTCAAAAAATGCCCACAAGCCCTATAATGGCTGCACCCGAAATTGCACGTCCGCGCCTCAGCACATGCCCCAAACGCACCGCCACACCCCAGCAGCGCTCACCATCCTCAGAACAGGCTGTCTGACGCTGATGCTCATCGCCCTGGGCGCCTGCCAGGTGAACCGCACACCGGACTTGCAGCGCTTGTATGGCGTGGACCGGGACGACAGACAACACCCGCCGCCGGTGGTGCTGATTCACGGCACCCTGGGCAGCAAGCTGCGACGCAAGGACAGCGGCGAAGAAGTGTGGTTTGGCAACTTGTCAAAACTGTTGTTTTCCAACTACACCGAATTGGCAATGGACATCAATGCCGACGAATTGACCGCCGCCAGCAGCGCACTGGAGGTTTCTCAGATCGCCGATCAGATCAGTGGATGGAGCCTGTACGACAACATCATCACCACCCTCACCGAACACGCCGGCTACCGCCTGACCGCACTCAAGGATCCACTTGAGACCGGGCCGCGGCGCTTGTACATATTCACCTATGACTGGCGCCAGGACAATGTGGTTTCGGCACAAAAACTGGGCGCTTTCATCGAGGCCATCCGCGCCCAGCACAACGACCCGGATCTGCGGGTCGACGTCATCGCGCACTCCATGGGCGGTCTGATCGCACGCTATTACATGCGCTACGGCGGGGTGGACGTGTTGACGCAAGCACCACTCAGCGAACCGGTCAGTCCACCCGGATCAATTCGACGTGCCATTCTGCTGGGCACCCCGAACCTCGGTTCAACCGTGACCGTCAACCGCCTGGTCAATGGCTACAGTTTCAATATTCGCAACATACCGGTGGAAGTGCTGATCACCATGCCAAGCATCTTTCAGCTGCTGCCTTTTGGCGAAGACTGGCTGATTGACCTGCAAGGCCAAACGGTGAAATTGAACGCCTTCGATGCGGCGACCTGGCAACAATTTGAATGGTCCATTTTCAATCCGCAGATTCAGGAAAAAATCATTGCACGCAGTGATTCGGACGAAGACGGGGCACGCAAGCTGGACTTGCTGAAAAAATTTTTCATTCATAACCTGGCGCGTGCACGGGAATTTCTGTGGTCCATCAACCGGCCGCTGGAAGGCATCAACCACGGCCTGTTTGTGATGGGTGGTGACTGCGACCCCACGCTCGACCGGCTGGTGCTGGAAAAATTTGGCGATGCCTATCACCTGCGCGCGCAGCCGCATGAAATCAGACAGAAAATCAATGGCATCGATTATGAAACGCTGATGTATGCGCCCGGCGATGGCCTGGTGACAAAAAAATCGCTGCTGGCCGAGGACGCATCCCTGCAGTTCCCGCTTAAATACCCGCTGCTGTTGTGCCAGAGCCATTCGCGCCTGACCTCCAACATTCACTTCCAGGACAACCTGCTGAACATCCTGCTGTTTCCCAAAGCCTTTTGAACAGCGCGGCGCAGTTTAACCGGCGCTGATTTCAGCCAGCACACATTTGAGCACGCCGTAGTCGTACAGCCCGTCGAGGGCTTCGTACACCGGTTTCATCTTGCCTTCATCCAGATATCCGGTCATCTCCGCGGTCTGAATGATGTATTCAATCTCCCCGGGTTTTAAATCCAGCACCTGCTGTTTCTCCACCAGACCGATGGCGATGGCTTCGGACAAATGCGAATACACGGTGTTGATGGGCAGATCCCGCTGCGCGGCGATTTGCTCGGGGTTGCTGCCCTGACGCAACAGATCCAGGGTCTGATTGACCTGGTTGCTGAGGCGATTGTCCAGCAGTTCCGGCAACTGGTGCGATGCAATCACCTGCAGGAATTGCGCGCCGTATTTTTTCAGTTTGTATTCACCCACCCCGCTGATGTACATGAATTTTTCTTCATTCGCCGGCCGCTTGCGCACCATTTCCAACAGGCTGGCGTCACTGAATATCACGTACGGCGGAACGCCCTGTTCGGTGGCCAGGTCGGTGCGCAACTGCTTCAGCGCCTGCAGCAATTGCAGATCCGGCTGCGTCAGATCCGGTTGCGCAGCGGTGCCGGCAGTTTTCGCCTGTTTTTGCAATTCACGCATGAAAAACCGGTCCGTGCCCTTGAGCAGTGATCGGCACTTTTCGCTCAGGCACAGGGTTTTATAGGTGTCATCGCTCTGCAGCAGATGGGCCTGACTGATCAGCTGACGAAACACCCGCCGCCACCAGGCTTTGCTGTGCGCCTGACCCAGGCCAAACAGCGCCAGTTTGTCGTGCCCCTGTTGTTGAATGCGCGCCTCGTCCTTGCCGGTCAGCACATCAATCAAATACATCATGCCGTAACGCTGACCGGTGCGGTACACCGCCGAAAGCGCCATCTGCGCCGCCTCGGTGACATCGATTTTTTTCGGTGGGTGTGTGCAGTTGTCGCAGTGACCGCAGGGTTTTTCCAGGGTCTCATTGAAATAGGCCAACAGGGTCTGGCGCCGGCATTCCACCTGTTCACACAAATCCACCAGCGAATCCAGTTTGCCGTTGAGCACGCTTTTGTGCTACTCGGCGGCGTCCGAATCGGTGATGAACTGACGTTGCATCACCACGTCCTGATAGTTGTAAATCATCCAGGCGTTGGCCGCCAGCCCATCGCGACCGGCGCGGCCGGTTTCCTGATAGTAGGATTCAATGTTTTTCGGCAAACTGAAATGCGCAACAAATCGCACGTTGGGCTTGTCGATGCCCATGCCGAAGGCGATGGTGGCCACCATGATGACGCCCTCTTCCATCAAAAAGCGCTGCTGATTGTCTGTGCGCACCGCCGCCGACAAGCCGGCGTGATAGGCCAGCGCCGTGCGCCCTTTGCTGTTGAGAAATTCAGTGACCGCTTCCACCTTGCGGCGCGACAGACAGTACACGATCCCGGCATCGTTGGCGTGCTGGCCATCGATGAAACGCCACAGTTGCTGTTTGGCGTTGTTTTGTTCCTCAATCGCGTATTTGATGTTGGGCCGGTCGAAACTGGTGACGAACACGCGCGCCGAATCCAGCCGCAGCTGCGCCATGATTTCTTCGCGCACACGCGCGTCGGCGGTGGCGGTCAATGCCACCCGCGGCACGCCCGGGAATGACTCGGCCAGAACACCCAGTTGTTGATATTCCTTGCGGAAATCGTGGCCCCATTGCGACACGCAGTGGGCCTCGTCGATGGCAAACAAAGCCAGCTTGCACTGCTGCAAAAAAGCCCGCATGTCGCTGCGCAACAGCCGTTCAGGCGACAGGTACAGCAGATCCAGTTCACCGGCCTGCATCAGGGCGCGTACGCGGCTGTTTTCCGCCCCGCTTTGCGCGGAATTCATGCATTCGGCGGCCACGCCCAGTTGTTTCAGGGCGTCCACCTGATCTTGCATCAGGGCAATCAAGGGCGAGATCACCACCCCGCAGCCTTCGCGCAGCAACGCCGGAATCTGATAACACAGCGACTTGCCGCCACCGGTTGGCATCAGCACCAATGCGTCGCCGCCTGCGTGAATGGTTTCAATGATGGACTGTTGTTGCCCGCGGAAGGATGTGTAGCCGAAGACCTCCTTCAGTATTTTTTGCATTTTATCCGTGGAATTGTCGAACCAGTGATTTATGATTATAACAAATGACGTCCAGCAAGAATATTCCATGTCCACCCCGAATTGTCCGAATTGCGATCACGCGCTGACCGACGCGGCCAACTTTTGCTCGAACTGCGGGCAAAAAACCCGCCTCGGGCTGACCAGCGTGTGGCGCATGATCCGCAAATTTTTCTCCGAAACGTTCAACTACGATTCACGCCTGGTGCGCACGCTGCGGGGTTTGTTGCAACCGGGTCATCTGAGCAGCGAGTATTTGCAATTCAAACGCGTGGATTACCTCTCCCCGATCCGCCTGTTTTTTATCCTGATGTTTCTCGCCTTTGCCATGGCGTCCCTGCTGGGCGATGAAATGACCGGGGTGCGCAGCTATGAAATAGACAAAGTCATTTCCCGCCAGGGATTCATTCTCAACATGAGTGAACAGATCAAAGAGGTGGTCAACGAAATGAAACTGGAAGAGGCCACGCAAAGCGAGATCATTGGTCACATCGATCGCGCGGTGGAGCTGCTGGATTACGACGCCGACGCCGACACCAGCCATCTGGGTCTGTTTGGCAACGATTACAACATCCGCACCATGGACCTGCAGGGACTGACCGATGAAGAACTGATTGAAAAATACAACATTGATCCCTTGTTGGACCGCATCACGCTGCGCGCCATGTACCGGATCAAAAACGACCCGATCGGGTTTTTGCGTTTTCTGGTGGGCAACATGACCTGGGCGGTGATGATCAACGTCCTGCTGATGTCGGCGCTGTTCAAGCTGTTCTACTGGCGTCACAAATACGTGGAACATTTCATCTTTCAGCTGCACTTCATCTCCTTTGCTTTTGTTCTGGTGTGCCTGTTGTCACTGGCGCCTGAAAGCGAATGGCAGACCTATCTGGTGCTGGGCCTGATTGCCCTGGCCGTGCTGTATTACCATCTGGCGATGCTGCGGGTGTATCGCCAGGGCCATGTGGTGACGCTGTTCAAATCGGCGTGCACTTTGATTCTGCTGCCGGTGTGTCTGTTGCTCAACACGGTGCTGGTGAGCCTGGTCATCACCCTGCTGTTTTGATTCTGTACTCCCGGAAAAAAGAGCAACCTGGCTTTTTTCAGCATTGACCATAAAAAACCGGCGCCGTTCTCATTGTTTGAGAATGCACTGCGTTTTAATCGACGCATGCACTTTTTGAGACACCCCATGAGAACACCCGAACTGCACCGCAACAAACCGATGGCGACGCACCGGCGTCCCCTGTTATTGTCCAGCGCCGGTACCCTGCTGTGGCTGGTGCTGCCGCGCACCGCGCAGGCGATGGCCCTGATCGTCGCCATCACCGCTGTGCTCACCGCTGCCGCGGCGCGACACAGTCACAACTGCAAAGCCGCGGCACAAATCGCTGTTCAGCTGTTGGGCCTGCTGTTTTTTTGCAGCGCCTTCATCGGTCTGCTGCTGTTGATGGGCAACGGCCTGGGTTGAGCCGGCATTCAGGGTTGGTTCATGTGCACCCGGCTATGCTCAAGGGTGTACACCTGTTTGGAGAAATGCCATGCAACGCACCCCGATCCTGCTGCTGTTGATCCTGCTCCTGACCGCCTGTGTGCGCGCACCGGCGCCGCTGCGCGGAGAATTTGATGCCGTGACGCCGCGTCAGGTCCAACAACTCAACAACTTCGGCCAACACGTGCGCTGGAGTGGCAAGGTGGTGCACGTTGACAACCAGGCCGAGCGCACCTGCCTGACCGTGGTGACCCGGCAGCTGGATGCCACCGGCCGGCCCTCGGCGCGGCCGCGCGGAGATCAGGGACGTTTCATTGCCTGCAAAAACACCTTTCTTGACCCGGAACATTTCTTGCGCCGCATGATCACTGTGACCGGACACACCCGGGCGCTTAAATCCATGCCGATCGGCGAACACAGCTACGCCCACCCGCTGCTGCAGGCTGAAGTCATCTACGTGTGGTGAGTTCAGGCACCCCACCGCCGGGCTGTGGGCCACACAATTCCATGTTAAACTGATCAGAGTTTTCGTTATAATGTGGTGCGGTCAGCGCCTGCGCGGCGGTGGTCACATCTGTGGGTCGCCGTGCCTCACAACTTCGTTTCAAAAAGTGCTAACAAACCCTAAAGATGAACCAACGCCCGATGCCCGGCATCATTGAAAAAATCAACAAAAAAACCCGGGTACTATTAACGCCCGGGGTTCGGCATGCATTTGAAGCCGATTGGTTTGAAACGCAATACTGGTTGAACCAGGGCCGTTTGCTGGGCGCCAATACGGGCCGTGGTTCGGCCTGGACGGTCAAGTCGGAGCTGGGCAAATGGGTGCTGCGACACTACTACCGCGGCGGATTGTACGCCCGGCTTAACCGCGATTTGTATCTGTTCACCGGCTGGACTCAGTCGCGCTCATTTGAGGAATTCCGCGTGCTGGAAAAACTGGCTGAACTGGATCTGCCCGCGCCCAGACCTGTGGCTGCTCGGGTGGTGCGCAAAGGCCTGTGGTACCGCGCCGATTTGCTGATGAGCCATGTGCCGCATCAAAGCACCTGGGCGGCCCGTTTGCGCGAACAGGCCGGTGAACTGGATTTGTGGCGGCGGGTGGGCGAATGCATCGCGCGTTTTCATCGGGCAGGCATTCATCACAGCGACCTGAATGCACACAACATCCTCATCGACGATGCGCAAATCACACTGATCGATTTCGACAAGGCGCGGCTGATGTCCACCGCCGGCGCCTGGCAACAGCGCAATTTAAAACGCCTGCGGCGCTCAATTGAAAAAGTCACCCAGGCCTCATGCCGCCATCAGCTCGCCGATGGCTGGGCGGCCTTGCACAGCGCGTACAGCGCCGAGCTGGGCCAATGACGGCGCCACTGGACCAATGGCATCGACCGTTGCGCGACTTGCGCATTTCCGTGATTGACACCTGCAATTACCGCTGCAACTACTGCATGCCGGCGGACAAGTTCACTGAAAACCATCAGTTTCTGCGCCCGCACCAGCGCCTGTACTTCGAGGAGATCACCTGGCTTGCACGCGCCTTTGCGCAACTGGGCGTGAACAAACTGCGTTTAACCGGCGGCGAACCGCTGCTGCGCAAAGACCTGCATCACCTGGTGGCCATGCTGGCCGACATTGCAGGCATCACCGACCTGGCCCTGACCACCAACGGCCTGTTGCTGCAACGCCACCTCAAAGCGCTGGTGGACGCCGGGCTGAACCGCGTCACGGTGTCATTGGACTCCATGGACGCGGCCCAATACCGTGCGCTGAACGGTCAGCGCGGCGATTTGGCCACGGTGCTGAAGGCGATTGATGCGGCCCTTGAATCGCCGCTTAAAAGCATTAAATTGAATTGCGTGATCCAGAAAGGGGTCAATGAAGACCAGATCGTGCCACTGGTGCAGCGCTTTGCCAACACCCGTGCGGTGCTGCGCTTCATCGAATTCATGGACGTGGGCAACGTCAACGACTGGCGCGCCGATGCGGTGGTCACTTCGGCGCAGGTGCGCGACGTGATCCAGCAACACGTGACGCTGGAGCCGTTGCAGGCCAATTACCGGGGCGAAGTGGCCAGCCGTTACCGGCTGGGTGAAGGCGGCGGTGAAATCGGCTTCATTTCCTCGATCAGCCAGCCGTTTTGTGGCGACTGCTCCCGCGCGCGGCTGTCGGCAGACGGGCAATTATACACCTGCCTGTTCGCGCAACACGGCCACGACCTCAAACCCTTGCTGCGCTACCGCGAGGACGAAGAGGCGGTGCTGCAAGCGATTCGCAGCATCTGGAGTGCGCGCAGCGACCGCTATTCGCAGTTGCGCAAAGCGCGGGTGTCGCCGCAAGGTAAAATTGAAATGTACGTCATCGGCGGCTGAAACCAGGGCGACCGATGCACATGAGAGACACGCAATGAACGACCGATTGTCCCACGTGGACTCAAACAACAACCCCACCATGGTGGACGTCAGCGACAAACGCATCACCGCGCGCAGCGCCACGGCCGAAACCCGCGTGCAGCTGCCTCCGGCGGTGCGCGAAGCCATCGTGGCAGGTGAAATCAACACCGCCAAAGGCCCGGTGTTTCACACCGCCATCATTGCCGGCGTGATGGCGGCCAAGAAAACCCATGAATTGATCCCCTTCTGCCACCCACTGAACATTGAAAACTGCCGCGTCGAAATTCACCCCGACAGCGACGGCGATCTGGTGATCCGCTGCAGCGTGTCGCTGCACCACAAAACCGGCGTGGAAATGGAAGCACTGACCGGCGCCAGTGTGGCGGCCCTGACGGTGTACGACATGTGCAAGGCCCTGAGCCACGACATGGTGATCACACAGACGCGTCTGCTGAGCAAGAGCGGTGGCCGCCGCGAGGTGGGCGCATGAAACACATCACCGTGCAATACTACGCGCGGCTGCGCGAAGCCTTCGGACACAATGAATGCCGGATCGCCAGCGCGGCAGACAACATCGGCGCGCTGTACCGCGCACTGTGCGCGGAACACGGCGTGACGCAGGAGGAATCGGCGATTCGGCCGATCTTGAACGATGCATTCGCCGACTGGGACGATGCCTTCAGCGACGGCGATGCCGTGGGTTTTCTGCCGCCGGCGTCGGGGGGCTGAGCCCATGCACGAGTTTACCTTGACCGCCGAGGCCATTGACACAGACGCGCTGCAACAACAGGTCAGCAACCCGGGCGCCGGTGCGGTGGTCAGCTTCACCGGGCGGGTGCGCAATCACAACCGCGACAAGACCGTGCTGCGCCTCGAATACGAGGCCCACGAAGCGCTGGCCGTGCAGGAAGGCCGGCGCATACTCAGTGAAGCGGCCGACCAGTTCGACTTGATTCATTGCCTGTGTGTGCACCGCATCGGTGCCCTGGCCGTGGGCGACGCGGCCGTTTGCGTGGTGGTCAGTGCCGCGCACCGGGACGCCGCATTCAACGCCTGTCGGGCGATTCTGGACCGGGTGAAAAAACACGTGCCCATCTGGAAAAATGAGCACTGGGATGACGGTCAAAGCGGCTGGATTGAAGCGGACCATGACGGCCTTTGACGGCAAAAAAACAGCCGCTGCATTGCCCTTGCAACCCGGCGTTTACCGCATGCTCGATGCCGCCGGCCGCATCATCTACGTGGGCAAGGCCAAAGTCCTGC
>JBNLBT010000124.1:0-8877 GCA_050303435.1 Marinicellaceae bacterium
GAACACGGTGCAGGCCGCGCAATCGGCGCGCAGCGAGCGCCAGTCGGGCACATCGGCCAGCAATTGCACGTACGCGCAGGTGGGCATGTGCGCGGGCGCTTGCGGACTTAAGAATTGCGCCAGCGTGGTGAAGGCCGGGTTGTGTCCAACCAGCGTGACCGCGTCGCGCGCATCGTCCAGGTCTTGCAGCCATTCCAGCACCGCGCGGCTGTCAAACGTGTACAGCGCGTCCCAGGCCTGCCAGTGCACGTCGCGCTGATCGGCGCTCAACAAGGCCGCGGTCTGGCGCGCCCGTTGCGCGGTGGAGTGGTGTGCGTTGTCAAATTCACAGCCGGCATCACGCAGCGCTGGCGCCATGCGCGCGCAATCGGCCCGACCGCGCCGTTTCAACGGCCGCTGGTGATCGCTCAGGGCCGCGTCGCTCCAGCTGGATTTGGCGTGGCGAATCAGGTGTATGCGTTTCATGCGTTGCATCCGGTGGGGTTTGTTTTTTTTACCACAGGCATTAAAAATTTCAAATGTTTTTGCACGATTTAACGATATAGGAAAACAAGAGCCGGTATGATGCTTAAAAGTCGACGGCGCCGTTGCGCGCATTGAGGGACGTCGGCCGTTGCGGCGTGTGCGCGCCGGCCGCCCGCGCCAATGATTCTGGAGGATAACAGCATGCAAAAATTTCACTTCACACTGGCCCTCGGCGGTTGGCTGATCAGCGGCCTGGCCAGTGGCATGGACGCCCAGGTCCTGGCACAGGTGCAGTCAGACCTGGACAAGAAAAACGCGCATCAAAGCGTGCTTGCAAACGCGCAGCTCGGCGGCGGCGGGTTCGTTACCGTGGGCGCCGGTGCCGGGTGCGATTTCGACGCCAATGTATTGGCCACGCCAATCCAGGACGCCATTGATTCCGGCGCCCCTGAAGTGCGGGTGGTTTCGGCGGTGTACATGGAAAACCTGTTGATCGATGACGTCTCTTTGTCTCTGCGCAGCGGCTTTACCGACTGCACCGAAGCGGCCAACAACAACCAGCTGCCGCTGTCCTTCGCTTCCATTGACGGCGGCCTGAATGTGTTGCCGGTGATTCGCATCATCGGCGAGTCCGAGCGACACACCGTCAACATCGAACATTTCGCCCTGGCCAACGGCACAGCAGACAACAGCGTCATTTATGGTGGCGGCTTGTCGGTCAGAGCAGCCGATGTGGAACTTCATCTGGATCTGCTGTTGATTTTCAGCAACACCGCCATCTTGGGCGGCGGCATCGGCGTCGCCAACGGCAGCATGGACCTGACCGGCCGGCACGTGCTGGTGTTTGACAACACCGCCAACAACGGCGGCGGTGGGGTGTTCTGCCGCAGCCCCAGCAACAGCGTGATGTTGTACGGCATGTCTGCATTCATAAACAACGACGTGACCGTCGGTTCCAGCGTCAGCGGCTACGGCGGCGGCGGCTACTTTACGTCTGGCTGCGATCTGTCGATGTACCCGCAACCCTACCCCGAACTGACGGTGCAGTTGCCGGGCATTCACGGCAACCGCAGCTCCAGCCGCGGCGGCGGTTTGTACGTGTCGCCTTTGGCCGAAGCCTTTTTGTTTGGCCAGAAAATGTGCGTCGACGGCGATTGTTTGGGAGACAACCTCCTGCCCTTTATCATTGCCAACAACGAATCCGGCGCCATCGGCGCACTCAGCGACAAGGCGGGCGGCGGTCTGTACATTGGCGCCACCGAAACCATCGGCTCACCGGTGTACGCCAACGCCCTGTACTTGGTTGACAACCTGTCCGGCACCCACGGCGGCGGCGTCTTCGTGGCAGCCAAGGCCTCACTGGTCATTGAACGCACACCCGGCGCCTGCTGGAATCCGATGTTCTGCAATTACATCGGCGGCAACCAGTCCAGCAGCAACATCGGCTTCGGCGGCGCCATCTACAATCTTGGCACCGTGGACATTGCCAACGCCCTGATCACCGAGAACCGCGCCGATTTCGGCACCGTGTTGTACGCCACCGGCTCTGAGGCCAGCACGCGCATGGAAAGTGTGCTGGTGGTGGACAACGGCGACGGCGGCAGCGGCGCCTACAGCGACTTCCACGTGTTCCAGACCGGCACCGACGCCAGCACAGAAATCGTCCACGCCACCATCGCCGACAACAGCTCCGGCCCATCCACCTTCAACATCGAACCGTTGGGCAACAACGCGCTCACGCTGCTGTCCAGCATAGTCTGGGACCCCCTTTCAGGCACCACCATGTCGCCGGTGCACGGCACCTTGAACATCGATTGCGTGATGACGCATGAATTTGCCTCCATCGCCGGTGCCACCCGCACCACGCAAAACATCCCGTTGTTCATCTCGCCGGGAATCGACTACCGACTGGATCTGGCCACCTCGCCCGCGGTCGATTACTGCGACGATGCTCAGGTCAACATCGAACACACCGACCTGGATCAACACCCGCGCGGTTACGATGAAGCCAGTCGGGCCAACCTGCACGGGCCGTATGATCTGGGCGCTTATGAAGACATTTCCAGTGACGTGATCTTCGCGAACGATTTCGACAACTAGGGCCTTGAATCACGCCTCCGGCGGCGCGTTCAGGCGTGCCTTGATGCGCCGCCAGTCGGGCAGATAATGGTCCATCAGGGCTTTGAAACGCCGGTTGTGTGACGCTTCAAGCAGGTGCACCATTTCGTGCACCACCACGTATTCCAGGCATTCGGGGGGGCGTTCGATCAGCGCCAGATTGAGCCAAATGCGCGCCGCACGGATGTTGCAGCTGCCCCAGCGGGTGCGCATGCGGCGGATGCGCGCCTGTTTGACCTGCACCGGCATGTTTTTCTGGTGCTGCGCCACCAGTTCGTCAATGCGCCCGGCCAATTGAGTGCGCAACCAGGCCTCCAGCAGACGTTGACATTCGCTCGCATTGCCGGCATCGCGCACCCTGAGACACAGGTCCTCTCCGCGCCAATCGACGCGCCCGCGGCCCGGCACAGTGTGCACTTGTAGCCCCACCGCGCGGCCCCACAAGCGCAGCGTACCATCGCGCGGCACCCCGATCTCTGCAACCGGCGTGTGTGTTGCACGCATGCGCGCGCGCTCGATCCACGCGCGCTTGGCGCGGATGAAACGGCGAATGTGAGATTCCGGGGTGTGCAGCGGCGCGGACACGCGCACACCGCCGTCCGAGCGACTGACTTTTAAATACACGTGCCGGATGCGCTTGAACTGCACCAGCACCACCTCGTCGTCCACGCGCAGCGCGCGTTCAGAAGTCACCGGTGGAAAGGCGTTGCGCCGCAGCACTTCAGTGCGTTTCGGCCAGGGCGTCGATGGCGCGCAGATGACGGCGCATTTCATCGGCCGGCATGAAACTGGCTTCGATGGAATGCCGCGCCAGCGTCACCAGTTCATCGTGACGCAAATTCAGTGCCGCGCTCAAACGGCGGAAATTGTCGTTCACGTAACCGCCAAAATAGGCCGGATCGTCGCTGTTCACCGTGACCATCAGACCGGCTTCCAGCATGCGTCTGAGCGGGTGATTTTCCAGCGCGTCCACCACACACAGTTTCAGATTGGACAAAGGACACACCGTCAGCGGCACCCTCCGACGGGCCAGCTCGGCGGTCAATTCGGGGTCCTCGAGTGCGCGGTTGCCGTGATCAATGCGGTCCACCTGCAACAAATCCAGCGCCTGTCGAACGTAGGCGGCCGGGCCTTCTTCACCGGCGTGCGCCACGCGCTTAAAGCCATCCGCTGCTGCACGGGCGAACAGGCGCTGGAATTTTTCCGGTGGATGGCCCATTTCCGAAGAATCCAGGCCGATGCCGACGACGCGCTCGCGGTGTCGCAGCAATTCGGGGTATAAATCCAGCGCCGCCGATTCCGGCAGGTGGCGCAAAAAACAGGCGATCAGATGACTGCTGATGCCCCACCGCGCCTGGGCTTCGGTGCACGCCGCGTGCAAACCCTCAATCACCACGTCCAGATCCACCCCGCGGTCGGTGTGCGATTGCGGATCGAAAAAGATCTCCGCGTGCACCACGCCGTCGGCATGCGCCCGTGCAAAATAGGCCCAGGCCAGATCATAAAAATCCTGCGCCTGCCGCAACACATCAACGCCCTGATAATAAATGTCCAGAAACGACTGCAGGTTGTTGAATTCGTATTGGCTGCGCAAGGCGTCCACATCCGCGTGCGGCAAGGCAATGCCGTTGCGTTCAGCCAGGGCAAACAGCAACTCGGGTTCAAGCGAGCCTTCGATGTGCATGTGCAGCTCGGCTTTCGGCAGGCGCCGGATCAGTTCATCGGTGTTCATGGCGTCAATATAGCACAGAACCGATTGATCCATCCGCCAAATGCAAAAAAGCCCGTTGCCGGGCTTTTTTGTATTTCGACCGGGCGCCGCAAAACGCATCGGCACAGCGCCCGGGTGCGCATCAATACACCAGAATCATGATGTGTCCTGTCGAAAGAGTGGCAGTCGACGCATTGAAACGTTCACAACGCAACTTGTCCGGATCGGTGCCGGAATCCAGTATCCGGCAGGTGGCCCCACGCGTTCCGGGCACACTGCTGGGGCTGGCGTACACCGCCGAGACCTGCCAGTAGCGATCCGTTAGATCGCTGGGAAAATCCACAATGCAGCTGCCCGAGGCCGAGCCCAGCGACGCGGTGATGGCGCCACTGCCCACGCCGTTGTACGATTTCACCACCGTCGGACTGGCACCGCAGTCCACGTGCGCCATGAATTTCATCAGGCCGTTGGCTGCCAGCGGTTGCTGCACATCGCCGGCCACCCGCAAGCCATCGTTGGGCGGCGTGGCATAGGAGCCCACCGAGACGCCGCCGTTGTCGTCCACGTACAGTTTGGTGCTGGCGTCCACGCGCACCCGGAACACGTCGCCGTCGGTGGTGCCGTCGACCATCAGATCCGCCTGTGGGTCGGTGGTGTTGATGCCAATGAGGCCGTCTTTGTCCACCGTCAACCGGGGTTCATTCAGCCCGGTGACCAAATGCAGGGAACCGATCGAATCGGAGAATGTGCCGATTTCAAAGTCTTCATTCTGTGTGCCTGCCCCGGTCTGGTAAGAACCAATATATCCACGGCCAATGCCATTTTCGGCAAAGGTCACGTACATGCCATCGCCCCCTGAAAACAAAGCCGTTTGCGCGTCCGTGGACACCACGTGCAATGATACAAACGGGTTGACGGTGCCAATGCCCACATCGCCGCCGGTGTAAAAAATATCCCCAGCGGTGCCGTTCTGCCATTGGCTGGCGGCGCCGCCCAACGCCACCGGATCCCATTCCAGGCCATCCCATTGCAGCACATCGCCGGGATTGGCGCCGTAGCGAGACAAAAATTCGGCCTGCACCGCGTACGGCGTGGCGCTGACGCGCTGACGCGGCGACAACGTGGTTTCACTGCCCGGGTTGCCGGTTTCACGCACGGTGACGCGCAGCCAGCGCGCACCGCCGGTGAACGCGCTGGCGCCAAAATCGATGTTCTGTATGTGGAACAAACCGTCGCTGACGGTGCGATTCAGGAACACCTGATTGCTGCCAATCTGGGTGCCGCCGGTGGGGTCGTCAAACAGCGCAAAAGACAAATCGTATTGCCCGTTGGCCGGTGATCCGCCGTCGCGCAATTCGCCTTGATAGTTGAAACCGCTGCCCACGCCGGGCGTGCCCAAAACGTCTTTGTTGGCTTCAATGGACGACGCGTCCATGGCTTCATGAACATCGCCTTCAAAAGCCTGAGCGCCGGCCACGCCGTGCACTGCGAAAATAAATGCCGCCGCCGTCAGGCCGGCCTTGATGCTGTGTTGTCTCTTCATGGTGCTCTCCTTATTCAAATCCGTTGGTAAAAATCAAATCGCTGTTGCGCTGCCAGAAACCGCCGTTGAGTGTGTAGGTTCCACCACTCAGCTGCTCTCCGGCGTCGGCCTGTGCCAGGCTGCCGTGCAGGCGATAGGCGCCGGCGGACGCTTCGCCGCCTCCGGCATTGAGGCTGTGTCGCTGCATCTGGTATTGCGCCTGGGACGCATTGCTCAGCAGCAACACCAGCAGCACCCAGCGTGTGCGGTGGCCGGCGATGGCCGGCGCTTGATGTTTCAATGTCATCGAAATCCTCCTGTTCAGATGTTCGACCATTGAATACGCCAGACGCTGGCCGTCGGTGCCATGCGGCAACGATTTTTTTACAAGCGCACAGATCAAATGGCTTTTTTACTTAAAATTAATGCTTGTTTTACAAAGATTTACACGCTTTGACCCAAAAATACACGGGCATTCAATGCACTTTGAAGAACACACATTCAACCCAACGGTTCAGTGGCACGCGTCGCCTCTCTCGCAGATTTCAATTGAAAATTTGCACCCCCCGCGGCTGTCTCACCGCACAGAGCGTCGCTGTCACCCGATGGTGTGTTCAATTGTTCACGATGCCTGTTTTAAAACCGTGCATCCTTACTGAGGTATTACACATATGACCACAAAACGTCTCACCCTGGCCCTGTTGTTGACGGCCGGCAGCCTGCAAGCGCAAGAAGAAAGCGCCCCGTTCAGCCTTGGGTTCTCCCTGCTGGACGTCGATCTCAGCCCGTCTGAATTCAACAGCCCGGGTTTTGATGTCGACGACGACGGCTATAAGATCAATCTGGCTTACCGATTGAGCACGCATTTCTCCCTGGAAGCCGGCTACTACGACCTGGGCGACATCCGTTTCAACTCTTCCACCGTCAACAACGTGCCGGTTTCTTTGCAACATGAAAACAGCGGCGTGGCCCTTTCGCTGTTGGCCGACAAACACTACGGAGAGTGGTTCGTGCAGGGCAAATTGGGGGTGCTTAACTCAGAGACCGACTCACGCGTCAATGGCTTGCCGGGTTTGTCTCTGGACACCTCGAGCACAGACCTGTTGCTGGGCCTCGGGGTTGGCTATGACCTGAGCGATCATTTTGCGCTGAAGCTTGAATATGAACGCGCCAATGGCCTGGGGGCTTTTGATGACGCGGACATCTACTCTTTGGGTCTGAACTATAGATTCTGATGCACGAGTTC
Source organism: Marinicellaceae bacterium (assembly GCA_050303435.1). Taxonomy (GTDB): domain Bacteria; phylum Pseudomonadota; class Gammaproteobacteria; order Xanthomonadales; family Marinicellaceae; genus JBNLBT01. The sequence goes on from JBNLBT010000124.1 coordinate 7,063, forward strand.
GCGCACCGGCCCGGCCGCGGTCAGGCCGGTGCAGCGGCTGAGTTCACATTGCCCACACCTTTTGCTCCCGAGCGTCCCCCTGCGGCCGTGCATCGGGGTATCTGACCGGCGTACAATCCGGTAAAATGTCTCCACACTAAAACCAATCCAGTCTGCGCATCGTCGGGCCATCCGGTTTGTGCGCAGCAACACGGTGGGGAGAACGCATGCACACATTGCCCGGCACGCTGAATCGCTATGGCGGAATGCACATTGACCCGCAGCAGCTGCCTTCAGACATCAAGGCATTCAGCGCTGCATTGAACCAATCGCTGGCCGACTGGCGGCGCCGGGCGGTGCCGGTGGTGTGGTTGCAACTGGCGCCAGCCCAAGCCCACCTGATGGCCGCTGCGATCGATTGCGGTTTCGAATTTCACCATTGCCACTCACATCAGCTGACGTTGACCAAACGCTTACAGCAAGGCGCCGTGTTGCCGTCGTATGCCACCCACACCATCGGCGTGGCCGGTGTGGTGATTGCCGACGATGAAATTCTCACGGTGGTTGAGCGCGCCGATGTGGAAACAAGACCCGATCATCTGAAATTCCCCGGCGGCATGCTGGAACCCGGTGAGGACATCGCCGCGGGGGCGTTGCGTGAAGTCATGGAGGAAACCGGTGTGTCCTGTGAATTCAAGGGGCTGATCGGCTTTCGCCATCACCACGCCGGCCAGTTCAACACCTCAAACATTTACGCCACCTGCCTGTTGCGTCCTTTACACAAAACCACCACCGACGGCGACGATGAAATCGGTCGGGTGGCATGGATGCCGATCAAAGACTATCTGGCCAATCCGGGCGTTGGCCTGTTCAACAAACGCATGGTGCAGGCGCTGCAGACCGGCCGGCCGCTGGCGTCGGTGCGCATCGAGGGCTATCAATTTGTCAACGGCGCCTATGAAGTGTTTGCGGCCGAAGATGCGAACAACTGAAAGTCCACCGAGTCGAATGCGCGCAGACCAGGCCCAGCACATGGCCCCGAGGCAACCGCGGGGCCATGCGTACACGGTTCCTCTCAATTGATGATCGGATCAAAATCGTCGGCAAAGATTAAATCCGGTGCCGGCCAGGCCTCATAGGCGCCGATGTCCACCACGTCTTCGATGACGCGGTCGGCGCCGGTGAGATCGAATTCGTCCAGCCCCCAGGCGAAGGTGAACGGCAAGGGGATTGGCGTGATCGGGATGGGCATGCGCCCGGCGTTGCGCAGCGGCGATGTGACCAGTGGCCGGAACGGGGGCGAGCTGCCGGAGAGCTCGGGCGCCACCGACAGGTTGTCACCGGCGTGATCCGGCGTGCCCTGAAACACGCCGATGTCGTTGTTGTAGAGGTGCCGCACGCCGCTGCCGGCCATTGCCAGATCCACGGCGCCGTTGTTCCACAACAGGTTGTTGGCCACGTATTGCTGGGCGTTGCCGGCCACCTCAATGAACACGCCATCGGCCACGGCTGGATCGCTGGAACCACTGAGGTTGTTGAGCACCGTGTTGTTGTTGAAATGCACGCCAAAGCCATCGGCCATGCGGATTTCAACCGCGCTGCCCGCGGCGGCGACGTTGTCGGCGAATACCGCGTTGCGCACGGTCAAGTGATCGCCGCGCTCGATGTACAGCGCCGCGCCCGCGGTCGCTGCATTGTCCAGGAAAGCCACGTGGCGGATGCGCACGTTGCCGACGAAATCCAGAAACGAGGAAATCAGCAGGCCGCCGCCATTGCCGCCGGCCTGAGGTGAGCGGAAACCGTTTTGCACGGTTAAATTGCTCAAATCCAACCCGG
>JBNLBT010000125.1:0-8796 GCA_050303435.1 Marinicellaceae bacterium
GGCGCGCCCGTGGTGCAGCCTGTGGGCGGCCATTGCGTATTGCTCAATCCGCGCGAAATCATTGGACCAAGCGAAATGGATCACCCTCTGCCGGCCTTTCTGGCCTGGCTGTACCGCCATACAGGCGTGCGCGCCGGCATGCACAGCGTGGGGCGGCAACAGGGCACGGCAATGAACGACCTGATGCGCCTGGCGGTGCCTGTGGGTTGCCGTGAGGAGACCGTGGACGCGGTGGCCGAACGCCTGCTCAAAGTATTCAAAGACCCGCCGGCCATGGACATCTTGCAACGCATCGACAAACCGGCCGGCCTGTTTGGCGAAGTCAAGGCGCGCTATCAGATCCAGGGCCAGATTGTGCCGCGTGGCGTGCGCCCGACGGTTCAACAGGCCACCGATTCTGAACTAAACACCGGTGCTGAAAAAACCGGGCGCGCGGATCACAACGCAGCGTCCAGTCGTGAGGCGACCTCGCGATCGCACGGGATCGCTGTGATCGGCCTGGCCGGGCGCTACCCCGACGCCGCGGATGTGCGCGCTTTTTGGGACAACCTTTGTGCCGGACGCAACAGCATCCGCCGCGGTCCGGACTGGTCTGCTCGCGGTGGCCACGATGACGCGCCACAGCATTGGGGTGGATTCATCGACGACGTGGATAAATTCGATTCGTTGTTTTTCAGCATCTCTCCGCGTGAAGCGGCGCTCATGGACCCGCAGGAACGCCTGATGCTGGAAACCGCCTGGCACGCGCTAGAAGACGCGGGCCTGACGCCCGAGGCCTTGCGCGCAGGCGCCGTTGCCGGACAGGTCGGTGTGTTCATTGGCGCGGTGTGGTCGCATTATGAAATGCTCGGCGCGGAAAACCGCCGGGCCGGTGGCGATTCGGTGGCCACTTCACAGCAGTGGGGCATCGCCAACCGCGTGTCGTCCTGCCTGAACTTCACCGGCCCGTCGCTGAGTGTGGACACCGCCTGTTCATCCAGTCTCACGGCGCTGCACCTGGCCTGTGAATCGCTGCACCGCGGCGAATGCAAGGCGGCCCTGGTGGGCGGCGTCAATCTCGACATTCACCCGAGCAAACACCGCATCACCGAAGCCGCGCAATTCCTCTCCGAGGACGGGTTGTGTCGCGCCTTTGGCGCCGGTGGCAGCGGTTACGTGGCCGGCGAGGGTGTGGGCGCTTTATTGCTCAAACCCCTGCAGCAGGCGCAGGCCGACGGCGATCCAATTTACGCGGTGATTCGCGGCAGCGCCATCAACCACGGCGGTCGCACCGCCGGCTACACTGTGCCCAGCCCGCTGGCCCAGGCGCAGTTGATTCGCCAGGCGCTGGACAACGCCGGCGTGCGCGCCGATGAGGTGGGATACATAGAAGCCCACGGCACCGGCACGGAACTCGGCGATCCGATCGAAATCGAAGGCGCAAGCCAGGCGTTTGCGACGGACACGCAGCGGCGTCAATTCTGCGCCATTGGCTCGGTGAAAACCAACATCGGTCACCTGGAAGCGGCCGCCGGCATCGCCGGCGCGAGTAAATTGCTGCTGCAATTGAAGCACCGGCGCCTGGTCAAATCTTTGCACGCCGAGACCTTGAATCCACACATAGATTTCGCCAACACGCCATTCACCGTGCAGCGAGAGGACGCGCCGTGGCCCGCCATGCAGCGCGACGGCAAAACGCTGCCGCGCCGCGCCGGATTGAGCTCATTCGGCGCCGGTGGCACCAATGTGCACGTGCTGTTTGAAGAGGCGCCGGCCGTCACCGCCGCGCCCGGGGACACTCAGGACGTGCAACTGATTGTCCTGTCTGCACGCAGCGATGCCGCCTTGCAGGCGCTGGCGGGCAACCTGCTGGATTTCCTCAACAGCAGCGCCGGACAGACGGCGCGCCTTGCCGACGTGGCGCACACCCTGCGGGTCGGGCGTCAGGCGCTGCGCAAGCGCGCGGCACTCCTGGTTAAAGACCGGGCCGACTTGGTGCAGGCGCTGCAACGCATGCTGGATGGCGCAGACGATCCGCGCGTGCTGCGCAGCGGTGCTGATGAGGCTCAATCGAACGCGCATTCACCCGCGGCCGATGCACAGGATTTTTGGCGGGCCAGTGAATACACTGCACTGGCGCATCGCTGGCTGAACGGCGAGGCGCTGGATTGGCGGTCACTGGATGCCGCAGGACCGGCGCGTCGCATCGCCTTGCCCGGTTACCCCTTTGCGCGCGTGCGTCACTGGGTTGATGCGGCCCCTCAGAGCGATGCGAATGCAGGCGCATTGGCGCCCGTTGCCGCGCTGCACCCATTGCTGGATGCCAATACTTCGTCTTTGCAACAGACGCAGTTCAGCAAACGCTTCGACGCGGAACAATTCATTTTTCGCGACCACATCGTCGATGAGCGACCGACCATGCCCGGTGTGGCGTACATGGAAATGGCGCGCGCTGCGCTGTCGCTGGCCAGTGAACGGTCGGTGCCGGTGTTGCGACAAATGGTCTGGGCCAGCCCGATCAACAGTGAAAGCGCTGCCGACATCCGTGTGCTGTTGCAACGCAACAACGGCGCGGAGCAGTGCGAAATCGTCTCCTTCGATGCCGACGGCACGCGCCACATGCACGCGCAATGCAAGGCGCCGATTGAGGTGGATCTGCCGAACTGGCCCAAACGCGACATCGCGGCGATCAAACAGCGCTGTTCAATCCACATGTCGCGCCAGGCATGCTACGATTTACTGGCCACACGCAAGCTGCGCTACGGCCCGCAACTGCAGGCCATCACGGCCTTTGATTGCGGTCCGGGCGAAGCGCTGACGCATCTGGAGCTGCCGCACGGGCTGGCGGCGGAATTCAGGCGCTATCAGGCGCACCCGGCGTTGCTGGATGGCGCCGTGCAGTCAATCATCTGTTTGCTTGAACACGCACACACACCGACCCAGCCCGGCGTGCCTTACGTGCCGTTTGTGCTGTCGGAACTGCAGATGCACAAACCCTTGACACTGAAAGGCTATGCGCACCTGACGCTGCACAAGGACAGCGCCGCGCGCGATGACATCAAACGCATCGACATCGAACTGTTGGACGACGCCGGCAACGTATTGCTGCGCATGCAGGATTTTGCCTTCAAAGCCGTGTCCGAGGCGCCGCCTGCCGGCGCATCCGTGCCCGGCCAGTCCGTGCCTGCTGTGCTGCGACAGAACCACGTGTTGCTGCACCGCCCGGTGTGGGTTAAGGCGCCTGCCGCGCACAGTCCGGCCGAGGCTTTGCCGGCGGATTTCATTGCCGTGCTGGTGAACGGCCAGAACGCGCAACGCGCCGCCTTGCATGCCGTGCTGGGCGAAGCGCGCGTGATTGAAGTGGCGCAGGCGCAGGCCATCCAACCAATCAATGCGCGAAGCCATCAACTGGACACCGTCAATGCTGAGCATTGGGCGGAATTTTTAATGACCCTGCAACAACAGGGCTTGCGGCCGCACGCGGTGATCTGCAACACGCCGGTGGACCCGGTGTCGGCCACCGACGCGTTGCCGGCCGAGCAGGGCATGCAACCGCTGTTGTGCCTGCAGGCACTGTCTCAGGCCCTGATGAAGCAACGCAAAGCGCTGGGCTCCGCACCGTTGAGCCTGCACCACGTGCACGCGCTCAGTGCAGGACTGGCGCATCCGGCGCAGGCCGCGGTCGCCGCGTTTTTCCGCAGCATCCGCCAGGAAGGCGTGAATTTTGACTGTTGCAGCACCGCGCTGGGCGATTGCGACTGGGATCCTGCGCGCATGCGGCAGCTGCTTGGCGGCACACAAACCCCGCCGCCGGAACGCGTGTTCGCGGGCGATCACCAACGCCTGCGACAACTCGCGCCATTGCGTGACGGCGATGTGCTCAACGCAGAGCGCTATCCATTGGCGCGCGATGGCGGCGTGTACCTGATCACCGGCGGTGCCGGTGGTCTGGGGCTGATCTTTGCCCGCCACCTGGCGCAGTGCGCGCGCATCCATCTGGTGCTGACCGGGCGTTCCGCGCTCACCGGCGAGATCCGCAACCGCCTGGTGGCACTGCAAAACCAGGCCGAATCGGTTGAATACCACGTCTGCGATGCGGCGGATTCGACGCAAGTGGAGGCTTTGCTGCAAGGGATTCAGAACAAACACCAGCGGCTGGACGGCATCATTCACGCCGCCGGCATCATCCGCGACGGCTTTTTGTGGAACAAACCGCTTGAGACGTTCAAATCCGTGCTGGCCGCAAAACTGGCCGGATGCGTGTGGCTGGATCATTTGAGTCGCGATATGGCGCTGGATTATTTCATGGTGTGTTCTTCAATCGCTTCGCTGCACGGCAACATGGGGCAAAGCGATTACGCGGCCGGCAACCGCTTCATGGACGCCTGGATGCAGCAACGCCGCGTCTGGCAAGAGCAGGGCCTGCGGCGGGGCGCGTCGGTGGCGATCAACTGGCCTTTGTGGCGCTCAGGCGGCATGCAGGTCAATGCACAGGCGGAACGCTGGTTGGCCGATCAGTGGGGCATGCAGCCCATGGACAGCGAGATCGGTGTGCAGGCATTGCAGCTGATGCCGAGATTGGATTGGCCGGTGTACGGCGTGGCCGCGGGCGATGTGGAAAAAATGTCGCGTGTTTTTGCCGTGCGCAGCACCGAATTGAAACAGGCGGCAGAACCCAACCGCGCCGCGCGCACGGCGCAAGCGCAGGTCGTGTTGCGCGCCGCAGCACCGAGCCCGACGCCGCAGGGCGAAGCGGATGCCGGGACCAGCGACGCCCTGGTACAGCGTTTGCGCGAAGACTTGATCGACATGGTGATTGATTTGCTCAAACTGCCGCGTGAAGAGGTCGAGTTTGAACAAAACATGAGCGCGTTCGGCTTTGATTCGGTGACGTTCACCGAATTTGCCAACCGGATCAATGCCCAATTGCAGCTGGACATCACCCCGCTGATTTTCTTTGAACAGGAAACCCTGGAGCAATTGAGCGATTATTTGCTGAGCGACTGGCTGGCCGGATTGCAGGCGCATTACGCGACTGAGCACAGCGCCGGGTCTGAGACTGCTGACAGCAACGCGACCGCTCCAGTCAATGAACACAGTGAACCAATCAACGATCCATTGTCGCATGAGGCGCCGAATGAACACACGCAGTGTGCACCCGAACCGGCGTTTGATGCCCATGCGCGGGCCAATGAGCCGATCGCGGTCATCGGCCTCAGCGGCGTCATGCCGCAGTCGGCCTCGGTGGAGGCGTTTTGGGACAACCTGTTGCAAGGCAAGAATCTGGTCACCGAGATTCCTCCGGAGCGCTGGGACTGGCGCAAGTTTTACGGCGAATCCGATCTGGGCAACAGCAAAACCGAAATCAAATGGGGTGGTTTCATTCCTGAAGTGGACACCTTCGATGCCGATTTCTTCAACATGTCGCCGCTGGAGGCCGAACTCACCGACCCACAGCAGCGCCTGTTTCTGCAAACCGTGTGGCACACACTGGAAGACGCCGGTTACAGCGCCGCCAGTCTGTCCGGCAGCAACACCGGTGTGTTTGTGGGCATCGGCACGTCCGACTACCACGAATTGTTGCGCGAACAAAACAGTGATTTTGAAGCCTATTCGGTGATGGGCTGGATGCACGCAGTGCTGGCCAACCGCATCAGTTATTTCTTCAACTGGTCCGGCCCCAGCGAACCGATCGGCACCGCCTGTTCCAGTTCACTGGTGGCGGTTGACCGCGCGGTGCGGGCGATCCGCAGTGGGCAATGCGATCAATGCGTGGCCGGCGGCATCTCCCTGATCCTCAATCCGGGCTTACACATCGGTCTGGGCAAAGCCGCGATGTTGTCGCCCGACGGCCGCTGCAAAACCTTTGACGCCAGCGCCAACGGCTACGTGCGCAGCGAGGGCGTTGGGGCGCTGTTGCTTAAACCGCTGAGCGCCGCGCGCGCCGACGGCGACCGCATTTACGCGGTGATTCGCGGCACCGCGGTGAACCATGGCGGCCACGTCAACACCTTCACCACACCGAACCCGCGGGCCCAGACCGAAGTCATGTCCATGGCCTACGACGACGCCGGCATCGACCCGGCCACCCTGACGTACATCGAAACCCACGGCACCGGGACGGCGCTTGGCGATCCGATTGAAATTCAGGGCCTGCTCAAAGCCTTTCGCAACAAGGCCCACGCCGCAGGGCCGGTGCACGCCTTGAAAGAATATTGTGCTTTGGGTTCAGTGAAAACCAACGCCGGTCATCTCGAGCTGGCCGCCGGCATGGCCGGCCTGTTCAAGCTGATCAAGTCATTACAGCACAAAACCGTGCCCGCCAGCATCCATTTTGAACAGCTCAACCCTTTGATCAAACTGAACGACACGCCGTTTCGATTGGCGCTGGAAAACAGCCCGTGGCGGCGCATTCAGGACCACAATGGCCAGGACATACCGCGCCGCGCCGGCATCAGCTCGTTTGGTTTCGGTGGCGTCAACGCACACCTGATACTGGAAGAAGCCGACCCAGAGGCCACGGTGCCCAGCGTATCCATGCACGACATCGGTGAGGCCCAGTTGCTGGTCTTTTCCAGCAAACACCCGGACGGACTGAAACAGCACGCGAAAAACATGCTGGACTACATCAAACGCGGGCACGCGGTGAATCGTTTGCCGGCCTTGCGACACGTGGCCGCCAATTTACAACAGGGCCGGGATGCGCTGCCACGCCGACTGGCAGTCATTGCTGCTTCATACACGGAATTGCTGCGCCTGCTGCAGGCCTGGATGCGCGCTGACACGCCACCGCAAGTACAGCACAACCTGGAACCGTCCAAGACCGCCGAGCGCCTCTCGCCCGAGGCCCTGACGCGAGCCATCGAGGCGCGCGACCTGCAGGCGCTGGCGGCGCATTGGCTGGCCGGCGGCGCCGTCGAATGGGCACAGCTCAACCCCCGTGAGTGCACACTGTCCTTGCCCGCCTATCCGTTCCAGCGTCAGAGATACTGGCTGCTGGACGGTCAATTCACCGGCGCGGTGGCGCGCAATGAAGCCACCGGCGAACAGCCCACCGGTCGGCTTGGCCTGCATCTGGTCGCCGTGCCGGACCGTCAAAATGATTCGCAGCAGTCGCTGTTTGATGTGCAAATGGAAGCCGCGGCCGAATGCGTGCAGGACCACTGCATCCAGGGTCACAGGCTGTTGCCGGCTGCGGCCACCTGGGTGTTGGCCCGCCAGGCGGCGCAACAGGCGCACGCTTCCGAGGTGCATGTATTTGAAGACATGCATTGGCAGCGCCCGCTGCACGCCGAGGCATTGAAATCCGGGGTTTCGCTGTGTCTGCAACAACACCCGGAGGGCAGCATTTGCCGCGGGCAAATGCGCGACGATGCCACCGTTGAATTTGCCCGCATGCGTCTGTCTCCGTCCACCGCACAGCCCACTGCGGATGCACCGACGTTCAGCGCAGAGCACATTCCTAAGGACGCGCTGGAAGGTGCTGAAGTGTATCGACGCTTCAGCCAGCACGGCTATGCATACGGCCCGTCTCTGCAAGTCATCCAGCGCCTGTACGGCGGCGCCCGCAGTGCGCAGGCGCGTGTGCAGTGTGCACACATTGACAACCCCGAACTGCGACACATTGCGGTGTTGGACGGGGCCTTGCAGTGCACCCTGGGTGTGTTGTTGCATGGAGACAGTCCACGCGCCGGCGTGCCGGTGTCGATCGCCCGCATGGAATGGCTGCGAGAGCTGCCGATCTCGGTGTGGGTCCAGGTGCACAGCCGGTCCGATGCGGACGCGCACGGCGCGACCTTTGACATCGATGTGTTTGACGACGGCGGTGAGGTGGTGCTGCGCATGCACCGCGTGCATATTCAGTGGCAAAATGAATCCACCGTGTCTGCGACGGATGTAAAACAAGGCGACACAAGCCACGCAACCGACAGCGGCCACATCTCGGCGCAACTGACGCACTGGCTGCAGGCGCTGGTGGCGACTGAAACCCGTCGCGATCCAGCGCAAGTGGATGCGAACACGCCGTTCAGCGACTTTGGCATCGATTCCTTTCTGGCCTTGCGCATGACGCGCAAGCTGGAACAAGTGACCGGCCCGGTGAGCAAAAGCGCGATATTTGAACACCCGTGCATCGCGGATTTGACCGCCCATCTGATGGCCGCGCACGTTGAAGCCCTGCAGCACTGGGCGGCTCAACACACCAAGGATACTCAGCCCGAGCCCGAGCGGTCGATTGCGGCGGTGAGCGACACCAGCGATGCACTGATGAAATCCACACAGCGCTGGCTGGCGCAACTGGTGGCCGAACAAACCCGGCGTTCAGCCGATGAGGTGGCCATCGACGCCGCGTTCAGTGATTTCGGCATCGATTCGTTTCTGGCTTTGCGCATGACCCGACAACTCGAGCAGGTGATTGGGCCGGTGAATAAAACCGCGTTTTTCGAACACCCGAACATCGCCGCCTTGTCGGCCTGGCTGTTGCGCGAATACGGCGACGCGTTGACGCAACATTTCAAGGCTTCGACGGCGGCTGCAACAGACGCAGTTGACGTGGCATCCGGCACAGAGGCGGTGGCCCCTGCGGCCAGCACGGCGCCGTCCTGGCACGCCGCTGCGCTGCAATGGGTGCGTGAACTGGTGGCCGCGGAAACCCGCAAAAGCGCCGATGAAATCGACGCGGACGCCGCCTTCGCAGACTACGGCATCGATTCCTTTCTGGCCCTGCGCATGACCAAAAAACTGGAAGAGCGCCTCGGACCGGTGAACAAAACCGTGTTTTTTGAACAGCCCAACATCCGCGCTTTTGTGGATTATCTG
>JBNLBT010000126.1:0-8689 GCA_050303435.1 Marinicellaceae bacterium
GCGGCGGACAGTTGGACCAAAGTTTGGACCTATACGGACACGCAAGGCGACACCATGCAATTGCGTGCACACGATTCATACCCGACTTCCGACCCCGGCTGGCCCAGCAACATGATGTCCCTGTTCAACGCCGCGCCGCTTTTGGATGAGGAAGTGGTGATTGCGGTCAACGCACCCACGGCCACAGGCACATTGACCTCGGACAGTCCCTGTGTACTGGCTGTTGGTGAAACAACCTGCGATGTGACTATGAATGTGCAAAAAGACGGCACACCGATTTCCTGCATCTGGCGGTCACAACCGGTGGTGTCGTTGCTCAGTTGTTTTGCGGCGGACAGTTGGACCAAAGTTTGGACCTATACGGACACGCAAGGCGACACCATGCAATTGCGTGCACACGATTCGTACCCGACTTCCGACCCCGGCTGGCCCGGCAACATGATGTCCCTGTTCAACGCCGCGCCGCTGTTGGATGAGGAAGTGGTGATTGCAATTGTGACACCAAATACACCGGATCAATACGATGATGTACCGGCTCAGCGGCCATACGATGATGACGTCAGGGAGCAGCCGGTGTTGTGGCTGGGTACGGTGCCGACGCATTTGCACAATTTCCATGACGCGGGCGACACCGACTGGACGATTGTCTACCTGCAGGGCACGCGACAGGTCAGCACAGAGTTGCTGGGTGCGGATGCGGACACTGAATTGGCGGTGTATCGATGGATATCAGCGGATGCGCACCCGAGCGGAGACGGGCGTTTTATCAATGTGGTGGATGAATTCATTGCGGAGGACACAGGTCCGGGGGCTTCGCAAGTGACCATTCAGTCAAGCGTGGGCGACACCTTTGCCATACGAGTGAAGTCGCGGGGCGGTGTGTTCGGAGCCACAACGTCGTATCGATTGAGGATAGAGTCGCCGTGAGAATGTTTAGGTCAATCGGGTTTTCGGATGCAAAATTCGGGAGTGAGTTTCGGGTCCGAAAGCAACACAGTTTTTGTCGGTGTTTTTGACATCACAGCCAGCATTTGAGTCGGTTTCAATGTGCCGGTTAACATGCCTGCTTCATCGCAGGCATGGACCCGGTCGATGAAATCTCTGTCCCATGGATTTTCCGCATCGAAGTTGTGTCCGAACGGCCGGTCGATGAACACCATGACGATGTTGGAAAATGGGATGAACAGGTGGAAATGAAATTTTTTCACCAGCAAGGGCAAAATGTCCTGAGCGCGAATGCCTTCGAAACCTTCGGTGGAGCAATCGTGGTTGATGTAGTCTTCTTCGTGTCTTTTCAGCAGTTGATTGTATTTGTGTGAATCCGGCAATTCGTCCCAAAACGGTTTCAGTGCTTGCATGGCTTCCGGCCAGCGTTTGTGCCCGTTGCGACCAATCATGTCCGAGGTGATGAATTTGCCGGTTTTCTTCAGTCCTTTGTAAATGGCACCAAACAGATGTTCCAGTTCCAGTACATGGTGCAGGCTTTGATTGGCCATGATCACATCGTACGAGCGGTCCGGTGTCCATCGATTGAAATCATCCTCACGTGTTTTGATGTGCGCTTGCACACCTTGGCTGCGCGCGTCTTCCAGTGTGCGTTCCAGCATGTGGGGGTTGATGTCCATGCATTCGATGGTGAAATTTGTGTGGCCCGCATTGACCATTGCCGCAGCCACGCGAATTTCCAGATCGCCGTTGCCTGAGCCGACACTGAGTATGCGGACGTCATCCAATTCCGGATGACTTTCACAGTATTCCGTGCATTGTTTGATGAAAAAATCATCCGGGCTGGAGAAGCCAAAGGGCAATTGTTTGGGCAATAAATATTTGTTTGACCAGTAATGGAAAATTTCTGGCAGCTCGTGCACCACCAGGCAATCCTTGTAAAAGTCGATCTCATTTTTCACCCGCTGTGAATAGTCTTCGACATCGACTGCAGGTTTTTGTTTTTTGAATAGACGAGAAAAACTGAATTTCATGGGGTGGTGTGCAATGGTAAATCGGTATTTTATCAAGTGCAGCGGGGAATACCACAATCAGGCTGAAATTTTTTTATGCGGATCTATTGTTACACATCCAAACTGGAAAAGAATGATACACGCAGGCGCGCCATGGGTTTACCCAAACATGTTTGTATATTGCTTTGCCTTGTCATGTGTGATGAAGTGTTGCGAGAAATGCGCGGGTGATACAATGGTGTTGTGCGCACTCAAATTTGGTGTATGTGCAGTTGATGGTTTTGCTTGCGATCATAGGGGCGTGTGCCAAGCGTTGTATGGGTGAATTTTATTGACTTCCATCTCAGAAATTTGGGGTGATTGAAACAGGAGCCGGCATTAAATGATCCACAATATACAGGCTTTGCGGGCATTGGCGGCGTTGTGGGTGGTGTTGTATCATGCCTTGCCGCATTTTCGTGACATGGGTTTGCGCCTGGGCTGGTTTGAAAGCCTGTGCGCGAACGGTTATGCGGGCGTGGATGTGTTTTTTCTCATCAGCGGTTTTGTCATGGCCAGGAGCACGCACGCGTTGCCGCGCGGGGTGCAATCGGCGGGGCGGTTTCTGGCTTTGCGGGCGGGGCGCATTTATCTGGGGTTCTGGCCGTTTTTTCTGCTGGCGGCTTTGATGTATGCAGTTTATGAACCCGAGGCCTTTGCGCGCATGACCCTGTGGCGCTCATTTTTTCTGTTTAATCCGGACATGCATGCCTTAATGATCGGGCCGTCGTGGTCGCTGGTGTATGAATTGTATTTTTATGCGCTGGTGACTTTGGCATTGATTCATCCGGCGCTGCGGGCCTTGGGCTTGTGGGTGTTGATGCTGGTGTTGATGGCACTGAAGGTGTTTTTTCTGGGTGTGCAGGCCGGGCCGGCGCTGGATTTCTTTTTATCGCCGCTGTTGCTGGAATTTTTCGCCGGATACATGCTTTTTCACCTGATTGACCGCGCACGCGCTGTGCATTGGCTGGTCGTTTTTGTGGCCGTTTCTGCTTATGGATTGTTCCGCGCAATGCATCTGGATTTTTCCCGTCCATTTGATCGGGTGTTGAGCTGGGGCCTGTGTGCCTGGGGTGTGTTGGCCGCGGCGGTGTGGCTGGAGCAGCGCGGTTGGCTGCGCATTCGGGGTGTGCTTAAAGCCCTGGGCGATTCATCGTACACCTTGTACCTGTTGCATCCGATCCTGCTGGGTTTGTTCTGGTACACGGGTTTGCGTACCGCGCTGATGCGCAGCGGCTGGGGTTGGCTCGGGTACATCGGATTCATGGTTTTGATTGTGGCCGTGGCACACGGTCTGTACCTGTTGCTCGAGCGTCCCTTGTATCGCTGGTACAAACGACGCGTGCTGCGCGCTGGTGCGCAGCCGCCGGCCGCTTGAGCCCATGCTCAGTTCGGGGCGCCTTCGGCTGTTTGCAGGTCGGTGCTGAGGAAGTCGGTGTACACCGAGGTGACGCCGTATGTGTTCTGGTAATTGCGCACTTCTTCGGGGTCGTTGATGGTGTGCACGTAGGTGGGTGTGCCCAGCGGTTTGAGAGACTGGGCCAGGCCTTCTTTGGCCCGGTCGGGCGGCATGGTGATGGCGAACAGGTTCAGAATGCCGGCGTATCTGAGCAATTCTTCTTGATCGCTTTGGAAGCTGTGCAGCGTCCAGATGATGTGGTGAAATCCCAGGTATTTGACCTGAGTGTATTCTTCGGGTTGACGGATTTGAGGGATTATGCGTTGCTCGGCCTGTTCAATGATTTTGCGCATTTGCACCAGGCCCCGAAGGTTGTTACCACGAATGTCGGAGACAACGTGTGCGTTTGGGTGAGATTTGAGCCATTCATTCAGGCTGATCAGATTGCACGGGGTCACTTCGGGGTTGGCACGGTTCATTTCATTGAATTGCTCGAGTGACAGTGCCTTTTCATCGCGGTAGTTGAGCAGCCATTTGGGGGTTTTGTCCCAGTCGTGCAGGCACACCAGGTGATCGTCGCTGGTCCAGATAAAATCAATTTCAAACAGGCGGAAGCCGCGCGCGTAGTTGTGATTCAGGGCTTCGATGGAGTTGGTGTAATTTCTATTATCATAGCCGCCGCCGGCGTGGGCAATGGCGCCAAATGGAGGTGGTGTGTTGGGCTTGCAGCCGGCAATCAGCAGCACGAGAACAAGGGCGATGAATTTCAAGCGGCACAATATCATTGAATTGAATGAGGGCATTCTACCAAACGTCAGTTTAAATCGAGAACATTGGGGTGCATGGCATTTCAATGTTTCGGGTGTGAATTTCTTGATCTGTGTGGGTTTATTGCCTGCGCCGGTGGTTTATAATCCCTGCGTTGACTTCAGCACGCACCCGAGAGATGATTCAAGATTTAGTGAACCCCCAGTTGTTGGCCGAGCGCGCGCGTTTGCGGCGCGAATTCACCGAGGCCCAGCCGTTCAAACACCTCGTCATGGACGGGTTCTTGAACGCCGAATTTGCTGAGCAGATGCTGCAGGAATTTCCCGATTACGACTCTGCGCAGGCGATGAACGAGAACGGCGCGGTGGGCTTGAAAGCCACGCACGACAAGGTCAAGGACATCGGGCCGGCGTACCGGCGCATCGACGCGCTGGTGCAGAGTGAGGCGTTCCGCGGGTTCATTGCCGAGATCACCGGCATCGAGGATCTGCGCTACGACCCGTATTATTTCGGTGGCGGCACGCACAACAACATGGAAGGCCAGGATCTTGACCCGCACGTGGATTTCACCACCCACCCGATCACCGAACAGCACCGGCGGCTGAATTTGATCGTGTATCTGAACAAAGAATGGGACGGCGCCTGGGGCGGCAACATTGAGTTTCACAAAAACCCGCGTCTGCACCCGGACGCCGATGAAATCATCAGCGTCGAGCCGCTGTTTAACCGCGCGGTGATTTTTGAGACCAACAACATTTCCTGGCACGGTTTTCCGCGCATTGAGCTACCGGCCGACAAAAAGAACATCTCGCGCAAATCCTTTGCCATTTACTACTACACCGAACAGCGCGAGGAGCGCGTCAAGCCGCACTCGACGATCTACGTCGAGCGCCATTTGTCCGACCGTTTTCAGCCGGGCATGACCCTGCAGGCGCAGGATTTGCAGGAAATCAAAACCCTGCTGACGCGGCGCGACCAGCACCTGGAACGCCTGTACAACAACATTTCACACCTGATGGGCGAGGCACAAAGCCTGCAGACTGGGCAATCCCCGGCGACGGATGCTTGGGATGAGACGCCGGATTCGTCGATGGGCCTGGACCGCGCCTGGCAGCGGCTGCAGGCCGAACGCCAGCTGCTGCGCGCCGAGATTCAGGCGCTGAAAAATTCTACCTCTTGGAAAATCACCGCGCCGTTGCGGCGTCTGAAGCGCTGGATGTCCTGAGCCATCGGTTCAGAACGGTTTGTTGATCACCAGGTACAGCACCGCCAGCAGGATCACCGCGGGGATTTCATTGAAATAGCGGAACCACACGTGGCCGCGGCGGTTCAGGCCGGCGGCGAATTGGCGGTGGATGCGCACGCAGGCAAAATGGTAGGCGATCAGGCCGATCACCAGCGCGCCCTTAAGCAGCAACCAACCCTGTTTGAAATACACCAGATGGAAGCCGCCCGAGGCGCTGTAGAGAAACAGCCCTCCGGTGATCAGCGTGCCCCAGAAGGTGAAGTTCATCATACCAATCAGACGCTTTTGCATGCCGTTGAGCAGGTCTTTCTGGGATGCGTTGCCCTGCATGGCGTTGTTGACAAACAGCCGCGGCAGGTAGAACAGGCAGGCGAACCAGCTGACCACAAAAAACAGGTGAAAGGTTTTGATTATCAGCATCGGTGGTATAATGACGCGCTCGTGTTGTTGGTGTACATAAGGGTTCAAGCATGGCAGTCAAGTCCCCCCGTCTGGTGGTTCAGCAGGTGCCGGAGAACGATTCATTCGTCCGCCGTCACTGGCTGCTCATTATATTGGTGTTGCTGGCGTTTGTAACCTATTTATTGGGGCGTTTCAGCAACCTCGATATCCTAATGGCGTTTAAGGGCTCGCAGCAGTCTCTGGCCAGCAAAAATTCGCAGCTGGAAGAAGAGAATGCGCGCCTGCAGGAAGTCGCCAGCATCGCCCAGACCGAGTTGCTGGTGCGCACCGAGGCGATCCGACAAATGCAGCAGGCCTACGCGTCCCTGTTGGAGGAAAACAGCCGCCTGCAGTCCGATGTGGATTTTTACCGCAAGCTGCTGAGCACCGACGACGGGTCCAAGACCCTGCGCACCTTCAGCGTCAGCGCCACCCCGCTGGACGGCAACCTGGTCAATCTGCGGCTGATTCTTGCGCAGAAACTGGAAAAGGCCTATCAGATCAAAGGCGCCATCGGTCTGCAACTGAAAGGCATCAGCGCGCAGACCAGCCAGAGCGTGGATTTGATTGAGCGTTTCAATCTCGGCAATGACTTTGACTTCAAGTATTACCAGGTGTTGAATTACACCATCTCTCTGGCGGACGGTTTCAATCCGACCGAGCTTACAGTAAAATTGACGGAAAACAAACGCGGCGGCACTTCCGTTGAACAGACCTTTCAATGGTCTGAAATCACACAGGTGGACACACAGCATGTTCAACAAGAAACAAACCAATAACGAGACAATTATGGCGAGCAATCAATCGGCAAATCTGGACACACTGATCGGCAAGAACACCCACATCAAGGGCGATCTGAAATTTTCCGGCACCATGTACATCACATCGACGGCCAGCTGGAAGGCAGCATCAGCGGTGAGAACAGCGACGACACCCTGAACATCACCGAAACCGCGGTGATCAAGGGCAAAGTCAAGTCCGGCAATCTGGTGATCAATGGCCGGGTTGACGGCGACATCACCGCACACGGCAAAATCGACGTGGCTTCAAAGGCGCGCATCAACGGCAACATCTATTACGTCAACATCCAGATGGAAACCGGCTCCCAGGTCAACGGCCAGCTGATTTACCAGGGCGACGGCGCGGTGCAGGATGGCGATTACATCGACGACTATTCACCGGTGGACGATGAATGAGCCGATCGCACTGAGCGACAAAGCCGCGGAGAAAATCACCCAGCTGGTGCTGGAGGAAGGCGATCCGGATCTCAAGCTGCGCGTGTACATCATCGGCGGCGGCTGTTCGGGTTTTCAGTATGGGTTTGCCTTTGAAGCCGATGCACAGGACGGCGACACGCTGATCGACCGCGACGGTGTGGGCGTGATGGTCGATCCGATGAGTCTGCCGTATCTGATGGGCGCAACCATTGATTACCTGGAGGATTTGCAGGGCTCGCGCTTTGTGATCGCCAACCCGAACGCCAAAACCACCTGCGGCTGCGGCGCCTCGTTCGCCGTATGAGCCGCCCGGAAATCTACTTCACCCGCACCGAACTGGACCGCTGCGCCGCGCTGCGGGACCAGACTCAGCGCATTGAACAGCTGAAAAAATTCAAGCCCTGTTACTACATCCCGGTGTACCTCGGTCGCCACATTTACCCGAAACACGACAACGCCTTTTACTACACCGAAGAACCGATTCCCGGCAGCACGCCGAATTTCCTCGGCATGATCAACGACAATGAGATGTGGTTCAGCTGCCACCTGGACGAAGCTCAGGCCAAGGCGCTGGAGGCGGAACTGTCGTGCAATTTTGCCTCACTGCGGCGCTATGCCTTGTCGCTGGACGATGAACTGGCGCACGTGGCGATGTACTCGCGCGGGCTGGATTTGTGGCACCGCAACCGGCGCTTTTGCCCCAAATGCGGCACCCCCAATCAAGTCGTCAGTTCCGGTCACCGCATGCTGTGTGAGAACGGCCACGAACAGTTTCCGCACATTGAGCCGGCGATCATTGTGCTGGTCTCCAAGGGTGATCGCTGTCTTCTGGGGCGCAAACCCAGCTGGCCGCCCAACGTGTATTCCACGCTCGCCGGCTTTGTCGAGCCGGGCGAATCCATTGAGGACGCGGTGCACCGCGAAATCTACGAGGAATCCAACATCCGCATCACCGACATTCAGTATTTCGGTTCCCAGCCGTGGCCGTTTCCGGCTTCGCTGATGCTGGCATTCAATGCCACCGCGATCAACGAGGACATCCGCCTGGACGACGAAATGGAAGACGTGCGCTGGTTCACCCGCGAGGAATTGAACCACTGGATCAAACAGGGCAGTGTGATGATCTCGCCGCGTTTTTCCGTGTCCAACAACCTGATCACCCACTTTCTCAACGGTGCCTGAGCTGCCGGAAGTTGAAACCACGGTGCGCGGGGTGCGGCCGTGGCTGGAAAATCAACGGCTCCTCGCCATTCATGTGCACAACCCCTCGCTGCGCTGGCCGGTGCCGGCGGCCCTGGCGGCGCAAACCAATGCGCGCATTGTGGCGGTGACGCGGCGCGCGAAATATATATTGATGCAGCTGGACAACGGCCGGCACCTGTTGTGCCACCTCGGCATGTCCGGTTCCCTGCGCATCACCGAACCGCACGCGCCCTTGAAGAAGCATGACCACATCGACATTGAACTGGCCGACAACGGTCGTGCTTTGCGCTACCACGATCCGCGGCGTTTCGGCTGCTGGCTGGTGATTGACGGCGCGCCGGCTGCGCACCCGCTGCTGGCCGAACTGGGCCCGGAACCGCTGGACGATGCTTTCACCGGTGCCACGTTGAAACGCGCC
>JBNLBT010000127.1:0-8614 GCA_050303435.1 Marinicellaceae bacterium
CATTGCGGTCAATGAGCAGGGTGGCCCATTGCATCATTGCCTGTTTGCGGGTCAGGTCGGAGGCGTCGGGGTTGTCCACCACGGTGCGCAGTAAATCCGCGGCGCGCTCTGATTCATCCAGCGATGACCAGGCAAAGGCCAGCGCGTATTGTATCCGTGTGCGCGCCGATTGCGGCAGTTGCGTGTCCTCGGCAACGCGCTGTTCCGCCGCCTCAATGACGTGCAGCATTTTGACGTCCTTGCCGAGGTTGTTGCTGGCCGGGGTGCGCAGAATTTCTTCCAGAAAGCGGTTGACCTCATTGGTTTCCTGTTGCGCGGTCAAAATCGACTGCCTGGATTGTTCGGTTTTCCAGGCGGTGAACAGGCTGCCGGCCACAATCGTGGCCACAAACAGGGTGGCCAGCACGGCGGTGCGTCGACGCGCGCGCCGCAACGGCAATGTGCGGATGTATTCCAGCGCGCGCACCACGGCGTCGGCGTCGGGCCGCTTGCGCGGATCTTTGTCCAGCATGTCGAGGATCAGCCAGCGCAAAGGCCGGCCAAGGCCCGGGGTTTGTGCCGGCAAGTCCGGCGCCGCGTTGCGCACTGCATTGGCCAGGGATGCGAAGTCCTCGCCGGTGAACGGGTACTGACGATAAAACAGCAGACAAAACACCACGCCGAGGGCAAACACATCGCTGGATTGGCTCGCCGGCTGGCCGTCGAATTGTTCCGGCGCCATGGCCAACGGGGTTTGCGGGTGCCAGCGCTGTGTCGGGTCCTGTTTGAGGGTTTTGCTGGCACCGAAATCCATCAACACGGCGCCGCGCTGGGGTTCCAGCATGATGTTCAACGCCTTGATGTCGCCATGAATCAGTCCGGCCCGGTGGATCGCCTGCACCGCCTGCGCCAATTGTGCGGCCAGCCGCAGGCGCTGCCCTGACTCGCAGTCGGGGTTGGCCTGGGTCCATTCGATCAGGTGCTGACCGCTGAGCAATTCGCCCCAATAGGCGGTGACGCCCTGATCCGTGCCGGCGCCAAACACCGCCATGATGTGCGGGTGACGCACCTGCGCCATGTGCTGCGCCTCGCGCACGAACTCTTCGGGATCAATGAAGCGCGCGCTGTGCGGGCTGAGGGACTTGAGGGCCACCGAGCGGTTCAACATGTTGTCGTGCGCGCGGTGCACCGAGCCCATGCCGCCGCGACCGATCAGCGGGCCCACCTCAAGCCGGTCCCAATGTTGTCCGGGGTGCAGCTCCGGAGGCGATTCGTGGTGCGTCTGAAAGTGGCCAAACACGCGTTGTATGCGCTCCAGCGCGGGGTCCTCTGCGCTTGAGACCGGCCGGGTCGGATGGTCATCCAACAAATTGAGAATGTGTTGCAGTCGAGGTGATTCTTCGCTCATGTCCCCATTGATTCCGGCAGTCCGCGCGGCGTGCACCGTGCACGCGCATGGATCAGATTATACACATCGGCGAGGCTTGTGGCGATGCCTGAAATGCCCCCGCAGTGGTGTGACAGAGCCGTGGCTCACAGGTCCTGCGTGCGGTGGCCCGATGCGCAGTCGCCGCAGCCCGCGTGCGACCGGCGCGCGCCGTCTATTCGGCGAAATCGTGGCGATAAATCACGTCGTTCAGCACCTCAATCACAACCTCGGCGGGGGTGAAATTTCCCTGCCCGTCGCTGGCCCAGTATTGAAAACGGTCGGTGCCGGTAAAATCGTAATCCGAAATGTACTCCACCGAGCCGTCCAGGCGGTCGAAGACCCGTCCGTTGGCCGGTTGCACGATGCCGTCCACGCGCAGGGCGTCGCCGTCGGGATCGCTGTCGTTGCCCAGCAGGTTGATGCGCGCCGGGCGCGCGGTGGATGCGCTGTGGGCGTCGTCGAGCGCCACCGGCGCCGCGCTGGACAGGTCGATGAGGCCGGCCTGAAAGGCATCACTCCAGGCATGGAATTCATTGCCGAGGATGGCCTCCACATCGGGCCCAAGCCGGGTGATCAGCCCCAGTTTGTGAATCACGCCGCTGGCGCGGTCGGTGAAATATTCCTCAACGATGGCGTAGGGGGTGTCATCGCCGCTGCGCAGGTAACCGTCGGTGGCGCAGATGGTGATCATGTCGAACACCGGCACGCCAATGCCGTCGGTGCCGGCCGGCACCGGGCTGAAACCAATGGCGTCGGTTTTGCTGCCAATCCAGGGCAGGCCCGAACCGGCGGTGGTGGCCGGGGACAGGTACTCATACACCCCGCCGTTGAGCTCGACGTTGAATTGCCCGGGCGTCAGGTCGGCGGCGCTCAGCACCAGGTCGATGGTCGGGTCGTATTCCTCCATGAGCGTGCCCACGTTGTCAAAGGCGACGTCAATGATCACATACTGGTTGGTTTCCGGGGGCACCGGGAAGGTGTAGTTCTTGCTCAACACCAGGCCGGTGGGGAAGTCGGTCACTTGCGCGCCGTTGATCACCATGTCGCTGGTGTTGGTGCCGAATTCAATGCCAAAGGCCGGTGAACGGAAGGGTTCCGGGGTGTTGCCAATGACGTCAAAATTTTCCAGCAGGTAGTGCGAGGTGTACTCCATCGCAGAACCGGCGCGCACTTCCCAGGCGGTGAAGTCCTTAAAGTGACTGTGGATGTCGTGTTGCTGGTTGGGGTTGGCCTTGACCACGTACAAACCGACCGTTGAGGCGAAACTTTCGTTGCCGAGAAACGACACGATCGGCGCGTCGTCGGGGCTGACATTGGCGTACAGTCGCAGCGCTTCGGGCAGCATGAAGGCGGTGTTGGGGAAACTCACCATGCCGCTGCCGCGGTGCAGATAGACAAAGCCGTGATTCACGCTGGCGGCGATGTTGTGCACGCTGCGCACCATGCGGCCCTGAAACCAGAAGCCATCGCCGGTGCGGCCCATGTCGAAATTGGCGGGGTCGTTGCCGTTTTTCGGGTTGAAGGCGCTGTTGCCTTCGGCTTTGATCGCCAGGTTGTTCGACCACACGCCAATCTCATCGCCGGTTTCCGCGACAAAGCCGGCGCCAAAGGTGTCGAAGCTGACGTTGTTGTGGAATATGGCGTTGCTGGAATGGTGCACGTAGCCCCAGCCCGGCGAGCCCATCACCGCGTTGCCAATGGCGATGACCGGATGTTCCGGGTCCAGGATGCCTTTGGCGTGCAGATGGAAGGCGTAGCGCCCGCGCACGTTGCTGTCCGGCTGGATCGGATTGATGTCCCCGGCGTCCATCGACGGCACCGATTTGTCGGTGCGGCCCAGTTGCCAGAAACTCACGTAGCGCACGTCCACCGGCGCCTGTTGCATGAACATCACGTGGCCGCGGCGGTGCACCGGCGTGGTGTCCGGGGTTTCGCTGGCGATGGTGATGTTGCGGGTCATGTTGGCCACCGAGGTTTTCAGATCGGCGCGCGGGGTGAAGTGGTCGTACTGCAAAGTCTCATTCAGACTCACCACCGCGCCGTTGATGGCGGCGATGCTCACCACTTCATCCTGGGTGCCGTGGTAGCGCACCGCCAGGATGCTGTTGTCCCATTTCCAGCCCGAATATTTGGTGCCGGCGACGATCAGCACGTCGCCAACCTGCCAATTCAGCGGCGCTTCGGCCAGCACCAGTTGGGATTGACCCATCAACGGGTCCTGCGCCACTTTCAGGTGCGGGGTCTTGGGCGCGCCGTGCATGGACACCGGGCCGCTGGCCAACAGGCCGCGACCGCTCAGTGTGGGGTCTTTGATCACATCGATGTCGCCGCGATCGCGAATCAGAATTTCCACGTCCACGCCGGACTGCACCGGCTGGTTTTGTGTGCCGATGGTCAATCGTCCGGTGTCGGTCACCAGCAGAATGTCGCTGCGCATGCGGCTGGACTGTGTGGTTGAGAATTTCAGCGTGCCGTCCACCCGCACGGCGTTCAAGGGCGCGTCGCTGATTTGTCCGTAGTGCACCTCAATGCCCGCGGGAATCAAGGCCCAGGCGTCGGCATCAGGCACCGCACCACCCGACCAGGTGGCCGGTGCAAACCAGTCGCCGCTGGCCACCGCGGTGTGCGTGATGTCGCCGTTGTCCACCAGACCAAACAAGTGGGCGCCGCTCTGGCGCGTTTCGGCAAGGCCGCTGACGGCGGCGGTCAAAAGCAGAAAAAAAACAATCAAATCAAAGCGTTTCATGGCAAATCCTCCGGTGCACCAGTGTAGCCAATCGCCGCCATTGAAAATGTGACACCACGCACAAACCGCGCGATGTCGGTGCGCCCGCGGTTCGCTCAGGTTCAGGCCTTGCGGCCGTGAATCATGTGTGCCGAGCTGCTGAATTCCACCCGGCCCTCCGCGGTGACGTATTGGGCCAGCGCGTCGGCCGCTTCGGACAGAATGGACTCAATCAAAGCTTCGTCCAGCTGCACGCCCATCAGCGGCAGCCAACCGCGCAATTCGGCTTCCACCACTGCATTGAGGTTGGCAAAGCGGGCCGTGCCCTGGCGCGTTTTGACCGCGTCCATGTGCAGCCCGGGGTGATTAAACAACTTGGCAAATTGTTGCTCATCACCAAGCCTGAACGGGGCGTTGAGTGCCGCCGCCGCGTCGTCGCCGGCGCGGGATTTGAGCAGCTGCATCAAATCGTCGTACAGCGGAAAGGCCTGCACCCGATCCCACACCGCCACCACCAGGTGGCCGCGCGGGGCCAGCACCCGATGCATTTCCTCCACCGCGCGCATCGGGTCGGTGAAAAACATCATGCCGAACTGGCTGAACACGTGATCGAAGGCGCCCTCGGGCAATGGGATGTCTTCGGCGCTGCCGGCGCGCCACTCAATGCCCGGCCCCAGGCGTTTGGCCGCCGCCAGCATGCCGGGCGCCGGATCCACGCCCACCACACCGCCGGCGCCGCCGAGCCGGAATGCCGCTTCGCGCGCCAGCACGCCGGTGCC
The DNA here is from genome assembly GCA_050303435.1 of Marinicellaceae bacterium. Lineage (GTDB taxonomy): Bacteria > Pseudomonadota > Gammaproteobacteria > Xanthomonadales > Marinicellaceae > JBNLBT01. Next base: position 4,913 of record JBNLBT010000127.1, read on the forward strand.
GCAGGCCAGATCCAGCACCCGGTCACCCGGCTGCAGCTGCACTTCATCCAACAGCCGCGTGGCCCACTGACGAAACAGCGCCGGTACATGCACAGCCTCGTACGCCATGGCGGCGTCAATCTGCGCTTTGAGATTCTCTTCGGTCATGCGGCCTCCATCATTCCTCGCTTTAAGCGCATTATAGCTGAAAATTCCAGCGTGGCCGTTGGGCCGAGCGCAGGCGCCGCACGACGCCTGCACGCGGATTCTGCGGAGATTTGCGCCGCATCGCGCATTTCGGCGTGAGAAAACGCCGCGGGGCGCGGATTTCGGCCCGTCTGCGCCTGGAATGTTTTATACTTTCACTGCCGCGGTCAGGCACCGCCGCAGGTTCCCGGCGCGCATGGGTGAGCCGCAGGACACCGCATTGAAGAACACAAGAGGGGCACATCGCGTGGATTTCGAATTGGAAACAGGCGTCTACCGGCAAATGAAAAAGCTGGCTCAGGGGCTGATGCGCGCTGAACGCGCCGGTCACACCCTGTCGCCCACCGATCTGGTGCACGAGGCGTTCATGAAGCTGGACGCGTCCGCCAGCGGCTGCGATGACCCACACGCCTATCTGTTCATATTTGCCCGGCAAATGCGCCGCTTACTGGTTGACTACGGTCGGCGCAAAGCCGCGCAACGCCACGGCGGCGAGTTGCGCCGGGTCACCTACACCGACGGCTTGGGCCTGTTGCAGGAGCCGACGGTGGATTTTGTCGCGCTGAACCGCGCCATCAACGCCCTGGAACGCATGGATTCGCGCAGCGCCCAGGCCGTGGATTTGTGTTACTTCACTGGCGCCAGCCGCGCCGAAGCCGCCGACGCATTGAAGATCAGTCCGGCCACGCTGAAGCGCGATTTGCATTTCGCGCAAAGTTTCATTCGCGCGCACGTGCACGAGGGCGTGCAATGAACGGCCCGTCAGCGCAGGCGGCGCAAATCAAGGCGCTGTTTCTCACCTGCGTGCAGTTGCCCGAAGCGCAGCGCGCGCAGGCCATGGCAGACAGCGGCTGTACAGAGGCCGTGCAGGCGCGCGTGCGCGCGCTGTTGCGGCACGCCACCGGCGACGATTTGTTGGGCCAGGCGGCCGCGGCGGTGCACAACGCGGCGGCGCAGGTCAAGACGCTGGAGGCGGGGGAAAAATTCGGCGATTACGTGTTGCAGCGACGTCTTGGGCACGGCGGTCAGGCCGAGGTGTGGCTGGCGGCGCGCGATTGCGGAGATTTCGAACACCGCGTGGCGATCAAGGTGCTCAAGCCCTTGCCCGGACGCAGTGCCTGGGAGCGTTTCCAGACCGAACGCGCGCTGCTGGCCGACCTCAGACACCCGAACATCGCGCAGTTGCTGGGTGGCGGGCAATTGGATGAACAACGGCCGTTCATGGTGCTGGAGCTGGTGGAAGGCCCACCGTTGTTGCAGCACATCAGCGATCAAGGCATGGGCCTGCGGGACATTCTGGCCTGTTTTTTGCAGGTCTGTGAGGCGCTGGAATACGCCCATTCACATCGGGTGATCCACCGCGACCTGAAGCCCGGCAACGTCCTGGTGACCCCCGAAGGCGTGGTCAAGGTGCTGGATTTTGGCATCGCCCGACGCGACACCGAGGGGCCTGAAATCACCGAAACATCGCCGTTGCTGACGCTGGCCTATTGCAGCCCGGAACAAATCACCGGCGCGCGCGTGAGCACTGCCAGCGACATTTATTCCCTGGGTTTGCTGTTGCATGAAATGCTCAGCGCACGCCGTGCGCACGCCGCTGAAAGCAGCACGCCGGCCGAACTGATGCGTGAAATCACCGAACAGACGCCGCTCAAGCCCAGCCAGGCCCTGCGCGCGAACCCCGAAGAGCGGCCCTACAATGCACGCGTTCTGCACGGCGATCTGGACAACCTGGTGATGATGGCCTTGCGCAAGGAACCGCAGCGACGCTACGCCACCGTGTCCGCACTGGCGCAGGACTTGCGCCGCTTTCTGCAGGGCCGGCCATTGGAAGCCACCGGCAACAGCCTGGGCTACACCCTGCGCAAGGCGCTGTCGCGCAATCCGGTGAGCAGCGCCTTGACGCTGGCGCTGCTGGGACTGTTGATCGCCCTGCCGGTGATGCTGTGGCGCAACCAGGCGGCCGTGCTGGCGCAAAGCGAACGCGCCGAACAGCAGCGCCTGATCGCCACCCGCACCACGGATTTTCTGGTGCAGGTGCTGGAGTCGGCTTCGCCGCTGGGTTCGCGCGGTGAAGCGGTTGCGCTGGCCGATGTGCTGGCCAACGCCGAGCGGCAGCTGGCCTATGGCCTGGACGACGTGCCGGCGGTCAAGGCCGACTTGCTGGACAAACTGGCCGGCATCCAGTTTGAATTGGGGCACATCGATCGCGCCATTGAGTACTACCGCCAGGCCCTGCCGCTGCACCGCGCCAACGGCGAGGCGGTGCTGGAATTTCACGACCTTGGGCAGCTGGCGCTGATGCTGTTTTATTCAGGCGACGTGCCGGCGGCGCAGGCGGCCATGGCCGCAGCCGATGCCTTTGCCTCGCGCGTCAGCGATCCGGTGGCGCTGGGCTGGCACCGCACGCGCCAGGCGACCCTGGCACTGAACCTCGGCGAAGAGGCGGCGATCGTCGAAAATCTTGAACCCTTGCTGGCTGAACTCAAAGCCCAAGGCATTGAGGACGCGGGTTTGCTGGCGCGCATTCACCGGGAACTGGCCAACGTCACGCGCGGCGAGACGGCCCTGGCGCACATCAATGAATCGCTGCGCTTCACCGAACAGCAGCTGGGGCGCATGCACCCGAAATACGCGATCCGTCTGCGCACCCGTGCACTGGCATTGAACCGCCTGGGGCGGGTGCAGGCGGCCGAAACCGATATGCTGGAATCGATCGGCATCGCGGAAAAACTGTACGGCCGGCAACACCCCGAGTACGCCGAGGGCATCGCCGAGCTGGCGTTCATTTACCACGACCAGGGGCGTTTCAGCGCCGCCGAAGGGCTGTACAGCGAAGCGCTGGCCATCAGCGAGGCGCGCAGCGGCGTCAACAGCACGGCCTACGTGTTGCAAACCAACAACCTGGGCTATTTGTATGAAGACATGGGCGCGCTGGACCGCGCCGAAGAATACTACCGCGCTTCGCTGCACATTCGGCAAACGGTGTTCGCAGAGAATCGGCTGCAGGTGGCGCGCAGCCAGAGCAACCTGGCGCGGCTGCTGGCCAAAAGAGGGGCGTTCTCAGAAGCCGGTGAATTGCTGCAAATGGCCATGGCGTTGTACCGTGAACAGCAACGCTCCAACCTGTACAACGCGGTGACGCAGGTGGCGATTCGCGCCGGCAACCAGGCCACACCGGGCGATTGCGACGGCGCGCTGGCTGAACTGCGTGAATTGTTGCCCGAATTGCAGCTGGAACCGGCCGGCGGCTGGCGCCGCATGCAGGCTGAAAGCTGGCTGGGCCGGCTGGCCTTGCAGTGCGGCGATGTCGCGCAGGGCGAGGCGCTGTTGCGCGCCGCCCTGGTCAAAGCCGATGCCATCTACGCCGCGGGGTCCGATGGCCACGGACGGTCGGACGCCGCGACGCTCGGCTCGCTCGTTGGCGGGTTTGTCGGTCAAAACGAGAATCAGCCCCGCGACGGCGACGACGCCGCCCGCCGGGGTGAGGACGCGGGCCATCGTCCGCGTCGTCCG
>JBNLBT010000128.1:0-8595 GCA_050303435.1 Marinicellaceae bacterium
GGTGATCGGCGGCGGTTGCGGCGCCTGGCATTGGGCGCCCAAGGCCTGTTGCAGGCCCAGCCGTTCGGCCGCGGACTGTCCGGCGCGCGCACGGCCATTGAACACATCGGCTACGTGCAGCTTGACACCATCTCAGTGGTTGAGCGGGCGCATCACCACGTGGTGCACAGTCGGGTGCCGGGCTATCAAGCGACGATGGCCGACCGGCTGTTGCAGCGCGGCGAAATATTCGAGTACTGGTCGCACGCCGCGGCGTTCTTGCCGATGCGCGATTTTCGCTATTCACTGCCGTATAAACACGCCATCAAAAGCGGGCAGACGCATTGGTTTAAAAACCCCGACCACACATTGATGAATGAATTGTTGCAGCGCGTGCGTGTGGACGGGCCGCTGCGCGCCCGCGACGTGGAATCGGGCAGACCGGCCCAGGGCGGCTGGTGGAACTGGAAACCGGCCAAAAAAGCCTTGGAACAGCTGTACATGCAGGGCGATCTGATGGTATGTGACCGACAGGGCTTTCAGAAAACCTACGATTTGACCGAACGGGTGTTGCCTGCGGCTGTGGACACCCGAGTGCCCAGCGCGGCGGAGATGGCCGAGCATTTGCTGGATCAGCAACTGCGCTGTCACGGCGTGGTGAGCCTGAAGGGCTTAACTTACCAGCGCCGTCAAAGCAACTTGCGCCGGGCGATGAAGACCCTGCTGGATCAACGCCTGAGTGATGGCTTGATGCAAACGCTGCGCCTCAAGAGCGGGGATGTTTTCAACATCGAATCCGGGGCCTTGGAACGGCCCTTGACCCGTGTGAACAAGCGCTTGCGGATTCTCTCGCCGTTTGACAACAGCGTGATCCAGCGCGAGCGCCTGAGCAGCCTGTTTGACTACGATTACCAGATCGAGTGCTACGTGCCGTCGCATAAAAGACAATACGGCTATTTTTGTCTGCCGCTGCTGTACGGCGATGCGTTTGTCGGGCGCATGGATTGCAAGGCGCACCGCAAAGAGCGGTGTCTGGAAATCAAGGCGCTGCATTTTGAGGTGCACAGCGGGGACAGCGACGCGCTGATGGCCGCCTTTGTGCCCGCCGTCGAGGCTTTCATGGCATTTCAGGATTGCACACGGGTGCGCTTGACGCGGGTGGACCCCGCCGCGTACCAACAGCCGCTTGAACGGGCATTGGCTGGCTTGCGGTGAAAATGAACTGCTTATTGATCAAGCTGCCTGGCTGGCATGAGATGCGGGCGATCGATTGCATTGTGCCTGCTGCCAGAACGGGTGCCGCGGTGCTATATTTCAACAAACTTATTCGCCGCGCGCGGGTCTGAATCAAGCCAACATGAATTCACGTCCAATGGAGAAAACAGCATGAAACGCCAGGCGCGACAATTCTTTTCAGTGCTGTGGGTGTTGACCGCGCTGCTGGCGTGTTCAGGTCAACGGAGCCACAGGTCAAGCGATGCCGTCATCACGATTATAAGTGAGACAGCGCCCCGCGGCATCACCCGCAACATCGCACAAGACGCCAACGGACGCATCTGGGTGGTTTCATGGTCCGGGGTGTATCAATACGACGGCGCGGTATTCAGAAAAATGACAAGCGCGGAAAACCTCGTCCTGTATTTTTCTGTTGTGCCGACCAGCACCGGCACACTCTGGGTGGGCTCGGTGACTTCGGGGGCTTTTTATTTTGACGGGCAGGCGTTCAATCAGCTGAGCACCCGCGAAGGCCTGGTGAATGACCGGGTGATCGACCTGCACGAAGACCGCCTCGGCAGGCTGTGGTTCGCCACCGAAGCGGGGGCCAGTGTGTACGATGGCCACACACTGCGCCACTTCACCACGGAAAACGGTCTGCCCAACGATGAATTGAGCGCCGTGATTGAAGATGCCAGCGGACGCATCTGGCTGGCCAGCCGCGGCGGCGTGTTCATTTACGATGGACTCGGATTTTCGCCGTTCAATCGGCCCTCAGGACAACCGTTCAACAACGTCAGATCGTTCAGCATGGGCGCCGACGGTGTCCTGTGGCTGGGCGGGCAGGATGGCCTGTGGCGATTCGATGGGCGGACCCTCACGCAAATTGCCAGCGAATTCGTCGGGGACGTGCATGCCGACAGCAACGGCGTGATCTGGACCAGTTCAGAAGCCAGGGAATTGAATGGCTGGGCCCTGACCCGCTACGACAGAAGCCCTGTGGCACTGGACGCGTATACGCCGACGCGCCTGTGGCACAGTCCAGGCATGCTGTTTGGTGTGTTGCCCGAGCGCAGCGGCGCGGTGTGGGTTGGTACACTGGATGGCGTGTGCCGTTACCTCGAGGGCGAGGTGGCGTGTTTTTAATGAGGTTGACTGTCGTTGCGCCATCCCGGCCACGACGGCACCAGGAAATGCAAGGAGATTGACATGAACGAATTCCGTCGACCATTGATTGTTAACTGCGCTTTGTGCCTGTTGTTGCTGCAGACGGCTGTGACAATCGCGCTCAGCATTGTCGTTGTGCAACAGGCCCCACCCGAGCAATCCCGGGTCATACTTTGGAGTCTGATGAGCGCGCTGATATTGTTGCAGTTGTTTATTATTTATCATTTGAGTCAATGCAGGAACTGGGCAAGATGGCTGACTCTGGCTGTGCTGGCCTTGTCCGTGCTTGATTTGATCACGGCAACTGAACCCACCCCCGGTGATGGCTTGGTGATTCCACTTTTGTGGGTGGCTGAGGGACTTTTCATTCTCAGCGCGTTGTTGTTGATTGCGCCTCAATCCAATGCGTGGTTCCGGCAAGGGCGCTCAAATCCGGGTTGAGCTTTGTTGTGTGCGGGCGGTACAATACGGCGCATTTGGCGGAGGCTTTGGCATGACACAAACGGCCATAGAAATCGACGGGCTGGACAAATTCTATGCGGGGGGGATGAAAGCGCTGGACGGCGTGAATCTCACCGTGCGCAAGGGCGAAATCTTTGCCTTGCTGGGCCCCAACGGCGCCGGCAAAACCACGCTGATCAATTCGGTTTGTGGCATTGTGCAACCCAGCGGCGGGCGCATCCGCGTGTTCGGCCGGGACCACATCAAAGACTACCGCGCGGTGCGCGCGCAGATCGGTCTGGTGCCGCAGGAACTTACTCTGGGCGCTTTTGATACCGTTTGGAATACGCTGTGCTTCAGTCGCGGCCTGTTCGGCAAAAAACCCAATCCGGCGTATATCGAGGACTTGTTGAAGTCCCTCGCCCTGTGGGACAAAAAGGACGCACAGATTCGCATGTTGTCCGGCGGCATGAAGCGGCGCGTGCTGATCGCCAAGGCCCTGTCGCATGAGCCCGACATCTTGTTTCTCGACGAACCGACCGCCGGCGTCGATGTGGAGTTGCGTAAATCCATGTGGACACAGGTGCGCAAGCTGCGCGAATCCGGCGTCACCGTGATTCTGACCACACACTACATCGAAGAGGCCGAAGAGATGGCCGACCGCATTGGCGTGATCAACAAGGGCCAGCTGATTCTGACGGAAGAAAAGCACGTTCTGATGAAACAACTGGGCAAAAAGGAGCTGGTGCTGGATCTGCATCGGCCCATTGCGGAATTGCCACCGGCCTTCGATGAATTCGGACTGCGCGTGGCGCCGGACGGCCTGCAGCTGATTTTTACTTACGACCCGGCGAAACAGGACAACGGCGTGGTCAGCCTGCTGGATGGCCTCAAGGAACACGGCATCAAGTGCAAGGACTTCAACACCCGGCAGAGTTCCCTGGAAGACATCTTTGTGCAATTGGTGGAGGCCTCATGAACCATCGCGGCATTGCAGCCATTTATCGATTTGAAATGGCCCGGACTTTTCGCACCATCGGGCAAAGCATCGCTTCGCCGGTGATTTCCACGGTGCTGTATTTCATCGTTTTTGGTTCGGCCATCGGCTCGCGCATCACCGCCATCGACGGGGTCAGCTACGGCGCCTTCATTGTGCCCGGACTGATCATGCTGACGATCCTCGGGCAGAGCATTTCCAACGCCTCCTTTGGCATCTACTTCCCGCGCTTTTCCGGCACCATCTATGAAATCCTTTCCGCGCCGCTGTCGCACGCCGAGATTGTTCTTGGATACGTTGGTGCGGCGGCCACCAAATCGGTGATGATCGGCGTCATCGTGCTGCGCACCGCGGGCTTTTTCGTGCCGCGGGAAATACAGCACCCACTGTGGATGGCGTTTTTTCTGATCGCCACCTGCGTCACCTTCTCACTGCTCGGATTCATCATCGGCGTGTGGGCCGACGGCTTTGAAAAGCTGCAAATCATTCCCTTGCTGGTGATCACGCCCCTGACCTTTCTGGGCGGCAGTTTTTATTCCATCAACATGCTGCCGGAATTCTGGCAAAAGGTGTCCCTGCTGAATCCGGTGGTGTATCTGGTCAGCGGATTTCGCTGGAGCTTTTACGAAAATTCGGACGTGTCGCTGACCACCAGTGTGGTGATGATTCTGGTGTTCCTGGCCTTGTGTATGGCCATCATTGCCTGGATTTTCAAAACCGGTTACCGCCTGAAAAACTGAATGGCGCGGCAACACCCGGGAAAAGTGAGACCGCACTCACAGAATTGCCTGTGGGATGATTTACCATGGGGGTTTCGATCTTTAAGGCTGCAAGCGCATGCAAAATTCCACACGTCATTGGCTTTGGCTTGGCCCGCTGATGCTGTTCTGCGCCCCTGGCCGGGCCCTGTTCATCGCCGATTTCGAGGCCATTGATCTGCCCGTCATTCCCGCCACCACAGAAGAACCTTCGGCGCGCCACACGGCCGTGCCGCTGGGCAGCAGCGCGGCCGCGCAGGGTTATTATGAATACCTGCCGCCCGGTTATGCGGACGGCACCCAGGATTACCCGTTGCTGGTGTTTATTCACGGCCTCGGTGAAAACGGCAACGGCACCACCGAACTGAATCGCGTGCTGGCCAACGGGCCGCCCAGACTGATCAACGAAGACAGCTGGGACAACGCGCGGCCATTTGTGGTGCTGTCACCGCAACGCGGCGGCGGGGGCTGCACTTCCGCCAGCCAGATTGAAAATTTCATCGACTTTGCGCTGCTCAACTACGACATCAACCCCGAGCGCGTGTACCTCACCGGTTTGAGCTGCGGCGGCATCGGCAGCTGGAATTATCTGGGGCTGGCCTTGAATTCGCAGATCGCCGCCATGGTGCCCATCGCTGGCAACGGCACCAACGTCTTCAACAACGTCGGCTGCCCGATGGGCCTCACGCCGATCTGGGCTTTTCACGGCGACGCCGATCCCACCGTCAATGTGTCCGGCACCGTCAATCCCATCAGCGGCATTCTGGCCTGCAGCGACCCGCAACCCGACGACGTGGGCATGGTCATCTACCCCGGTGTCGGCCACAATTCCTGGCGACGCACCTACGATTTGAGCGCCGGTCACGACATTTATCAATGGCTGCTGACGCACAAAAAAAACTGACCATCCATGACGCGTGATGGCGCGGCGCCGGTGGCGCGGAACCACCACGCAGTGCATGGCTCACTTCAGTTTCTCGATCTTGCGTTGTTTCACTTCAACGGGGCAGGTGCAGCGCACCACCAGATTGGCGTCGCAGCCAATATATGCGCCATTCATCCAGGCTTTGTCCATGCGTCGGTGATCGCCAATCACGGCCAGCGCGGTGTTGGCATTGGTCGACCAGCTGTCGGTCAATACACCGGTGGCTGAACAGGCCAAATCCGCGATGTTGTTGAACGGATGGTTGGCGGCCAGGGCCACGGAGCCATTGGCTTCAAGCCCGGTCCAGGCACTCAGCGTGATGCCCATGATCATTTTGTCCCCGGTGGGGCCGGTCACGCGCGTATTGCGGTCGCCGGTGCCCTGCATTTGTGTGACCAGAATATTGCCTGTTTTAAGTATGTCTGTGTAGCTGGCACCGGTTTTTTTATTGTGCAGCTTTTCAGTGAATCGGTTCCACCAGTACACCGGTGCTTTCATCGGCGTGCCGTGCGCCACCAGGTTTTTCTGCAGCGATCGATTGGCGTCGTGTTCCTTGGCCAGCAGGGCGATGGATTTGCGCGATTGGCAGCTCAGTTTTTCCGGCACATTGTTTTTGCAGGCCAGTATGGAGTGGGTTTTCATGTGGCCCGGCAACCAGCGAAAACCGTACGGCTCATCCGGGTGGTTGATCAAGCGGATTTCCGGGATGTACATGGCGTTGACCACTGTTTTCTGCACATTCTGAACGGGCGTGTCGGTCAGGCCGCCGTCGCCCGAGTCCTGCCATTCGCCGTACTGCATGGCCCACAAAGAAACTCCCGGGGCCATGGGCACCAGCACGGCATTCAAGACACTGTAGTCCAGATTGAAAAAGCTGTTGTGGGCGATCAGCTGTTCATTCATGTGCGCAGTGGCCGTTTGTGCGGTCCACAGCACTTGCACATCCAGCGATTGCCCCGGCGGCAGTGTCAACTCATCGGACATCAGCAGTGTTTCATTGTTGTTCTGTACGATGAGTCTGCCCAGCCCGTCGCCGCTGTTTTGCAAGGCAATGCGCAGGCGTTCAGATTCATCCATGAGCAGAATAACGTCTTCATGCAGGCCCTCATCCGGCAGCTGAATCGTCCAGGCCAGCCAGCTGTTGTGCGGGTTCAAATGGCCCTCAGGCAGCGCCCAGCGCAAGTGACCGCCGCCGTCTGAGAACATCAATCCTATTTCGGCGTGATCGCTGCGCACTTTGTAGGGCGCGCCATGGATCTGTTCCAAAGCGATGCTCTGCTGCATGGACACGGCGTTGTTGACCGTTGCTTTTTGGGTGATGTCGTCCGCTTTGAGCTGAAATTGCAGATGTGGGTTCTGTTGTGTGTATTGCGCAAGCCACGCCGATGGATCAAGCGTCTCATCATAAAGTTTGAATTCATCAAGCAAACCCCCAAAAGAGGCGCCGCAGTCGCTGCTGAGGCACTCGAAGCGATTGCCCAGTATGAAGTGACTGCCGTCTGTGATGTCGACCGGCAGCCACAGTGGATCGTTGGCATCGGCTTCGGCAATGGGCCGTCCATTCAATGACATGCGTTGCACCCGGCCACCGCTTTCGTCCTGCGACCAGGCCAAGGCGAAGTGATGCCAGCCGGGATTGAACCACACCATCTCACTGTGCAGTTCGGTGTCGCCGGCGCGCAGCCGGAAAACGCCCGTGTCCAGGCTGCTGGGCACCAGCGTGACGTCCCACTGTGTGTCAACGGCATTCGCACTGAACGCGGCCACGGTCATCTCATTGTTTTCGGTGCCGTGTTTCAGACGATCGGCGGGTATGTTCAGCCACACCGAGAGCGCCCCGGCTTCTTTGTGCACGGGCGCAGCCACCACCACACCGGTGGCGTCGTTGGCGCTCAAATCCAGAGCCCCGGCACCGCGCAATGCATCGGCGCTGAAGCGCGGCGGTTCGATCAGCAGTGCGCCGCCATTGAACCAGGCGCCGTTCACCTCTGAACGGCCTTGATTCAGCACGGTGTTTTGCAAGGCCGGCGGGGCTGTGTCGAAGTCAAAATAATGTTGCAGATTCGGATCATCCAGGTGCACGGTGACGATTTGACGTGACCAGTTGAGCTCGCCGCCCTGCAGGTTGTTGCTGATCACGCGGTACATTTCGAATTGATCCTGACCGGGGCGGAACACGCTGGGGCGATAGCGGATCCGGTTGGCCGCCGCCAGCTCGGTTGTGCCATAGGCCCCGTGTTTAACCACCGTTGCGCTGTTGAACAGCAATGCAATGGGGATGTCGACCGCCTCGGCATCGGCCAGCGCATGCACCGAGATGTCCTCGCCGGGGATGGCGGCCGCGTCGGCGGCGCGAACGTACACCGTGAGTTGCGCGCTTGCTTCTGCGGCGCCGTAGTGCACAAGGTACTGACCCGGGACGTGAGACAACACACGCACCGTGCCATCGGCCAGCAGTTCGACGCTCAGTCCAGGCACTGCAGAAATCCATTCCGGCCTGAAGCCGCCGCTGTCGTTGTTCATGACCTCTACAAGCAGCGGTTCACCGGCGACGGCAAAAGCGGCGTCATCGAGCAGATTGGGTTTGACTTTGATGGCCACCGTGGCGCTGTATGAAACTTCATAGTCTGCATTGGTTGCGGTGTAGTGGAACTCAAAAGGCTCGCTGACACCCGCTGCGGTTTGCAGCACGATGCGCTGGTCATCCGTCACCCAGGCTTGACCCAGCTCGGGCGGCAGTTCAATTGAATACACCTGCGTAACCGTGTGGTCATTCGCCAGAACATCCAGCGTTGTTTCGGTTTCCGCTGGCACCATGAATTCATCGTCCTGGGCCAAACCGATGATGAATTGGGCAAAGCCCTGTGGGGTGATCGCACAGCACAGCAGCGCGCACACCAGACGGGCTGTTGGGTTTTTTTTGTGAATATATTTTTTCATCCGTTGTCCTCATGCTTTTAACTTTAGAGTGATTGAATACGGGCCAAAGACCGGTTTGGTTTGCAATGGATGTGAACCCGGGTGGGCGGTTGGCGCATATTTGCGTTGAAAAATCACCAGCGCTGCCAGGGCAACCCATGCTTGGGACGCACGTCCCAGGTATCTGACCGGTG
>JBNLBT010000129.1:0-8585 GCA_050303435.1 Marinicellaceae bacterium
CAGCGGTTGAGCATGTCCTTGCCGGAAATCACCGAATCTTCGTCTTTGACCAGCTCGACGATCACCCGGCCGCTGGTTTGTCCACTGGTCAGCGCCAGCCGGTGCACCACCACCGCGCCGGATTCACGTCCATTGGCCTGGCTGACGTCGCGGTCCAGCCGCATCAGCGCGTCTTCCACCTGGCGCAAGGCCTGGTCGGTTTTCTCCTGCGGCGTGCCTTTGGCCATGGCAAAATCCGCCTGCACAAAATCGGCAACAAAATCCGGTGAAACAACAAATCGCACCATGTTGCTTGCGATCAACATTATTGAAAGTACAAAAATGGCGACGAATGAGACCAGGGTCAGAATGGGTCGTTGAATGGCGCGCTCAATGATGGGCTGGTAGATGTTGTTGATGAAATGATTCAGGCCGTTGTTGACCTTGCGTTGCACGCGCAGCAGCGGGCCGGGGTTTTCGGTGTGCAAATCGGTGACGCGCATGTGCGCCAGATGCGCCGGCAGAATCAGTTTGGATTCGATCAGCGAGAAGAACAGACACAGAATCACCACCCAGGCGATGGCCTCAAAAAATGATCCGAATAGGGTGCCGACGAACAACATTGGAACGAAGGCGGCAATGGTGGTCAGTACCCCAAAGGTTGCCGGTGTGGCCACGCGCTGCGCGCCGATCACCACGTTTTTCAGTGAATGGCCCTTGCGTTGTATATGGTCATAGGCGCTCTCGCCGATGACGATGGCGTCGTCCACCACGATCCCCAGCACCACAATGAATCCAAACAGCGAGAGCATGTTGATTGAAATGCCCAATATGGGCATCAGCAGAAAGGTGCCCAAAAAGGCCACCGGCAGACCGACCATCACCCAGAAGGCGACCTTCAGACGCAAAAACAGGGTGAGAATCAGCAGCACCAATATGGCGCCCTGCACCATGTTGCGTTGCATCATGTCCAGCCGCCCGCGCACGTAGTGTGAAGCGTCCGACCAGGTGGCAATGGAAATGTTGTTCGGCAAGCGCTGCTGTTTCATGGCCACGTACTGTTTGACGGTTTCGGCGATGGTCAGCACCGATTCGTTTTCCACCGAGTCGATCTGAATGCTGATCGCCGGTTTACCGTCGAAGTTGACGTTGCCGCCGCTTTCCACAAAGCCGTCTTTGATCTCGGCGATGTCGCCCAACAGCAGGCGCGAGCCGTCCGGATTGGTGCGCACCACCACTTCGGCGAAATCGTGGCCGGTGTAGCCCTGGCCAATGGATCGCAGCAAAATGTCGCCGCGGTCGGATTTCACCGAGCCGCCGGGCAAATCAATCGACGCCGCGCGGATCGCCGCGGCCACTTCGTCGAAGCTCAGACGGTATTCGCGCAGCACTTCTTCCTTGATTTCAATGGCCAGTTCGAAATCCCGAGCGCCCAGCAGCGAGGCCATGGACACGTTGGGCAGATCAATGATTTCATCCTTCAGGGTGCGCGCGGCCTCCAAAAGCTGCTTCTCCGGCACGTGGCCGAACACCGAGACAAAGATCACCGGCTGTTTCATCAGGATCTCGCTGATGATCGGTTTTTCAGCTTCCACCGGCATCGAATTGATGCCGTCGACGCGGTTTTTGATCTCCGCCATGACATCGCTGACCACGTAGTCGGAATTCACCTCGATGTTGGTCGAGGCCACGCCTTCGCGCGCCCGGCAGGTGATTTTGTCAATGCCTTCCAGGCCGTTGACCGCGTCTTCGATTTTAACGCAGATGCCTTCCTCAACCTCTTCCGGCGCCGCGCCGGGGTAGGGCACGGTGATGCTGACCTGGTTGATGCTGGTCGACGGAAACATTTCTTTTTTCAGGTTCAGGGCGGCAAACAGGCCGCTCAGCATCAGACTGATCATCAACAGATTGGCCGCCACGGTGTTGTTGGCGAACCAGTGGATGATGCCTTTGTTCCAGTGCTTTTCCATGACTTACTCCTGCGTGTTGTTGCCGGAATCCTGCGCGTTGGCGGCCACCCCTTCAGTGGCCGGGGGCGCGCCCGTTGCGGCCATGTTTCCTTCCGCAGACTGGCGCAGTTTCATGCCGGCGGACGGGCTTTGGATCGGTGTGGTGATGATGCGGTCCTGGGCGCTCAAACCGGCGGTCACGTAAGCGTAATCGCGGTCGCGGTGGGCCACGGTCAAATCGCGGATTTCCAGCGTGTCGTCGCCGGTTTTGTACAGCGCGATCTGGTCGTTGGCCAGCATGTAGCCCAGCGGCACCTTAAAGGCGTTGTGCAGCACTTTGCCTTCGATGCGTGCATTCAAAAAGCTGTTCAGCAGGATGCCGGCGTCCAGTGGCCGCGACAGTTCAGCCACCGCGTGATTCACCAGCGTGTTGCTGTCCTTGGCCGTTTCCATGCGCACCAATGTGCCCATGATCTCGCCGTCCTCAACGCTGAAATGCACCGGCAGAGGCTGACTTTGCAGCTGCGTGACGTCGAGTTTGTGCAGATCGAAATCGGTCAGCGGCAGGCGCATTTCGGCGACCAGTGAGCTGGCCACCCGTGCCAGCACCGTGGCACTGGTGACGAACTGGCCGATGTCGACGTGTTTTTCCGTCACACTGCCGTCAAATGGCGCGCGGATTTCGGTTTTGTCCAGGTCGCGTTCGGCCTTGGCCAGGTCGGCGCTCGCCGCCGCCACCGCGGCCTTGGCGCCATCCAGTTGCGGGATGTTCAGCACCAGATCGCTGGGGCGGCCGGATTTACCCAGGCTGTTCCAGTCTTTGCGCGCCTGTTCGGAGCGCGCCTGTTCCAGGTCCAGTGTGGCCTGCTGGGCCGCCAGATTGGCTTTGGCCCGCTGCACTGCCACGCGATAGTCGGCCGGATCAATGCGCACCAGCACGTCGCCTGAGGCGAAGGTGCCGCCGACGGCAAACTGATTGGACACTTCAATGATTTTGCCGCTGATTTCCGGCAGCAAGGTGATGTCGCGTTTGGCTTTCACCACGCCTTGGGTGCTGACTTCGATGCCGTGATCGCTGGCTTCCAGCGTGGTGGTTTCGACCAGGAATCCCGACGCTTTGGGCGGCAGTTTGGCCGGCGGCTGCTTGCGGCCCATCATCAGCATGCTGAGCAACACCACGGCGCCAATGATGACGAGAAACGGCCACAGGGTGCGGCGGCGCTTGCCGGTTTGAACGGAATCTGAGCTGTGTTCGGAGAAGGCGCTGTCCGAAGGCAGTTTGTTGGCGTTTTTCGACATCGTACAAGGGTCCCGAGGAATGTGTGAAATCAGTCCGCCATTATAGCCCCTTTGTGTGTCGTGCAAGTGTATCGAAAGTGATATTTTTCGGTCTCACCGCCGCCCGGTGACTCAGTCGCGGTGGCGGTTGATCTGCTCGCGCAGACGCAGGCAGGCCGCGCCGGCGGCGTCGGCGAATCCCGTTGCATCGTCGCTGGCGTAGATGATGCCGCGGGAAGATGAGATCACCAGCCCCAAGCCATCGGCACGCAAGCCGGCCTGCAAGGTGGCCGCAAGATCGCCGCCCTGCGCGCCGATGCCCGGGATCAGCAGCGGCATGTCGCCAACGATGGCGCGCACTTGACGCAATTCCTCGGGCCAGGTGGCGCCGACCACCAGCAGCACATTGTTGTTTGCGTTCCACGCGCTGGTGGCGCGTTCGGCCACCACCTGATACACGGGCCGGCTGTCGGCGGTGGTGAGGTTTTGCAATTCGCCGGAACCGGGGTTGGAGGTTTTGCACAGCGCGATCACGCCGCGTTCGCGGCGGTCCAGAAACGGTTGCAGGCTGTCCTGACCCAGGTAGGGGTTGACCGTCACCGCGTCGGCGTTGTAGCGGTCAAAGGCTTCGCTGGCGTAATGCGCCGCGGTGCTGCCCACGTCGCCGCGTTTGCTGTCAAGAATCACCGGGATGCCGGGGTGTTCACTGTGGATGTATTCGATGATCGCCTGCAATGAGGCTTCGGCGCCGAGCGCGGCGAAATGCGCAATCTGCGGCTTGAAGGCGCAGCAGTGTGCGGCGCAGGCGTCGACCACCCGGCGCAACCAGGCGTCGAGATCCACGCCGAGTGCCTGAATGCGCGGCCCGTCGGGATCCAGTCCCACACACACCAGTGATTGATTGCGGCGCTGCGCCGCGTGCAGATTTTCAATGAACATCGGCTTGACTTTGCTTGCAGTGCGCCCATTTTAAGCAATATTCAACTGAATAACACCCCCCGCGGGCGGGAACCATCGGATGAATTTCAGATCTATAGGAGCCATGATGAAACACACTTTGACAACCCTGCTGTGTCTGCTGGCCGCACTGGCGCAGGCGCGTTTGCCGGTGGCTGTGGATGGACAGGCATTGCCTTCACTGGCACCGATACTGGAACAGGTCACCCCGGCGGTGGTCAACATCAGCACACGCAGCGTGCAGTACGTGCGCAGCCGCAACGCCGATTTTTACAACTGGTTTTACGGATTGCCCAGCGCGCCGCGTGAACGGGTCACCCAGTCCCTCGGTTCCGGCGTCATCGTCGACGCCGAGAACGGTTACATTCTGACCAACCACCACGTGGTCGACGGCGCCGATGACATCAGCGTGTCGCTGGCCGACGGGCGGGTGTTTCAGGCCACACTGATCGGCTCGGACGACGGCACCGATGTGGCGGTGATCCAGATCGATGCGCCCGATCTGGTGGCCTTGCCGCTGGCCGATTCGGACCGCCTCAGGGTCGGTGATTTTGTCGTCGCGGTGGGCAACCCCTTCGGTCTTGGACAGACCGTCACCTCCGGCATCGTCAGCGCCCTGGGCCGCACCAGCGTGACCGGTCTGGGCTATCAGAATTTTATTCAGACCGACGCCTCCATCAACCCCGGCAATTCCGGTGGTGCACTGATCGACCTCAACGGCGCGTTGGTGGGCATCAACACCGCGATATTTTCACCCAGCGGTGGCAACGTCGGCATCGGTTTCGCGATTCCTTCCAGCATGGCGCAGCGCATCATGCAACAGCTGCTGCAATTCGGCGTGGTGCGCCGTGGCTCATTGGGTTTGTCGGTGCAGGATTTGACCGACGAATTGGCGCGCGCCTTCTCCGTGGGACCGCGCGGCGGCGTGGTGGTGACCGCGGTGGAACCCGGCTCACCGGCCGCCCGCGCCGGTTTGCAGGCTGGCGACATTCTGCTGGGCATCGACGGCGTGGCGGTGCGTGAAAGCAAGGCGTTTGAAAACCGCGAAGGCCTGCTGGAATTGAACAAAAAATTCGACATAGAGTACCTGCGTGCCGAGCAGACGCATGTGGTGTCCGGGATCATCACCGAAGCCGACCGCAATGAGTTGCAGGGTGAGGAACTGCACCGCGCGCTGGATGGCGCGGTGCTGATCAATCTGCCGGCCAAATACCGGCGCAATTTCAGCGGCGTACTGATCAGCGAGGTCAAACGCGGCTCACAGGCCTGGGATTTGGGTTTGCGTGCTGGCGATCTGATCACCGCGGTTGACAAACAGGCGGTCAATGGCCTCAAGGCATTGCGCGCCGAATTGCCCGAGCGCCGCGGTGAGCCGGTGTTGAACATCTACCGCAACGGGCGCAATTATCTGCTGATGCTGGAGCGCTGAGAAACTTCAGGGGGCGAAAAACAGCCGCGCCACCGGGTTGGCGCCCTGCCAATACACCAGATCAACCACATCGCGCGCCTGCCACAACACCATGCGCGCCTTGTGGCCAACTTCCAGTGAGCCCACATCGTTCAGACCCAGCGCGCGCGCGGCGTTGCGCGTGACCCCGGCAAAGGCTTCTTCCACGGTCAGGGAAAACAGGGTGCAGGCCATGTGCAGACACATCAGGATGTGGGTGGTGGGCGCGGTGCCCGGGTTGCAGTCGGTGGCCACCGCCATCGGCACGCCGTGTTTGCGGAACAGCGCAACCGGCGGTTTACGGGTTTCATTCAGGGCGTAAAATGCGTACGGCAGCAAAGTCGCCACCACGCCGTGTTCGGCCATGGCGCGCACCGCCGCGGCGTCGCTGTATTCCACGTGATCGGCCGACAAGCCGCCGTATTCGGCCACCAGTGCAGCGCCGCCGCTCAAGCTCAGCTGGTCGGCGTGACACTTGACCGGCAGATTCCAGCGACAGGCGGCGTCGAACACTGCGCGCGTTTCTTCTTCACTGAAGCCAATGCCTTCGCAATACACGTCGACGGCGTCAGCCAGCCCCTCGCGGGCGATGCGCGGTATCATCTCCTGGCACAGCAGATTGACGTATTCGCCGCGGCTGTCGCGGTGTTCCGGCGGCACCGCGTGGGCGCCAAGAAAGGTGCGCAGGATCTGCACCGGCCGGTCGCTGCCCAGGGCGCCGGCCGCGCGCAGCATTTTCAGTTCCGAGGCAAGGTCCAGCCCATAGCCGGATTTGATTTCCACCGCCATCACGCCCTGGTCCATCAGGTGCTGCAGGCGCGGCAGGGCATTGGCCACCAGGCTCGCCTCATCGGCTGCGCGGGTGGCCTGCACGCTGGCCTGGATGCCGCCACCGGCGGCGGCGATTTCGCTGTAGCTGACGCCCTTGAGGCGCTGTTCAAATTCTCCGGCGCGTGCACCGGCAAACACCAGGTGGGTGTGGCAATCGATCAGGCCCGGTGTCAACAGGCGCCCGCCGGCGTCTACGCGTTCTTTGGCTGTGCAGGCGGGTTGTTGGGCCTGCGGCCCAATCCAGTCGATGCGGCCGTCGCTGACCGCCACGGCGCCGTCTTCAATCAGTCCGTAGGCGCGACCGTCTTCCGCCATGCTGGCGATGCGCGCGTTTTCGATCAACAAGTCGCAGTGGTTCATGGCTGGGTCAGGATGCTTTACAATAGCGCCTCAATGTATCACCAATGCGGACGCAAATGAACCGTTATTTTTTTCAGGCGGCGCTGCTGCCGGACGGCTGGCAACGCGACGTGCGGTTGGGCGTGGATGATCGCGGGCGCATCGAATCGCTGACCACCGGCGCACAGCCCGGCGCCGACGATCTGTGCCAGCCGGTGGCCGTGCCGATGTTGTGCAACGCGCATTCCCACGTGTTTCAGCGCGCCATGGCCGGCCGCGCCGAATACCGCCACGCGGTCGAGGATGATTTCTGGTCGTGGCGCGATCTGATGTACCGGCTGGCCGCCGGGCTGGACGCGGACGCGCTGCACGCCGTGGCCGTGGACGCCTACCGCCGCATGCGCGCCATGGGCTATGAGCGGGTGTGTGAATTCCATTACCTGCACCGTGACCTGGGGCAAATGGACGACGCCCTGCGCATGAGCCGGGTGATCGTGCACGCGGCGCGCGACGCCGGCATCGGTTTGACGTTGCTGCCGGTGTTGTACAGCCATTCAGGCTTTGGGGCGCAAGCGCCGAGTGCTGCACAGCAGCGATTCATTCTTGACACCGGTGAATACCTGGATTTGCTGGACCATTTACAGGGAGAACTTCTCGCCGGGCAAAACCTGGGCCTGTGTTTTCATTCGTTGCGCGCGGTCAGCCCTGAGCAGATGCACGCGGTGCTGGCGCGCAGCGACGCCGCCTGGCCGGTGCACATTCACATCGCGGAACAGCTGCCCGAGGTTGAACAGTGTCTGGCACACCACGGCCAACGGCCGGTGCAGTGGCTGATGGATCATTTCGACGTCTCCCCGCGTTGGACCCTGGTGCACGCCACGCATCTGGACGCGGCTGAGAAACAGGCGCTGAATGCCAGCGGCGCGGTGGCCTGCCTGTGCCCACTGACCGAAGCCAACCTCGGCGACGGGGTGTTCGACGTGCCGGCGCTGATCAACGGCGGCGGGACGCTGGCGATTGGCTCGGACAGCCAGGTTGAACTCAACCCGGCGGCGGAATTGAAAATGCTGGAATATTCACAGCGTTTAACGCTGCGGCGGCGCAACGTGTGCTGCGACGAGGCGCAACCCCAGGTCGCGGCGTATTTGTGGCAGGCGGCCATGCGCGGCGGGGCCGCTGCGGCCGGCGTGGCCACGGGCGGTTTGCGCATCGGCGCGGCGGCCGACTGGCTGGCGCTGCACGGCGATGCGGCCTGGCCGACGGCCGCATCGCCCGAGGACCTGCTCAGTGCCTGGGTCTTCAGTGATCGCGTCAACGCCCGCGCCTGGTGCGCGGGGCGCGCGTTGTCGACGGTGGATTGAAGGCACCTGGGCGGGGACGGGGTGTAAATTAGCTTTCTTTTTGCGCTGTAATTTTGTTAAAATGTAGGGTCTGTTTGAAATAAATTGGAAGTGGCAGAAAAATGGCACGAGTAACAGTAGAAGATTGTTTGGAAAATGTCGACAACCGCTTTGATCTGGTGATCATGGCGGCCAAACGCGCGCGCCTGATCGCCAACGGTCAACAGCCGCTGGTGGACGAGGAAAACGACAAGCCCACGGTGCTGGCCTTGCGCGAGATTGCCGAAGGCAAAATCAACGACGAAAAATTGCAGGAACTGGAACTGGAAGCCAAACGGGCCAAGGAACTGGAAGCCTGGAACGCAGCGGCTGAATCTCAGGAAGCCGATGACGTTGAGTGATTGCACTGACCTGATGCACGCGATGGGATGACCGTTGTGACCCGGCAGGACGGCACAGCTGAAA
>JBNLBT010000130.1:0-8492 GCA_050303435.1 Marinicellaceae bacterium
TGGGTGCGCGCATGGCCGGCAACAGGCTGACCACCTGATCCAGTGCTTCGGGCGCGCAATTCATTTCCAGCAAAATGCGCTCGCGGCCGTTCATCACGCCTTTGATCAGCACACACAATTCATCCACGCAGGCCTTCTTTTCTGCATCTTCAAGCGCCGCGCGGTTGGCAATCAGGCAAGTGGCGCTGCGTTTCAGGGTGGCGATGATCTTGAGCCGGTTGGCGCGGATGGTTGAACCGGTGCTGGTGTTGTCGATCACCATGTCGGCGTCCTCCGGCGGAAACACTTCGGTGGCACCAAAAGAACGCAGCAATTGGAAATCGTAGCCACCCTCGGTGAGAAACCGGCTGCTGAGGTTGCGGTATTCAGAAGCCACGATGATCGGCCGTTGACGCAAATCCTCAACGTCCCAGTCTTCGGGGATGCACGCCACAATGCGCACCGGGTTGAAGCCCAGATCGATCAGCTCCACCACATCGGCACCGCTTTCCTCAATCCAGTCGCGCCCGGCGAAGCCCATGTCGTGCTGTCCGAGGGCCACCAGGGCCGGAATGTTCTGGCTTTTCAACAGTTTGATTTGCAGCCTGGGGTCGGAACACTGCGGGCGGTAATTGCGATCATCGCCAGACACGCGCACCCCGGTGTCCTGCAACAAGCGCAACACTTCAACTTGCAGTTTGCCTTTGGGTATCGCCATTTTCAGTTTCATTGCATCGCTCCTAAAAAAATTCAAAAAAAAACCCCGCCGGTGGTGTACTCGGCGGGGTTTGGGTGCCATAACGCGCACGCATCACTCCGCCTTCAGGTCGGGTGATGGTGATGCTGCCAGTTGCGTTGTGCGATCATGTTTAGTTTCTCAGTTGCAAAAATCAAGTTGCCATTCAGGCAAAAAAAAAGCCCCGGAATGCGGGGCTTTTGGATTTCATCTTGTGGATCAGACAATCACGCAGCACCGCCGTCGCTTGCAGGCAGGATATGATGATGTCTGAAATGCACGTTGTTCATGCCTCACATGATGCCCGCCTTTACCGCGCCTGTCAATATTTTTTTTACCTCGGCACAACAGCCCTTTCGGCGCATGCTTTTTTTTGCGGGATTTTGTAACATTGCTGCTGCGCATCCGTTGATGCACAGAGCCGGCGGACACCCTACATCGCCGCATGCGCGGTGAACCATCCGATCGTCGGCTCTTAAAACGCATAACTTTATGACTGACGCGGGAGAATTTGCATGAGAGAACTGAGCATGACCACTTTGCTGCTGATCGTTCTGATGTTGCTGGCCAACCCTTCGCTGGGCGCCAAAAGCAGCACAGTGAATCGCAGCCTCGATTTAGACGCCAACGGCATTCACACCCTTGAAATTGAAGCCGGCGCCGGTTCCATGGAAATCAAAGGCGCCAACGTGAATCGCATCGAGGTCAGCGCGCGCATCAAAGTTGAACGCGCCGACGACGACGATGAAGCCAATGAATTCATCGAAGACCACGTGATTCTGACGCTGGAACGCCACGGCGATGAAGCCAAACTGGTGTCAAAAAGTGAATCAAACAGTGGCTGGTTGAGCAAATCCGCCACCATTGATCTGGAGATCCGCGTGCCAATGGACATTGATCTGGATGTCGACGACGGCTCCGGCCCAATAGAAATTGAACGCATCAAAGGCCATGTGTTTGTTGACGACGGCTCGGGCTGGTTGAAAATCAGTGAAATCGGCAACGGCGTAAAAATCGACGACGGCTCCGGCAGCATCGAAGTGGCCAACGTCAACGGCGACGTGGTGATTGACGACGGCTCCGGCGAAATTGAAGTCAAGGACGTCAGCGGCGATGTGCGCGTCGACGACGGTTCCGGTGAAGTGCGCATCACCAAGGTGCACGGCGACGTCTCGGTGGCCGACGGCTCCGGTTCTATCACCGTGCGTGAAATGGACGGAAAATTCAAATTGATCAACGACGGCTCCGGCAGCGTTCACGTCAACGGCCAAGCCTACGACAAGAAAAATCGCCGTTAAACACCGGCGTCCAGTGGGCGCAGCCACTCCCTTACCAGGTTGCGCCCACCGGTCTGTTTTCACTCCCCGTCCGATGCCTGCTGCACCGCCCCCGCCGACGATGCTAAAATCAGCCCATTGACACCGTTTTAATCCAACTTGACCCAGCTCATTTATCGCGAATACCCGCCACACGCCGATTGGTCCGATGCGGTGTTGAATTATTGGGTGTTCATTTACGATGATCCGCACAACCCGACTGCGGTTCTGGATCACATCGTGCCACCCGACGCCTGCTTTTCTCTGGTCTGGATGCACCACAAACCTTCGGCAACCCGTGCAGTCAACTGGGCCACACCCACGATGCGTGTGTTCCGCCCGCAGGTCCCGGCCGGCAGTCTTTTTGTCGGCGTGCGCTTTCGCCCCGGCGTGCCAACCGCGCTGTTTGATCTGGATGCCAGCCAGTGGCGCAACGCCTACATTGACATCGAGACCATGACGCCGGGTTTGACCGTGGCCAATCTGGACGCCGCGCAGGCCTGGGAAGAACCGGCCGATGCGCTGTGTGAAGCCTGGCTCAATGACCACACCCGGTGGCAACAGCCGGCGGTCAATCCCGCCGTAGCCAGGCTGGTTGAATGCGTGTTGCAGCGGCGCGGGCGCATAACCCCTGCTGAACTGGCCGAATGCGCGCACATCGGCGCCCGACAAATGCAGCGCTTATGCGCGCGTTGGTTGGGATTGCGCCCCAATGAATTCATCCGACTTCGCCGCATCCGGGCCTTGCTGGAAGATTACCTGTTCAGCCACACCAGCGGCGCCGACATCGCGCAATCGCACGGCTACGCCGATCAGTCACACTGGATTCATGAGATGCAGAAAATCACCGGCCTGCCGCCGCGCGCGCTGAAAGCGCACCTGCAGCGCATCGAGCACCGCCTGTGCCGGTGAATAGGTCGTTTTTTTACAAGACACGCCGCGCCTGCCCAGTGCACACTGTGCGGGTACACAGCTTTGGAGTTTAAGCATGAAATTTCCGACCTTGACCCTGGCCCTGACCCTGACATTGAGTTTCAATCTGGCCGCACAAACCGAATACATTGACACCGAAGTGGTGCAACGCATGGCGCATCTGGAATTTTTACAGGGGGAATGGCACGGCAGTGGCTGGATGCTGAATTATTCAGGCGAAAAGGAAACCTTCAAACAAACCGAAAAAGTGCGCTTTCTCAACCAGAACACCGCGCTGCTGATCCAGGGTGAAGGCCGCGATGCACACAGCGACTCAATCAATCACCTCGCCGCCGCCTTGCTCATCTGGGACAAGACCGCGCAGGAATACCGCATGTCCAGCGCGCTGGCGGACGGCAAATTCGGCGTGTTCACCGCGCAAGCCCAAGGCCCGGGCGAGTTCAGCTGGCAAATGGACACCCTGCAGGGGCATCGGCGCTTTACTGTGCGATTGAATGCCGCCGGTCAATGGCATGAAATCGGCGAATATTCGCGCGACGGGGTCAAATGGATGCCGTTTTTTGAGATGACCCTGGATCGCGTGAATTCAGACAATCACTGAACCCGGCGCTGAATGCGCAGACCGGTCTCAAGTTGTTCCAGCGCGCTGGCGTAGTGGCTGTGCTGTAAATCGTTGCTCATCAGGGTGAAATTGACCAGCCATTGATTGAGGTAAATGAACCCTTTGCTGGTGTAGAGAAAATCCGTGCCGGAATAACGGCTGGCCTGCGCCAGTTGCGCGTCGGTGAAAGTGGCCATGACGCCGAGGCCGCGGGATATTTTCAACGGCGCAATGCGCATCTGCTGCTCCACCGAAGCCACCGCCATGTATCGCCCCACCGTACTCAACAGTTCACGCAATTCCGCTTCATTGAAGCGCTTGTCGTCGACAAAGACAAAATCCAGCTGAAACTGCAAGCGTTCACGCGGATTGCCGTTGCTGTGGTGCAGTTTGATTTGCAGCAGTTTGCCGTCAAACGACTTTTGCTCCAGCCGCCAGCCGGCACGCGCTGGCATGCGGATGTCAAATTCCCCCACCACATCGCCCACCAGCGTGCCATCCCGTGTGATAAACGATCGCAGGGGCGCGCTCACCGGACGGTTTTCCGGCCGCCGAACTTCGGGGGCAGGCTGCACGCCAGCCTGCGGCGGCTGTGCGGCTGCTGACGGCGTGCGATTGGCGGGCCGTGATTCCGACTGGGGTGGCTGCTCAGGGGGCTTCGGTTTGGCCGGGTCAACGCGTGGACAGGGACGGTCCTGCAACACCACCTGACCAGCGGCGTCCGTGCAGCGGTGGATTTCAAATTTTTTGGCATCAGCGCTCGGCGTGTACAGGCCAGACGCCCCGACAAGTACAGACAAACAAAGGGTCAATTTATTCATTTTAATTCAATGACATCGACATGTTTTTTGAACCATGTTCCACGTGTGAACCCACGACAACATGAATTTGCAATTTCATTTAAAAAAAGCCCACACTCATTGCGCGCATTGTATCACGTCTTCATTGACTTTCGCGGCGCGGCGATGCGTCGTTCAGAATCATCGCTGCAGCAGCCATTCATGACGCCACACAACACACAAATGGCCTCCGTCATTCGATCGATCAGTCCGCTTGAAGTGACTTGATACAGTGCTGACAGAACGCGTCTGTGGGCCGCGAATCATCGCCATCATACGTTAAATTTTAGTTAGCAATTGCAAATTAGTTTTAAATATGTGTCCATAGACCAAAGAATTTATCGTAAAACATGACACAGACGCTTCAGATTCCTTATAATCTGTGGCCTGAGAAGTGAGGTGTAGTTGATGCAACGAATGAAATGGCTCATGTTTGTGACCGCGTTCGCGCCGTTTGCGGCGTGCTTTGCGGGCAGCACGGATTTTACCCCGCACGGCACCCAGCCGGGCCTGAGCTTTCCCCTTGAAGCCCCAACCAATTGCCACAGCTGCCACAAAGGCGAGTCGGTCACTGACTTAGCCAACACCCCGTACAACACCTGGCTCGGATCGATGAAAGCCAACGCCACCCGCGACCCGCTGTTCTGGGCCGCGCTGGACGTGGCCAACAACGACGTGCCGGGCATCGGCGATTTCTGCCTGCGCTGCCACACCCCGCAAGGCTGGTACAACGGCCATGTGGTCAAACCGGCGTTGCCCGGCCCCAACCTGGCCGGCGAAAACGGCTGTGAACTGCTCGGCAGCCACGTGGCCGGCGACGGCAAACTGAACGACTACGGCGGCGTCAACTGCCACTTCTGTCACCGCATCGACCCCGAAGGCCCCAACGGCGAAGCGCAGATCTTGCAGAACGCAGCGACCTGGGTGGACGATGAACAATGCGACAACAACTTCGGCCCCTGCCGCAAAGGCCCGTACACCTACGATTCCTTTGGCTTCCATGCCTGGGAATACTCCGATTTCATCCAGGACAGCACCTTCTGCGCGTCCTGTCACGACGTCAGCGCGCCGGAAGTGGACAACGGCGGCTCACCACAAATCATCCGCACCCTGCTGGTCAACGGCGTGGACACCGGACTGGCGATGCCGTATGAACGCACCTATTCCGAGTGGCACAATTCCCGCTTCGCCGATCTGATTTACATCGACGGCCTGGACAACGGCAACGGCCCCGACGTGCCGGCCATCATCGGTGAACAGCACTGTCAAAGCTGCCACATGCCAAACACCGGCGATCCATTGGCCCGCGCCTGCGTATTTGAAGCCGAGGGCAGCCGCGCCAACAACCTGCCAACTCACCAGTTTGCCGGCGGCAACACCTGGGTGCCGCAGCTGATCAAAACAGAATACGGCGACGCGCTGGAAGCCAACGACCCCGAGACCGGCCGCAAAGACGCGCTGGATGCCACCACCGCTTACGCCATGGACATGCTGCAGATGAACAGCGCCATCGTGCAAACCACGCTGTCGGCGCAAAGCGCCACGCAGTTGGATGTGGCCGTCAAAGTCACCAACCTGGCTGGACATAAACTGCCCACCGGCTACCTGGAAGGCCGGCGCATGTGGATCCACGTGGAAGCGCGCGACGCCAGCGACGCGCTGTTCTTTGAAAGCGGCGCCTACAACGCCACCACCGGCGTGTTGACTGAAGACGCGCAAATCAAAGTCTATGAAGCCATCCAGGGCATCTGGGACGGCGTTAATAATGTGTGCAAAATCGACGACGGCGCGGGCAACAAACTGTTTCACTTTGTGCTGAACGACTGCATCTACAAAGACAACCGCATTCCCCCGCTGGGATTCCGCGGCGGGTCCGACCCGGAAATGGCACCTGTGGGCATCACCTACCCGGCACACCCCACGCGCCCGGGCGAACTGGTCAACTATGACGTCGCCAACTACCAGATTCCGATCACCGGCGTGAGCCTGCCAATCACCGTGACCGCCACATTGAAATTTCAGATCGCCAGCAAGGAATACATCGACTTCCTTGACGACGAAGCCACCGACAACGCTTTCCCCACCGAGAATCTGATGTGCAATCGCAGCTGGACCATCGGCCCGGCTGACCAATCGCGCGGCGCCTTCATGAAAGATCTGTGGGACACCAACGGCAAATCCGCGCCGGTGGACATGACATTCGACTCATTGGAGATCCAACCATGAAAATCATTGCACTGTTGCTGTACATGCAAACCGCTGCGGCGATCGAATACGCCGAGTACAACGAAGCCGACCTGCCCAACCCGGCCGAAGCCATCCAGCGCGATGAGGCGGGCAACATCGTTGAAGTGACCATCAACCGCTGGCAGGACCGCGTTAAAACCGCCGAAGGCGACAAACTCTATGAGTACCGCCAGGGCTACAACTACCAGAAAAAACAGGGCTTCATCCGCACCTTCACGCTGCAAGGCGATTTGGTGCATGAGGAATACGCCCGCCGCATCGACGGCATGGTCAGTCGTGAAGAAATGCTCAAAGCCTTTGAGCTGTTCAAGGCCGACCCCTTTCAGCAAACCCTGATGGCCGCAGAAGAACAGGCCATCGTGTTGCACGGCGGCTTCAATTTTGAAGACGATGAAGAAGGGGAACCCTGTTTTAAAGGCAACCGCTGTGTGCACGTGTTTGCCTCAACCCCGAAAACCACAGTGGTGGCACACGCCATCGTGCGTTTGACCGACAACTCCATCCCCTACCCCACATTCGACACAGACGACGTCACCAAAGCCAAATTTAAACAGTTTCACGAAAAAAGAGGTGCTCAATGAAATTCAAGAGATGTATAAGCGCACTGGCGCTCACTGGCCTGGGCTTTACAGCCATGGCCGCCACACCGGTGTGTAACCAGCCCGGAGAAAACTTCGTCAGTTGGCCAGACGACAACCCCATCTGGGAAATGTGCTATCTGGCACCGAGCAACAGCTCCGCCGCGCAAGGCTCCAGCCTGGAAGTGCGCAATGTGCATTACAACGGGCACCTGGTGCTTGAGCGTTCACACGTGCCGATGCTGTTTGCCAACTACGCATCGTCGACCTGTTACCGCGACTGGAAAGACACCAATTCCAATTTTTTGGAAGCCGATCAAATCCTTAACCCGACGCGCCCGGCGATCACCACCTGCGACGTGTCCACCAGCACCACGCAACCGGTGGGCAACTGCCCGTTCACCAACGTCAATGGCGGTGGCAGCGTGGGCAGCGCCAGCGACTGTTTTGCCGGTGTGCAAGTTGAAAAATACCCGCACCGTCTGGTGTTGACAACCAACCACTCGGCCGCCTGGTATAAATACTCCTCGCGCTACACCTTCTACTCCGACGGCCGCATCAAACCGCGCTTCGGATTCGGCAACAGCGACGGCACCAACCACGGCATCACCCACTGGCACCACGCCTACTACCGCATGGATTTTGACATCAACGGTTCCGACAACGACGAAGTGTTCATCCGCACTGGCACCTCCGACGCGCTGCAGGATGAAGAGTTTTCCGATCTGAGAGAACTGCTGAACGCCAGCAACAACACCTCAACCTACAACGACGAAGTCACCTGGATCGTCAAGGACAGCGTCACTGGTCGCGGCTTTATGGTGGCACCCAGCGCGGAAGGCGATTCGCAAACTGGCTCTGTGGATGACTACGACATCCCGACCGACGAAAGCGGTGCCGGCTACCACAAAGTTGACGTCATGGTTTCAAAGTACAAACTGTACAACAGCGGCACCCTGCCCGAGTATTCCGACACCCCCGGCAGCAACAACCTGAGCGATTGTGACATGAATGAACAGGCCATTGTGGGCCCGCCCGGCGGCGGCGAATCCCTGGTCGGTGAAAACGTGGTGGTGTGGTATCGCACCGCAGTCAAGGATCTGGCCAACCAGGGTTTGATCTGTAAATCCGGCGGCCCGACCCTGGTGCCGATCGGCGACTGGACCAAAGACGACATCTGGGCCAATTCATTCGATTGATCCAACAACAAGACCAACAAAAAAGCCACGCAGACCGCGTGGCTTTTTTTATGCATGAATTAAA
>JBNLBT010000131.1:0-8484 GCA_050303435.1 Marinicellaceae bacterium
CAATGGCTGTTGCTTTTGTTCACCTGGCTGCTGGTGGACGACCCTTTGAGCGGGCAGGCGCAAGAACTGATCGATCTGACCGCCGCTGAAGGGGCCAGCGACAGTTATTATTTTCTGCTCGGCTTTTCATCTCCACAGGACGTCGATCCGGCGGCTTACGGCCGTTTGCTGGAACGCGTGGAGCTGGCCGCGGCAAATGGTGAGGACCTGCCCGCTGAGGTGCAGGCGCGCTGGAGCGACTGGCAATCGCGTGAACTGCAAAGGCCAGCTGAGGTGGATTTATGTGGACCGGTGGACGCTGAATGCCTGCGGCGCCTGTTTATTGAGCGCATCGATCAACCCTTCAGTGAAACCGCGCAGGTGTTGCTGCAGCGGCTGGATGCTTTTGATCGCGAAGCGGAGTACGACAGTGGGCGTGCACCGGATTTTGCCCTGCTGCTGTCGTTTGCGGATTTTCAGATGTATACAGCCGCGTGTCGCTTGCGCTGGGTACAGATCCTGCAAACGTCATCGCCAACGCAGTCGGTTGCGCAATTCCAGGCCGAGTTACTGCACGCCCGCGCCGTGTTGTCGCGGCAGGACACCCTGATCGGCAAGATGGTGCTGCTGTGGCGCGTTTCAGCCACGCTGGATGTGTTGTTTGTGGCGGCCCGGCGCGCGGGCGTCAGGAATCTGGAACTGGCACCTCTGAGCGCGGCTGAAAAAGACCTGCGGCGGGTGATGGCCTATGAATTCACCGCGGTCATCAACAGCCTGCGGCACTTGGATGACCCGAACGAGTACATCGAAGTGCTCGGTTGGCCTGCGTCGCTGCAGCCGGTGCTGTTCAAGCCGCACATGCTGGGCAACGCCATGGCCCCGATGTATCAGCGCGTCGCAGACTGGGCGCGACAGGACGCCTGGACGTTTGAGCAGGCGCTGAATGGGCCGGCGGAACAGCCCCCGATGAATCTGTTGTGGCGTGTGCGCAACCCTGTGGGCAAGGTGATATTGTCGGTGGGCCCGGATATGTCCGAATACCCGGCCCGTATAATTGCCCTGGATGCCAAAATGGCGCTGTTCAACGCGCTGGTCGGCGCAGCGGCCATTGATGACGGGGTTCTGCACAGCCTGCCCAATCCCTACCGACCCGACGCACCCGGCGCCGAATTCGATGAGGCCACTCAGGCGGTGTGTTTTGCCCACGACCACCACAGCGATCGTGGCGATGCGTGCCTGTTGGTTGCTGCGGCGCCTGAAACCCCTTAAAACCAGCCTTGCGGTAATGCGCGCATAAAAAAACCCACCGCATCGCTGCGGTGGGCGGGGGTTCGCCTTCGCGCGCACGGCGCGATGGGCGACTTTACAGGGTGTTTTCGAGGCCGTTGCTGAACAACACGTCCAGTGCCACCGATGAGCCAACTTCAATCGCACCGACGTCGCAGCCGGCGCCAACAGCGCGCACGTAGTCGCGCTGATCGGTCACCGCGCAGTCGCCGTCGTCGCCCTGGTCAATCGCCGGGGAGCCGGCGTTCGGGGCGTGCGATTCGGTGGACCCGCCGTTGTTGGCCAGTGGCAGCAGTTGCGGCGCCACGTCGACCTGATCGCCGGGCTCGGGGGTGAACAGCGCGCCCAGGCCATCGCCAATCAGATTAAAATCGCCGCTCGTGATGGCGCCGTCAATGTCGTTGCTGGCGCTGGTGGCACTGTTGTCACCGATCACGCTGCTGCGCAACAGCGGCAACTGGGCGCCGCTGAGACTGGCCAGACCGCCGCCGGTGTCGGCGCTGTTGAGGGTGGCGGTGATGAACGCCAGCAGCACCGGCGCGTCGCTGGCCGTCAGCAGCACGCCGCCGCCAAGGGCCGTGGCGCTGTTGCCGGATACGGTGCTGTTGATCAGCGTCAACGGCCCGCCGCGGTTGAACACGCCGCCGCCGCCGTGCGCCAACGTGTCGCTGCCAAAGGCCTGGTTTTCAGCGACCAGGCTGCGCTCGACGTGCATGCCGCCGGTGGCGGAATTCCACAGGCCACCGCCTTCGCGCGCGGCGGCGTTGCCACGCACTTCGGTGTCAAAAAACTGGCTGTCGGCCGCGGCCGATACATGCACCGCGCCGCCGTTGCCGGGGTTGGCGGCGCCGGCCAGGCCGTTGACGTCGTTGCCGTTGATCTGCGCGTCGCTGACCACCAGCGTGCCGGCGATGATTTCAATGCCGCCACCGGCGCGGTTGGCGGCGTTGCCATTGATCCAGCTGTCTTCTTTGACGCGCACGGAGCCGTCGACACTGAACAGACCGCCGCCGGAACCGGACGCCCCGTCGGCACGGTTGCCGGTGATGCGTGTGGCGCGATCGATCACCAGGGTGCCGCCGTCGTTGAACACCCCGCCGCCGCCGTTGCTGGCGTCGTCGCCCGAAGCGGTATTGCTGTTGATGTCCACGCCGCCGACGGTCATGTGCCCGGTGGCGGAGTTCCACAAGCCACCGCCTTCACTGGGCGCCAGATTGTTTTGCACCACACCGCCTTCGATCACGGCGATGGCCGCGCCGGTCAGATGCAGCGCGCCGCCGTTGCCGGGATTGGCGCTCTGCCCACCGTTGGGCATGAAATTGCCGTCCAGGGTGACGTCATTCAGATACAACTCGCCGCCGTTCATTTCAATGCCGCCGCCGGCGCGGTTTGCGGAGTTGCCGCTGAAAATCACCCCTTCGGCGTGCACTTCACCACCCAGCGACAACAGGCCGCCGCCGGAGCCGATGGACCCTTCGGCGCGGTTGTTCTCAATGCGGTTGGGGTTGCCGACGTTCAACAAATTGAGCGTGCCGCCGTTGTTGAACAGCCCGCCGCCGCCGTCGTCCGGGGCGCCGCCGCTGCCAAAGGAGGCGTTGTCGTCAATTACGCTTGAGGCCAGTGTCATCACCGAACCGGCCTGATTCCACAAGCCGCCGCCTTCGTTGGCCGCCGCGTTGCCGGTGACGAACGATTTGCTGATCAGCGTGTTGGCGCTGCCGGTGATGTGCAAGCCACCGCCGTTGCCCGGGGCCGGTGTACCGGCGCCGCCATTGACGTCGTTGCCCTGCAGGGTGGCGGCAAACAGGTTGAGTGTGCCGTCGATGATTTCTATGCCGCCGCCGGCGCGGTTGGCCGAATTGTCGCGGATGCTGGAGTCGCCGTTGATGGTGACGGTGCCGGCCACCGACAACACCCCGCCGCCGGAACCGGCGGTGCCTGTGGCCAGGTTGTTGCTGATCTCGCTGTCTTGACCGATCAGCAGCACGCCGCCGTTGTTGAACACCCCGCCGCCGCCGTCGTGGCTGGCGTTGCCGAGGGCCGTATTGCCTTCCACTGTGGTGTCGTTCAGGGTCATGCCGCCAGTGGCGGAATTCCACAGGCCACCGCCTTCGCGCGCGGCGTCGTTGCCGCTGATGTCGGCGGACACCAGGTTGGTGATGGCTGGGCCGGAGACGTGCAGCGCGCCGCCGTTGCCGGGGTTGCTGCCGGTGCTGTTGTTGCTCAATGTGGATGAAATCACCGTCATTTCACCGCCGATGACTTCAATGCCGCCGCCGGCGCGCTTGGCGCTGTTGCTGTCGATCACCGTGCCGCCGTCGATCACCACGGTGCCGTGCACGCTGAACAGCGCGCCGCCGGAACCGGACGCGCCGTTGGCCTGGTTGTTGATCAGCAGGCTGAGATTGGTCACCTGCACGGTGCCGCCATCGTTAAAGATGCCGCCGCCGCCGTTGTCGGCCGCCGCGCCGTTGGCCACATTGCCGTTCAGGGTGGAGGCGTTCACGGTCAGAGAGCCGGAGGCGGAATTCCACAGCCCGCCGCCTTCACTGGCCGCCACGTTGTTGCTCAGCGAGGTGGTGGTGAAGGTGGCGACCGCCGGTCCGGTGATGTGTAGCCCGCCGCCGTTGCCCGGCGCCGCGGTCAGGCCGTCCACCGGCGTGCGATTGCCATTGATATTGCTGCCGTCCACGTTCAGGGTGCCGCCGTTCATTTCGATGCCGCCGCCAGCGCGGTTGGCTGAGTTGCCGTTGATGTGGGTGCCGTTGTTGACCGTCACCATACCGCCCAGGCTGAGTATGCCGCCGCCGGAACCGGACGCGCCGGTCGCCGAGTTGTTGATGATTTGCGCCAGATTGGTTACCAGCACACCGCCGCCGTCGTTGAAGATGCCGCCGCCGCCGTCGTCCGCGGCGTCACCGGCCGCGCTGTTGCCTTCCACCGTGCTGTTGTCGACGGTCAATGCGCCGCTGGAGGAATTCCACAGCCCGCCGCCTTCGCGCGCCGCGCTGTTGTTGCGCACGGTTGCGCCAATGAAGGTTGCCAGCCCGGGCCCGCTGATGTGCAAGCCACCGCCGTTGCCGGGCGCCGCGGTCAGGCCGTCCACCGGTGTGCGGTTGTCTTCCAAAGTGGCGCCATTGACGCTCAGCGAACCGCCGTTCATTTCGATGCCGCCGCCGGCGCGGTTGGCCGAGTTGTTGTTGATCAGCGCGCCGTTGTTGACCGTCACCGTGCCGCCCAGACTGAACAGGCCGCCGCCGGAACCGGCCGCGCCGTTGGCGTGATTGTTGATGATTTGTGACAGGTTGGTCACCAGCACGGTGCCGCCGTTGTTGAACACACCGCCACCGCCGTCGTCGGCTCCGTCGCCGCTGGCGGTGTTGGCGCTGATCGAGACGCCGTCGATGATCATGATGCCGTCGGCGTTCCACAGCGCGCCGCCTTCCAGCGCCGCGCTGTTATTGCTGTAGATCCCGTTGAGCACGGTGACGTCGCCGCCGCCGCCGGTGATGTGCAGAAAGCCGCCGTTGCCCGGCCCGCCGTTGAGGCCGTTGGCCTGGTTGCCGGTGCCACTGACGCCAGTCAGGGTCAGGGTCGAGGCCGAAGCGGCGGCCACTTCGATGGCGCCGCCGGCGCGACTGGCGCTGTTGTTGGTGAAGGCGCCGCCGTTGACTGAAAGGGTGGCCCCACTGGCCAGGCCGATGGCGCCGCCGGAAAAGGCCTGACAGCCATTGAACGCCACGTCGGTGAGCTGATGTGCGCCGCCACTCAAGCGCAGGCAGCCGCCGTCTTCGGACATTGGCGCAACGCCTTCTGCCAGGTTGAGATTGCCGAGTATCAGGTTGCCGCCGGTGACGTTGAATACGCGGCTGGCCATCCCGCCATTGAAACTTTCGTCGTTGCCATCGATCTGCACGTTGCTGGTGACGGTCAACTCTCCGAGGCTGAGGTTGAAGGTGCTGCCCTGCACGGCGGCGTCGAATTCAATCTGTGAAAACGCGCCGCTGTTGGTGCAGCCAATGGCTTCCCTGAGCGACAGGCCGTTGCCGTCGACTGTGGCCGCGATGCAATCGGTGGCGATGTAGGCCTCATCGTCGGTGGTGTTGACGGTGCAGGTGTCGGTGGCGCAGCCCTGCGCCAGCACGCCCACGCTGAAGGCGGTCAACAGACCGGCGCCCAACAGCCGTGAGGTGAAGTTACAGTGATTCAGTGGGTAGAGCATGATGCATTCTCCGTGTGAGTAAGATTTATTGTTGTGCCGTCTCTTTTAGCCCGCCCGCTGTGGAAGCCGTGTGAAAGCCCGTCGACAGAAAAGTAAACAATTGTCAATACGCCGCAAAACGCGACGCGGTTCACACGGCGCCGCAGAGATTCTGAGAGTCC
This sequence comes from Marinicellaceae bacterium, assembly GCA_050303435.1. Lineage (GTDB taxonomy): Bacteria > Pseudomonadota > Gammaproteobacteria > Xanthomonadales > Marinicellaceae > JBNLBT01. Next base: position 5,650 of record JBNLBT010000131.1, read on the forward strand.
AGTCACAGATCTGAACATTGGCCGCGCGGCGGACAAAAAATCCACGCGCTGTTGGCGATAGTACAGACAGGACACCGCGCTGGCGACTGCGCCGTGAACGTTCAAAATGATGCGGTGTGGAGGCACATCGCCAGGGGAAAGAGGTACAACAGTCATGAACACATTTAAATTCATCGCCGGGCTCAGCACGCTGTGCACGGCCACCATCGCTTCAGCCATTCATGTGGATGCCTGGCAGCGCTTTCAGGATGATCTGATCAAAGCCGAAAAGCACCGCGTGGTGCTGGAAAACGCACAAAACGGCGGCGGGTCGTTTGTCACCGTGGGGCCGGGCGGCGCCTGCGATTTTGATTCCTCGGTGCTGGCCACGCCGATTCAGGACGCCATCGATTCCGGCGCACCCGAAGTGCGCCTGGCCACGTCGATTTACAACGAGGCGATTGAAATCAACGACATCAGCGTGTCTGTGCGCAGCGGCTTTGCCAACTGCACCGACGCGGACAACAACCTGCAAACGCCGTTGTCCATGGCCACGCTCAACGCGGTGGGATTGAACCGCCCGGTGGTGTACATCACCGGCAGCAGTGAACGCCACCTGGTGAGTCTGGAAAACCTGAATCTGACCGGCGGCGTTGCCGCGGCCAATCCGACCGTGGGCGGTGGCTTGTCCTCGGTCGACGCGGACGTGGAATTGCATCTGGAACTGGTGGCGATCACCGGCAACCGCGCCAACAGCGGCGGCGGCATCGGCATTGACAACGGCAACACCGAATTGATCGGACGCCACGTGGCGGTGATCGGCAACCTCGCCAGCGTGAGCGGTGGCGGAGGTTTGATTTGTAGCAACCCGGGCAACTCTCTGATGCTGTACGGCTTTGCCTCTGTGAGCGAAAACGTTGTGCCCGACACCGCGCCCTTTGGGCACGGCGGTGGGGTGCGCATCGCCGCCTCATGTAGTTTGTCGATGTACCCGGACATGCACCCGGACTGGACCATGGAACTGCCCGGCATCCACAACAATTCAGCGCGCGCCAACGGCGGCGGCATTTACGCCAGTCCGGTGGCGCGGGTGTTCCTGTTTGGCCGGCGCATGTGTGACAACGGCGACTGCCTTGGCAGCAACCAGTTGCCGGTGTTCATTCGCGGCAATGAAGCCGGTACCGACCCCATGGGCGAATTCGATGGCGGCGGTGTGTACCTCGCCGACAACGACGCCGCCGGCGCTTCGCTGTACGCCAACGGCCTGTTTCTGGACATCAACTCAAGCGACGGCGACGGCGGCGGTGCCTACGTCGAGCCCAATGCGTCACTGATCATTGAACGCGGCGGCGCCGGCTGCTGGCACCCGCGCTACTGCAACTACCTGGGCGGCAACCGCGCCGGCACCAACGCCGGTCTGGGTGGCGCCATCTATTCGGAAGGTGCTGTGGACGTATCGAATGCGCTGATCACAGAAAACCGCGCGGATTTTGGCACCGTGCTGTTTGCCACCGGCGCTGCAGCGGACGTGCGCATGGAAAGCGTACTGATCGTCGACAACGGTGAAAACGGCGGCGCCGGCTACGCCGACAATCACGTGATTCACACCGGCACGGATGCCACCACCGCGCTGGTGCACGCCACCGTGGCCGACAATCAGAGCGCGCCCAGCGTGTTTAACATCGAACCGCTGGGCAGCAACTCGCTGTCGTTGCACTCCAGCATCGTGCACGACGCCTTGAGTGGACCGGTGCTGGCCGCGGCGCAGGGCGCGCTCGACATCGATTGCGTGATGGCGCATGAAACCGCTTCATTCGCCGGCACCCGGGTGGTGCAGGACGACCCGCAATTCGTGGTCATGTTTGGCGATGAATACGTGCTCAACCCGATCACTTCACCGGCCATCGATTTTTGCGACGACGCGGTGGCCAACGTGCAGCACAACGATCTGAATGGCGACGTGCGCGGCTGGGACGACCCCACGCACGCCAACGTGCACGGCCCCTTTGACCTCGGCGCCGATGAACAACTGTTCAACGACGTCATCTTCAAAGACGGCTTTGATGGGTTTTGAGGGAACCGCCGAGGCGACATTTGCCGGTGGACAGGCAATAAAAAAAGCGCCCGGTGACGGAAAGTTCACCGGGCGCTTGCATTGATCAAGCCATCAAGGGTTGTGTCTGGCTCGGGTTGCAGCGAACGACGCGGCCAGGATCAGCAACAGCATCAGCCATAGACCCCAGCGGTTGAACACCGGCACCACCACGGGCTCTGCCGGCACGCCGCGGCAACTGGTGATTTCCAGCGACCAGCTGTTGAGGGTGCCAGAATCGCCGCCGGCGTCGTCGATGATGTCCAGCGTCCAGGTGCCGGTGGCGTTTTCACCGATGAAGGCTCCGAATTCCGCTTCCGGTATCAGCGACGGCGCGGTCACACCGTTGGTGTAGCCGAAATCATTGGCCGTGGCGGCGCCGTCGTCGTCCCACACCGTGCCGGTGAACACATTGTCATTGCCGCCGCCGTTGTCGGTGGTGATGCGCACCGCGGTGCCGGCCGGTGAGGTCAGGGTGATGTCCAGATCGGCGGCAAAGGTGTGTGGAATGTCGGTGGTCAGGTTCAGGTCGCACAGAAACGCATCGGACGCGACGATGGCGATGGTGTCCTGCACCGGCGCGGCGTCGGATATGGCCAGTCCCGGCGCGCTGGCGCCGTTGTCCACCGTTGTGATCGACGGCGGGGCATTCAGGGTGGTGATGTCCAGCTGCCAGGACACCAGGGTGCCCTGGTCGCCGCCGGCGTCGTCAAACACGTCCAGTGTCCATGTGCCGTTCGGGTCTTCACCGATGAAGGCCGCCA
>JBNLBT010000132.1:0-8423 GCA_050303435.1 Marinicellaceae bacterium
AGACTGAAAAGAAACAGACGAAGAAAAAGACTGGCAAGAAAAAGACTGACAACACGCAGACTGGCAACAAGTCAAACAATGCGGGAGCAGACTCACAGCCGTCTTCAGCGAAGGACGCGCCCAAACAGTCGAATCCGGCCCCAAAGCCACCCAAGTCAACGGACAGCAGTGACAGCAAACAATCGGCAGAACCGTCGGATAAAAATCGGGACCAATCCGCAGCCCATTGAATTCACTGCACCGATGGGCGTCATATTGCCACAGCGGCCGAACAGACATCTGATCGGTCGCTGAAACATCGGGGTTATTGACCCCCGCGCACAAGTCGCGGATTCAATTCAAATAGGATTCATTGGATCAACGAGTCAGACCCGGTCCACAAGCCACCCTCAAATCGAGCGAACAGAACGCATCGCATGCGATGAGCGTGCCCTGCATGCACACGGTCGGGTTGGTGGCTGGTGATCTGTGCGACGTCAGATCAGTTGGGGTTGCGCGCGCCGGCTTCCTGGGTTTTGGTCAACACCACAATGGTGTGGCCTTTGACGTTGATGCTGCCCTGCTCTTCCAGTTCCTTGAGTACACGTCCGGCCATTTCGCGCGAGCAACCAACGATGCGGGAAATCTCCTGGCGGGAAATTTTAATCTGCGTGCCGTCCGGATGCGACAACGCAGCCGGCTCGCGACACAAGTCCAGTAAGGTGCGTGCAATGCGCCCGGTGACGTCAAGAAACGCCAGGCGATGCACCTTGCGGCTGGTTTGCAACAGACGGTGCGTCAACTGAGTGCCAATGGAATAGAGAATTTGCGCGGCGTCGTCTTTCAGCTCATTGTTGAACAATTGCCCCAGACGGTGGTAGCCGATTTCCGCCACCTCGGTTTTTTCCTTGGTGCGCACCGAAACTTCGCGTTTTTCGGTTTTCATGAACAGCCCCATCTCACCGATGAAATCGCCGGCGTTCAGGTAAGCCAGAATCAGTTCTTTACCGTCTTCATTTTCATAGGAAATGGTGACTGAACCGTTGATGATGTAATACAGCGTATTGGCCAGATCCCCGGGACGAATGATGGTGGTCTTATTGGGAAACTTGCGCCGGTGGCAACAGGATAAAAACCGGTTCAGGGAATCGGTTTCCAGCCGAAAAAAACTGGTGTTGTGTATCCGCTCTCCCAAATACAGTTCGTCTATGTTTTTGTCATCAAAGAAATTGGACATCAGTTTTTATTCAGTCAGTTGGTGGCTATACAACGCTTCATTGTACATGGTTTTCAGATGCTGGACAAAGAATTCCACAACATTCACGATAATCAGGTGCGCCTGCCTGACCCATCTCATATTAATGGCCATTGACCAGCCCGCAATACTGCTTTGGTCGTATTGACGCCACACACTTCGCGATCGTTCAGCGCTCAACTGATGTCGGGTCCGGTGCGGCTGAACACCGCTTCGCATTCAAGCATCAATGACCGCCGGCACACCTCGCCGTGCAACACAATCCAATGCTGCAATGCGGATTCAGACAGCAGGCCGATCAGTTGCGGCAGGCGTTCGGCGTCGCGCAGATAAAATTTGTACACTCCCACCGTGCGCTGTGCCGGGTTCAATCCGGCGGTGTGCAGCAATTGCGCAATGTTGGCCAGCGACTCGTGGTACTGTTTTTCAAATCGACCCACGTGTTGCGTGGCGTGACCGGTGACGCTGGCAGTGCCCGAGCACAACAACAGTTCAGGCAGCAACACCGCGCGGCTGAACAGCGGCTGCCTGGGTGAATACATCTGCGGATATTCCCAGGCCGGCATCTGGCGCGTGTTCTCAATGCCCTGCGCTGGCACCCGGGCAAACAAAAAAACATAACAGGCGCGCCGATTCAAGGTGCCAATGGCGGTCGCTGCCGGGTGACTGCCCGAGGCGCCACTGTCACGGGCTATGGCTTCAGCGCGGCCAATGCAAAAGCGTTGATAGACTTCCAGGCCGTCCTGCTGCGCATTGATGTCAGGAAAAAAATTCCACGTGCGAATCAGCTGCGACTTGCCCAGATCCCGCGCAATTTCAAGTCCATGTGTATACAAGCGCTCCACTTGCTGTTGGCTCAAGGCGCCATCCGGTTGCGCGCACAGCACCAGGTATTCCTCGCTGTTTGCACAGGCGAAGCCGTCGACAGATGCGGCGGGCCGGGCGCCGCTGGCCTGCCAGGATTCACGGAAACCCGGGCTCGCGGCCAGTGCCTCAAAGGGCAGCTCAATTTGCAGGTGGTTGGCCGAAGGATCGCGCTCGGCGGCGGTGACAAACTCAAACAACACCGGCCATGCCGGGCCATTGACGTGCAGCTCGCCGGGTGCGCGCGGTGCGGCCTTGATGCTGGATTCGATCTCTGACATACGGGCGCACATTATCCTTGATTCATCAGACCACAACAAGTTTTTGTGGACAATTTTAACCGCGCACCGGCACTTTCAATGCCCGGCGGTTGCTCCCGCCTTCGAGTGCCGGCGGGCAAAGTGCATGCACGCGGGTTTGATTTCATTTAAAATAGCGAACTTTAATTTAACCCAGTGGCATGACCATCCAGTTGAACAACACACTGAGCGGCAGCAAAGAGACGTTCCACCCGCTCGATGAAAACCGCATCACCGTTTATTTGTGCGGCCCCACGGTGTACAACTACGCCCACATCGGCAACGCCAGACCGGCGGTTGTGGTGGATGTGCTGGTGCGACTGCTGCGGCGCGAATACCCGCAGGTGGTGTTCGCCCGCAACATCACCGACATCGATGACAAAATCAACAACAGCGCGCGCGAATGCGGCTGTCCAATCAACGAAATCGCTGAAAAATACACCCGCGCCTACAACGAAGACCTTAAGGCGCTGGGCGTGTCGCCACCGGACATTGAACCGCACGCCACCCACCACGTGATTGAAATCATCGACATGATCCAGACCCTGGTCGATCGCGGCAACGCCTACGTCACCGACAACGGACACGTGCTGTTCGACGTCGACAGCTGCGCCGAGTACGGCCGGCTGTCCAAACGCAACCGCGATGAAATGATCGCCGGTGCGCGGGTGGAAGTGGCGGATTACAAAAAAAATCCGGCCGATTTTGTGCTGTGGAAACCCTCGGATGCCAGTTTGCCTGGCTGGGACAGCCCCTGGGGCCGCGGTCGGCCTGGCTGGCACATCGAATGTTCCGCCATGGCCTGCAAACACCTGGGACCGGTGATTGACATCCATTGCGGTGGCAAAGACCTGATCTTCCCGCACCATGAAAATGAAATTGCACAAAGCTGCTGCGCCAACCAGACCGCGGAATTTGCCCGCTACTGGGTGCACAACGGTTTCATCACCCTGTCGGAACAAAAAATGTCCAAATCGCTGGGCAACATTCTGCTGATGCGCGATGCCATCGCCGAGTACCGCGGCGAAGTGGTGCGCTGGTTGCTGCTCAGCGCGCACTACCGCCAATCGCTGGAGTGGAGCGACGAAACCATCCAGCAGGCGCGCCGCACCCTGGACCGCATTTACGCCACGCTGCGCGATTGCGAGACACTGCCGCGTCTGCCCGGAGACCACATGGACGATGAAGTGCTGCAGGCGCTGCGCGACGACCTCAACACACCGATCGCCTTTGCGCGACTCAACGGCCTGGCCAAAGCATTGGCCAATGCGGCGGACGACACGGCGCGCGCGCAATTGAAATCCACCTTGCTGGACAGCGCCGCGCTGCTTGGCGTGCTGCAGCAATCGCCGCAAGCATGGTTCGCCCAAGACGACGTGGACGCCGATCTGAAACAACGCGTTGAAGCATTGATTGCAGCCAGGGACGCGGCGCGCAAGCAACGCGACTGGGCCGAATCCGATCGCCTGCGCGATGAATTGAACGACCTGGGTGTGCTGTTGGAAGACGGCGCCGAGGGCACGCGCTGGAAAATGAAATGAGTCAACAGGACATCATCGACACCTTCGCCCTGTTTCCGGACTGGATGGAAAAATATCAGTACATCATCGATCTGGGCAAGAAACTCCCGCCCATGCCGGCCGACCAGTGCGTGGATGAAAATCTGCTGGAGGGGTGCCAGTCGCGGGTGTGGTTTACGCACCGCCTACAGGACGGCCTATTGCATTTCTCGGCCAATTCCGACGCCACCATAGTCTCCGGCCTGATCGCGCTGGTGCTGTCGGTGTATTCCGGGCAAAGCCCGCAAACCATTCTGGCCACCGAACCCGAATTCATTGAACGCATCGGTCTGTCCTCGCATTTGTCATCCACGCGCAGCAACGGCCTGAACGCCATGATTGCACGGATCAAATCCATCGCCGCTGAACACGTGGCCTGACAGACGCGCGGACATAAAAAAAGCACGGGCAAAACCCGTGCTTTTTTGTGCCTTTTTTAAAGACTCAGATCACTGAAATTCCAGCGACCAGGAATCAATAAATCCGGTGTCAAAGCGCGCCAGATCGCGCACCACCAATGACCAGGTGCCATTGGAATTGATGCTGCCGGCATCGACGTTGACAGTAGCGCTCAGATTGTCGGTGCTGTCGTTGGGGTTGGTGCGCGCGTGCAGCACAACCGTGGTGCTGTTGGGCGCAACCAGCTCAACTTCCAGATCACCGCGCCAGGTGTGCACGATTTCAAAATTCACCGTCACGGTGCCGGAAGCGCCTGAACGGGTCACGTTGATGTTGCTGGTGCCACCGCCTGAATTGTTGTCCGGAATGTTGACGTTGCTGGTGTTCTGATAGAACGCCGCGCCGCCGCCGGAGCCCGGTGCAGTGAAACTGCCCACCAGAGAAACGCCGGAGTACGCGGTCCAGCCACGCAGCATGACGTGGTAGGTGCCGGCCTGGACATTGCTGATGTTGCAGGTTTCGTTGTTGCCGTTCAAATACGGTCTGCAGTCCCAGGTGCCGGTGGTCGGCTGGCTGCCAAAACGCACATACATGTCGGCATCGCCGCTGCCGCCGCTGATGCTGAACGACAGGTTGCTGGCGCCGGCTGGCACAACCAAGGTGAAGAATTGCTGGCTGCTGGCCGCTCCGGACAAGCCGGTTTCTGCCACGCCGTTGGTCAACTCACCGTCACCGGGGGGGGGCGGTGGCGGTGGCGGGTTGCCATTGGCGGCGGCCACCGCAGCGGCCGCATCGACGATGCCATCGCCGCAATTGCTGGTGGTGCACTGGTGATTGCTGACCGACGGGAAGGCGCGCGCCGTGTCTTTCAATATGGTCTCAACCTCGGCCGGGGTGATGCCCGGATCCACCGAATACAGCAACGCCGCCACACCGGCCACATGCGGTGAGGCCATGGACGTGCCCTGCAGCCAGTCGTAGCTGTCGGAACCCGGCCCCTGTGAACCGGTGTTGTAGGTTGACAGGATCATCTCATCGGTTTTCCATACACCGCCCTGGCAATCGCTCAGGGACGCCGGCGCCGAATTGCTGGTTGGATTGCAACCGTCGCCGCCCGGTGCGGCCACATCGATGGCGGAACCAAAGTTCGAGTAGTACGCACGACCGCCGTCAATGGCGGTGGCGGCCACGGACACCACGTTGTTGCAGTTGGCGGGCGGATAGCCGGAAGAGCTGTTGCTGTTGCCGGCCGCCACCACCACCGTGGTGCCCTGGGCCACCGCGGCGTTGATCGCGTTCTGATAGGTGCTGGAACAGGCCGAAGGCGCTGAGGCGCCCAGTGACATGTTGATCACGTCGGCCGGATTGGAATTGCTCGGCACGCCGGACACGCTGAGGCCAGCCGCCCAGCGGATGCCGTCGGCAATGTCAGACAGTGAACCGCCGCAGGTGCCCAATACACGCACCGGCACCAGATTCACATCCCAAGCCACACCGGCCACGCCGGTGCCATTGTCAGAAACCGCAGCCACCGTGCCGGCCACGTGGGTGCCGTGCCAGCTGCTGTCGGTGGCCGTCCAGCCAACGCCGCACTGGCCGTTGGTGGTCCAGTCGCCCGGATCCTGGGCATTGGAATCCCGTCCGCCGCCGTCATTCGAAACCGATGAACTGGAAATCATGTCGTACTGACCCACCACATTGCCGACCAGATCGGCGTGCGGGCGGTAGCCGGTGTCGAGCACCGCAACGGTGACCGCGCTGGAACCGGTGGTGGTGTCCCAGGCGTCTTCCAGATTCAAGCCGCCGACGGCGTCGTCGTAATGCCACTGGCTGGAATAGCTCGGGTCATTGGGGGTGCGCATCGGCACCATCCAGGCATCAATTTCGGCGTACTCAACTTCCGGCCGGTCATTGATGGCCTGCACCAGCTGCTGCAGATTCATGCTCGCCGGGCGGTTGCCGAACTGGGCGCCGCTTGAGGACGCGCTTTGTACAAATGAATAGACTTCAGCGTCCCCGGACATCATGCGTTTGAAAGACATGTTGACGTCGTATTCCGCGTTCAGGGTCTGTACACGGGCGCGTGCCGCGCTGTTGTCAGTGCTTTGAAAGCCTTCCTTGTATTTGACAATCAAGCCGACGGCCAGTGGGTTGGCCTGGGCAGTGTAGTCATGCCGTTGCGCGTCAATTACACGCATCTCGGTTTCCTTGGCTTGCGGTGGGTTGCCCCGTCTCTCTTCTCCGTCTGCTCCTCCCCAGGACGCCGCCATGGTGGCGGCAGACAGACTCAAACCCAATGTGACCGCGGTGGGCCACATCAATTTTTTCATCTTAGTCATTGATAAAAGACTCCTCTTTTAGATTTTTATGTGTGTTGTTGCCCGATTCATTGAACAAGTAGGAAAGACAAACCGGGCTGGCTCATTGTTTTGTTGAACAAAACAGCGTGCATAGTGCCACAGCGAATGGGGCAAAAATGTGACCACATTCACAAAAACCCATCTTCACACAAAGGTGTTTAACTTCACGCATAAATTTTATTAATGCGAAACACCGAGCACGTCGCGACTCATCCGTGATTATCTGGCGATGAGGCGATATCGGCATCAACCGCGTTGATTCGACACGACACACTGGCAGCGCTGTCGTGGGCGTGCCTCCATGCAATCACAATTCTGCCACGCAGGCATTGCCAGACGAGCAGATCAATGCCAAAATGGGGCGGATTTTCTGCACACCAAAACCGCGGCTGGCGCGCGCCGAATTTGACCACGGCCCAGCCACAGGCGTCAGGCAACCACAGGGGGACAACACACAGCATGACAGCACTGATCATCGGCATTGAAAGCCACACCTTGAGCCCGGAGGAAACCCACCTTCTCAAACACCCGGCGGTTTGCGGGGTGATTCTGTTCAAACGCAACTACAGCGACCGATCCGCTTTGCTGCACCTGACCCGCGCCATCAAATCCGCGGCCGGCGATGATTTTCTCATCACCGTGGACCAGGAAGGCGGCCGGGTGGCGCGTTTTGGACCGCCCTTCACCGCCCTCCCAGCGCTGGGCGTCATTGGCGCGCATTACGCCAGTGACCCCGACCGCGCCCGCGCCCTGGCGCATTTGCACGCCTGGATGATGGCCACCGAGGTGCTCAACGCCGGTGTCGATCTGAGCTGGGCGCCGGTGGTGGACATCGACAATGGCTCCGATGTGATCGGAGACCGCGCCTTTTCAGCACGGCCCGGAGTGGTCGGCGCGCTGGCAGAAATCTATTGCGGCGCCATGCGCCACGCCGGCATGCGCACCTCCGCCAAGCACTTCCCAGGGCACGGCACGGTGAAGGCCGATTCACACCATGAACTGCCGCAGGACGACCGCGACATGGACGCGTTGGCCGAAACCGACCTGTTGCCCTTCAACCAGCTGATCGAAGCCGGGGCCGTGGACGCCTTGATGATGTCGCACGTGATCTATGCGCACATGTGTCAAATGCCGGCCGGTTACAGCGACTACTGGAACCGCGAAGTGGCCCGAGAAACCCTCGGATTCACCGGCCTGACCGTCAGCGACGATCTGGGCATGAAGGCCGCCGAATGCATCGGCGATGTGGACGAGCGCTATCAGGCCTGTCGTGACGCCGGCATTGACATTGCCCTGGTGTGCGAACCTGCACTGGTGCATCGACTGTTGCGTGAACTCGGCCGCCAGGAAGACGGCCAACGCTTTGCGCAATTGCGCGGCCAACCGCAGATTGATCCGCGCGCGCCTTTTTGGGAATCAAAACGCTGGCAACTCGCCCGCCTGGCATTCAACGAACTGATGAAATCATGACTTCAACGCCTTACAAAACACTGCTCAGTCCGCTGGATTTGGGCCACACCCGCATCCGCAACCGCGTGCTCATGGGCTCCATGCACACCGGCCTGGAAGACCGCCGCAAAGATTTTGGCAAACTGGCGGCGTATTTCCAGCAACGCGCCGAAGGCGGTGTGGGCCTGATTGTGACCGGTGGCATCGCCCCCAACGTGGCCGGTTGGGGCGCGCCGCTGGGTGGCTTTCTTAAATACCG
>JBNLBT010000133.1:0-8383 GCA_050303435.1 Marinicellaceae bacterium
CCGCTGTCATTGAAGCGGCCCTGCAAAGCGCCTGGGGTCTGGATTCACAACTGATCCTCGACGGCAGTTATTTTGTCATTGAAGGCACCCAGGGCAGGTTGCTGGCCTGCGGCGGCTGGAGCCATCGCAAAACCCTGTTTGGCGGCAACGCCGAACCCGGGCGCAACCCAGAACCACTGGATCCCAGGCATGCGGCAGCCAAAATTCGCGCTTTTTTTGTGAACCCGGACGCGGCCCGACAAGGCCTTGCATCGCGGCTGATGACTGCCTGTGAACAGGCGGCTCGTGCGGCCGGGTTCACGCGTCTTGAGTTGATGTCCACGCTGGCCGGCTTGCCATTCTATCGTCACCACGGTTTCATCGCGGGCGAGCCCGTGCATTACCCCTTGCCCAACGGTGAGAACATTGAATTTGTGCCCATGCAAAAAACCCTTGCATAAAACTCAGTTCAGGGCAACGGATCAATCTCGGCAATGGCCTTGATCATGTCCTGATCGGGTTTCACTTTGCCCCCGCTGTGGTAATCCAGCATCACCACACGGCCGTTGCCCAGTGCCGCCACCGCCTGCAATTGACTGGAAAATACGCCGTATTGCATCAGAAATCCATGCGAATGAATTTCACTGACCGCCGCGCCCACGTGCAATGCATCGGGGTAATGCAGGGGTCTGAGAAAGCGGCAGGCGGTCTCCGCAAGAATCGGCCCCACACCTTCCGACTGCATGCGCTCCAGCACGCCCACGCGATCGAAATAGGCCAATCGTGCGCTTTCAAAATAGCGGAAATACATCGTGTTGTTGAGGTGGTTGAAGGCGTCCATTTCACCCCACTGCAGAGGCAATTCAATCTGCACCCGAAAGGCGGCGTCAAACTCTTCGCGTGTTCTCAAGGTCATTCGGGCACGTCATCTGCAAATTCACAGTCCGGCCCGCGCAGTCGATCCGGCAGATTGCTCAGGCAGCGCCACTTCAGGCTGTATGCCTGCCCGTTTTGTTGCAGATACTGCAGCATAAAATAATCGTCCAGGTCTTCTCCTTCGATGGCGCTCAAATCCAGCCACAAACCCAGTTTGGACGCGTCTTCATACAAACTGATCCCGGGAATCAAGTCATCAAAATCTTCAGCCTTGGGTGTTTCACTGCTGAGCAGCGTCTGAGAAATCTGCGACTTCATGCCCGCCATGTACGCCTTTTTTTCACCGATTTTGGCGCGCACCGTGTAATCGCGATAGGCCGGTATCGCATAGGCCGCCAGAATGCCCGCCACGGCGACGGTTCCGTAGGTCCCCATGCTGAACATTTCCAGCGCGGTGTATTGATAATCCAGAGAAACACTCAGGCCCTGATGATCGGAATGCACAGCGGCGGCGAAGCGGCCGCCTTGATCGGACAACCCCAATTGCCGCGCGGTGGGCAATGCCAGCATATCGGCCTGTGCTCCGCTGAGATTGACCAGGTACTGCAACACAGACAGATAGCTGTTGTAAAGGTCTTGATTGCGCCCAGCTTGCCAGCTGCTCACCGCCAAAACCGCGTTGCGCCAATCCAGATCGTCGCGTTCCTCTTGCCAGGCGCTCAAACGGCGTCGGTCCGGATGCGTGGCGTAATCGATCAATACCTGAGGCACCGAGGCAGAAATCAGGTGGCCGTCCTGTTCAATCCAGTAGATGTTTGTGCGATTGTGCTGCTGCAAAGCCTGCAATACGCGACTTTGACTTAAACTCTCCAGCCCCATGTCCAACAACATTTGCAGCAGGTCTTCCTGATACTGCAGTCGATGAATTGAAACACCGGACACCGTGTGTTGTGTGTGAATTGCGCCGGCTTCGACGGCTGTTTGCAACATCTGCCGGTGAGCCTCAGGATTGCGCAATTTAAGTGCCATCCAACTGCCGCTGTCGTCGTTGACGTACCAGAACTTTGGACCATAAGTGTTCAGGAATGTCTCCGCACTCATCCACAAAAGGTCGTTGTCTGCTTTCAGGCCCGTTTCAACCTGATGCCGCAGCTGTTCCCCATCGGGCCGCGCAGCGGCCAGGAATTCAGTGGCGTCGTGCACCTGTTCCAGGGTCGGCAGCGCCATCTGAAACACCCAGGTCGGTGGACCGGCGGTGTGCAGCTCGCTGGTTTCATCGACCCGGGGCAAAAACAGCCGAAAACCGATGTCGGGCATTCGCAGGTGCATCTTCAGACCGGCATGGCCATTGCGCGCGGTGTTGCCCAACCAGAGAAATTTAATCTGATCAATGGCGAGGTTCTTCAGCAGGCCCTGCTGGGCGGGATTGAGATACGCCTGCGTGTATTGGTACAATGCCGCCACACGAACCCACAGCGCGATGCCCGCGCCCCGTTCATCCACGCCGTGTTCGTATTCAAGCACTGTTTGCAATGCCGCGTCGCTGTGCTTCGCCGCAATCAGTTCATCCAGTTTTTCAACCCGGGCGTTCAGGCCGCCAAACACATGCAGGCGTTTGCCATCGGCATCAAAAAACACGTGCACAGCCACGCCATTGGGGCCACTGAATTGCGCGCGCCCAGCAGCGTCCAGCGCCTGGGTCAGGACCAGGGCGCCGCCTGCGGCTGCTTGCATTGCCTGCATCAGCGCTTCCACTTGACCGCGACCGTCATCGCGCAGGGACAGACTGAACCACAACGCCGGAATAAAATACGCTTCGGACAAACTGAACAAGGCCACTTCCATTGGCGCATCCACATTCATCAACAGCCATTCGGCCGCGCTTTTGGACTCGGGCGGCAGCACCGCCAGATAATGCGCATGCAAGGCCGTGCGCAGTTCCGTCACCAGGCGCCGGTGTGCGTCGTTTGCCAGGGCCTGACCCAACGCGTCGTTGTTATTCTCCATGAAAACATTCCACATTGTCGGAATGCGCGCATAGGCCAGGGTGTTGGCAGGTAAACGCTGTTGCAACCACAACATCGATTCAAGACGCGGTCGATCCGCTGAACTGGTTGACGCCTGATGCGCCGACGGCTGTTGGCTTTCACAAGCGGCCAGTGCGATCAGTGCGCTGAATAAAAAGAGCAGGGTTTTTCGCATGAACAGGACATCCAATATCAGAAAGCGGCATCATAGCACGCCGATGAGGCGCTGTCATGAATTGATGCCGACTGGCGCGCCGCGCAGGGTGGCTCGGGTGCACGCGGCGTGGGTTGCGACTCAGTTAAAGCCGTCGGCGAAGATCACCTCCGGGGCGAATTCCACCGCGCCGATGTCGCACAAGGCCATCGCATCGCCGTCGCCGTCCAGCGGCCGCGCCCGGTTCAGTTGATCGCGCGCAGTGCACGGGCCACTCTGCCCGGCGTCGATCAGTTCGCTGTCGGTGGTTGTGCGGTGCAACGCGGTGAATGCATTGACGTGTTCTCGCGGCAACAGCCCGGGCGCAACCGCCGCATCGACGACGTCGCCGGGGTGCCAGGTCAGAATCGGCAGCACCGCGCCCAACCAGTTGCCGCCGTCGGTGATGAGATTGGCCGCAGAGACCACGACTTGTTGTGACTTCACGCTGTTGAATGCCACCGTGTTGCTCAAATGCAGCATCGGCGCCGCCGGGCCGTGAATGTCCATCACTGTGGCCGCCGATCCACCGACCAGGTGATTGTCAAACAGGGTGCAGTTGCGCAGGTGCAGGCGGGAAAAATTGTCATTGAAAATCACGCTGCTGCCGGTGTTGCCGCTGAAGGTGCTGTTGCTGAAGATCACATCGTCGATGTGCCCGCCGACAAAGATCACCGCCGCCTGGCTGTTGTCGGCGCCGTTGTCAATGAAACTGCAGCGGTCAAAATGCGCGCTGTTCGGCGTGTCCGGAAACCCCTCCACACGGATCGCTTCGTTGTGACCCTGGATCAGACACTCGCTCAGATCGGTGACGGCGCCTTGCAGCACCAGTGCATGGCCTTCGTTGTCTTGCAGCACCACGCGCCGACCGAGCAGATTGCCCAGCACTTCAATGCCGCCGGCACCGGCCCACGCATTGAGGTTGTCGTGCACCCGCACGTTCTCGAGTTGCACTGTGGCCTGGATTCGAATCATCAGTCCACTGCCCGGCGCCGTGTTTTGGCCCGCACCGCTTGTGATCAGTCCATCGCGCACACTCAAATCGTGCAACGCCACCGGGGCATTTATATCCCCGGCATGCACATCCAGCACGCGGTCCACACCGGCGCCACTGATGGCCGTGACATCCATGCCCGCACCAACAATTTCCAGCGCAGCGGTGATGTCCAGATCGCCGCTGAGATTGGCGTCATCGCGGCGCCCGGGCAGAGACAGCACATGCACACCCGGCCCCAGCACAATTGAATCAAAGCCGGGCAGTGCATTGGCCTGAGAAACCGCCGCGCGTAAAGTGCAGCCGCCGCCCGCGGCCAGACACAACCCGTCGCCGGTGTCCACATCCGCCGCGTCATCCAAGCGGTCCACGCTGAATTCGGCGCCACCGGCCAAGCCGCAGAAACACAACAAATAAACCATCAGAATTATCACTCTCATGCACTGTAGTATCGTTTTTCTGCTGACTTTCTTTGATTTCACTGACAATCAGGCTTCAAAAACAAAAGATCCCCCCTGTTGATGCTCGCCCACTGCAATCTGGTTTTTTTAAATTTAATGCCATTTTAATGGGTCTTTAACAGGCGTGGATTACAATGGCAGATACACACGCACAACAGGCACTTCCCATGAAAACTCGCAACCAATTATTTTTACTGTCGCTGTTATCTTTCTCAGCCATGGCCGAAGAACGCAACATCATATTCATCATGTTGGATGACCTGGACATCCTTGATTTGCAGTATTACAACGATGACAGCACCATCTACATGCCCGCACTGGATGATTTTTTTGATCCGCAGGAAGCCATGGTGTTTGAGAATTACTACACCAGTGGGCCCAATTGCTCGCAGACCCGCGGGTCTCTATTGAGTGGCCAATACCCAATCCAGAACAACTTTCTCAAGACCCTTCGCAGAGACAGCAAACTGGGCATCAGCATCGATTTTCCAATGATTTCTCAAGTTCTGGACAACGCCGGTTATTACACGGCCACGATCGGCAAGTGGCACGTCGGTTTTGATGGGGACGCCACCTATCAACCACAGAACAGGGGCTTCGATCACTCAACGGTGTGGTATGAAAACGATTCGAGCTGCACACTCGAGTGCCCCACCGTGTTTAATAATGACAACACACCGGTCGATCCCAGCGAGCAATCCCTGGTGCGCTCCTATCTGTTGCCAGACAACTACTTTGCCTACCTTCTGACGCGCTCCAATCAGGACCCGACCGTCCCGGATGGCGTTTCATGCAATAAAGTGTATGAATTGAACAACACCATCTGTAGCGCAGCAAACCCCGACAACTACCTGCCCAACGCATTGACCAACGAAACCATTGCCCTGCTCGACACCATCAATGATTCGGTGCTTGGCACACCCGCAGAAGAGCCCTTTTTTATCAATTTGTGGTACTTCACGCCCCACATCCCCACCAACATACCGCCCGATTACGACGATGTGTTTAATTGCGGACAGGCCGGTGAAGTCACAGAAGCCTGTAATTACGAGACCGGTGTTGTGGTCATCAACGACGAGTTCGATGATTATGCTGAAAATTGCGCAGCCAATGAAGATCGGGCGCCGGACTGCGACGGGCGGGTGGGACAATACGCCGCACAACTGTCCTACCTTGATCGCAAGATCAGCGAAGTGGTGGCTAAAGTTGAAGACATGTATGCCAATAAAAAGCTGACCAAGGAAACCTTGATCATCATCACCAGTGACAACGGCGGTGCCCCGCAAACACACGCCAATTGGGGTGGCGATGGCGGTTCTGCCAGCGATGCCGTCTCCTGCGGCCCGAGCATCAACCAAAGCAGTTGCCCAATCAAATACCGCGGCCGCAAGAATCAACTGTATGAGCGTGGCATTCGTGTGCCCCTGGCCATTAAACGGTTCGGCAGCAGCAACAACACCACACTGGGTGTGAACAACGGTTTCCTCACCAGCCGGGATTTTTACCCCACCACGGTGGCCTTGGCCGACACCACGCTGTTGGCCGGCTCAGGCGCCTACGGTGTGGATTTTTCCGACGCGGTGCTGTCGCAGTCCGCGCTGGATTTTTTTGCTGAAACCCGCCCTGAATTCTGGCAAAGAAAAGCCGGATCATCCTATCGGGTGGATTATCCTTCAAACCTGGAAAATTTCATTTGCGACGGCGCCCAAAGTGCACAACCTGCCTTTGAATCCAATTACACCGGCGCCAAAAGCCATCAGCAAAATCACAGCTTTGCAGTCCGACAAGACGAATGGAAGTTGATTTATGAACCGCACC
Source organism: Marinicellaceae bacterium (assembly GCA_050303435.1). GTDB lineage: Bacteria > Pseudomonadota > Gammaproteobacteria > Xanthomonadales > Marinicellaceae > JBNLBT01. The sequence goes on from JBNLBT010000133.1 coordinate 6,349, forward strand.
GTTCCGCCGGCGAACTGCCCGGCAACACCAGTGGATGCGACTTCGAATTTGATGATGAGATTTACTCACTGTACAAAATCACCAATACACAAGGCACCATCGATGAATATTTTGGCAGTGAACAAAATGCTGCACGTCCAGACATGGTGCGCACTCTGCAAAATCTGTACTACAAGTGGCGCAATTGGATTGCTTTCATAGACTACAGCCTGACCACCACGCCCAACCTTGTGGACGGTCTGATTGATGTGGTGAGCCATTGCCCGAATGCAGGCAATTGTGAAACCGTTGCCGTGGAACATTCAACCCGGCTGCAGGTTGATGTTGAACAGTTCAGCTTTGCCGCATCGGTTAAAATTGACGGCAACGGCGCCACTTGCGGAAACGGCACCAACGGATCCGCTGATGGCAATGGCTTGGTGGCTTTTAAACCTGGAAACAACGATCAATTGCCGCACAGCTGGAAATTGAAAGTCATCAATGGCAAGGTGCGTTTGACGGTGTGGCTGAGCAACAAAGTCCAGGATGATTACAGCACCGTGCAACTTGAATCGTCCTCGCCATTGTCCTGCGATAAAGTGCATCACCTGGCTTTCACGGTGCAAGGCAGCAAACAAGGCGGTCAATTGCTGCGTTTATACGTGGATGGCGTGGTTGAGGACAAATTCACCGTCATTCACACCGATGACGTGGGCATTTGCACAGACAATGACCCGGCCACTTACTGTCCGCCGCACTGGGGCGTTTTGAATGTCCAGACCAACGGCAAAGACCCGCTCAACAGACTCCGTCTGGCTTCATCCGATGAAGACATCTTGTTGGGCAACAACAGCGACAAAACCAACCTGTTTGAGGGCTATATTTCGCCTCCGCTGTTGTCAACAACGGCTTTGACCACTGAAGAAGTCCGGATGTTGTCGATGTCTTACGACATGAATGAGCGATTCACTGATCATGAAATTCAATACACCCCGTGCACCGGCGCCTGCGTCACCGGCGGCGTACCAACGCCCACATTTGAAAACCATTTGAATGCCTGGTTTTATCCCTCCACCGCCATTGATGCCGTGCTGGAACTCAATGGACCCAACACCGGGGCAGACCTGAGCAGCGACCTTTTGACATTCACCACAAAATTTCGTTTGAATGAATCCGCCCTGACTGGCCCGTATAACACCAACACCCTGGCCGCACAAACAGAGAATGGTTCGCATGCCTGGATTCTGAAACTGGCACCGCTGTCTACAGAACAGGCCACAATTAAATTCAACGCCTGGTTTGGCAGTTGCAAGTTGACCTTGCATTCACAGGCAAACAACGCCACAACGGATGATTTTGCCATCATCGAGGAAGGTGAGCTGCATGACATTGGTATATCCATCGATAAAACCAGCAAGACCGCGAAGCTGTTTTTGGATGGCTACGAACTGGTTGCAAAAACAGCCGATGGTTCTTGTGGCGACATGCCGGATTACAACAACGTCTATCTGGGCAATCTGTACACAGGCTGCTCAAGCAATGCAAGCTACAACTGCGAACCCTTTGACGGCCACATTTATGCACCCAGGATCAGCAATCAGCTGTTGACGGAGGACGGGTTTAAATGGGAAGCCAGAACCCAGTTGTTGCTCTACTGACGTCTGAGACCAGCGGCGCGGCCGAATTCAGTCGAGGGACTCCAGATAGCGGGTCAGCAGTTTGGCGTTGATGGCATTGCCCGGGTGTTCGGGGTGGGCTTTGAGGACGGCAATTTTTTCCTGCAGCACGGTCCGGTCCGCATGCCAGTAAGCGATGTAACCGAGCACGTAATCGTTCCATTTGAACGGGCCGGTTTCGTCGCTTTTCAGGGTGCTGCGGGCGTAGGCTTCGGCTTCATTCAGCCGCCCGGCTTCGCCCAGCAATTGAGCCAAATGCCAGCGCAACGAGTTTTGCTCGGCGCCGTTCAGCACGATGTAGTGCAACAACAGATCAATCGCCTGTTCACGGCAATTCAGGGCAAATGGCCTGAAGCCTGAACCTTCGGTTTGATCAAAAG
>JBNLBT010000134.1:0-8227 GCA_050303435.1 Marinicellaceae bacterium
TTTGACCATGCGTTGACAGTCGTCAAAATCGCCGTCGACGGCGAAAGTCTGGATGTTTTCACCGAGGCTGCAGAAGAGTTTTTCCTGCAGCAGTGAAATTTTGTTGCGCGGGTAAAGGATTTTGACCTCAATGCCGGGCAAACGATAAAAAGCGTGCGCCACCGCCGCGCCGGTGTCGCCGGAGGTGGCGGTGAGGATGGTGATGCCGGCATCGGGGCGGCTGGCCTGTATGCATTGGGCCATGAAGCGCGCGCCGAAATCCTTGAACGCCAGGGTCGGGCCATGAAACAGTTCGAGGGCAAACAGCCTGTCTTCGATTGGCACCAGCGGCGCGTCAAAACTGAACGCAGTTTCGACCATCTCCTGCACCTGTTCAGCCGTGAAAGCGCCGTCCAGCAGGTGCGTCAGAATGGCCGCGCTGCGCGGCACAAACGGTTGATCCAGCAAGGCCTGGATGCCGTGCATGGGGCGCAGATATTCGGGCATGTACAGGCCCTTGTCGCGGCCCAGCGGATGCAGCACCGCGGTGCGGAAATCGACCCGTTCATCGGCGTGGCGAATGTTAATCAGCACGGTCTTCCACCAGTGCGCCGGTGAGGTTGGCCTGACAGATGTGGGCAAAGCCCGCGTCCTGACAAAAATGCCGCAGCGCGTAGCGGTGCACGCGTTGCGCCAGATGTTTATCCTGACACACCGCGAACACGGTCGGTCCGGAACCGGAAATGCCCACCGCCGTGGCGCCCACCGAGCGGGCGAAGTCGCGGAAATTGTCAAAGCCCGGGATCAGTGCCTTGCGGTGCGGTTCGGCAATCACATCAAACATCACTTCGGCGGCCATGTCATGGTCCTGCTGGTGCAGGGCGTCAATGAACACCGCCAGGTTGCCGGCAAAACGGATGGCACGATCCAATGGCAGCTGTTGCGGCACGATGGCGCGCGCCTGTTGCGTGGAAATCTGTGTGCCCGGGTGCGCCACCAGCAGGTGCCAGTCTTCGGGGAAGGGCACCTGTACACAGGGCGTGTCTTCCAGGCCAGTCATCAATTGCAAACCGCCGAGCAGGCACGGGGCCACGTTGTCGTAGTGTTTGCTGCCCGACACCCGGCCTTCCAGTGCCGCGGCCATGTGCAAAAGTTCGGCCTGGGAAAAAGGGTGATCGTGCTGGTGATTGAGCGCCAGAAGCGCCGCGGTGATGGAGGCCGAGCTGGAGCCCAGCCCGCTGCACACCGGCAGATTTTTATGCAGCACCATGTGCACGGGCAGCGCTTGTGCATCGGCTTCACCGAGGCGTCGGCAAAACAGGCTGTGGGCCTGAAACACCAGATTGTCTGCGTCATCTGTGGGTAAATCGCCGGCGTGTGGACCGACCACTTCAAGGCGGAATTCAGTGCCCGGGCGGATGTCGATGCGATCGCCCAGCGGCGCGTCGTCGATCGGTTCAATGGCCAGTCCGAGCAAATCGAAACCGACCGAGAAATTGCCAATACTGGCGGGGGCAAATACTGAAATCATGGCTGCTCAGCCCTCATCTCAGGCGCGCGGCAGGGTGACGCCACGCTGGCCCTGGTACTTGCCGCGGCGATCTTTATAGGACACATCGCAGACTTCGTCGGACTCAAAAAACAGAAACTGCGCCACGCCTTCGTGGGCGTAAATCTTGGCCGGCAAGGGCGTGGTGTTGGAAAATTCCAGGGTCACGTGGCCTTCCCACTCCGGTTCCAGCGGCGTGACGTTGACGATGATGCCGCAGCGCGCGTAGGTTGATTTGCCCAGACACACGGTGAGGATGCTGCGTGGAATTTTAAGGTATTCCACGGTGCGCGCCAGGCAAAATGAATTGGGTGGAATGATGCACACATCGGACTTCACGTCGACGAAACTTTTTTTGTCGAACTGTTTCGGATCGACGACCGCCGAATTGATGTTGTGGAAAATTTTAAACTCATCCGAACAACGCACGTCGTATCCATACGATGAGGTGCCGTAGGAGATGATTTTCTGTTTGCCCACGGTCGACACCTGGCCGGCTTCAAAGGGGCTGATCATGTCGTGTTCTTCAGCCATCCGGCGGATCCAGTGATCGGATTTTATGCTCATATTTTTTTCAGTTTCAGTTTGTTCAGGACGCCCAGTTTGACCGGTTGCTGCGCCAGTTTTTGCGCGGTTCTCAGGGCAATCAGCCGGGCCGTGTCCGCCAGCGTGTCGTGCACGCCCCACAAATCCGCGCCTTCACCGGCGTCCATGGCCTGGCGGATGTCGATGTTCAGCGGCAGACGGCCAAGCACCTCGGTGTTGAAGTCTTTGGCGATGCGGTCGGCGCCGCCGTGACCAAAAATTTCTTCCTGGTGTCCGCAGGCCGGACACACGTAGGTGCTCATGTTTTCTATCACACCCAGCACCGGCAGATCAACCTTGTTGAACATGGCACAGGCTTTTTGCGCATCGATCATGGCGATGTCCTGCGGCGTGGTGATGACCACCGCGGCGCTGACCGGAATCTTCTGGATCATGGTCAGTTGAATGTCGCCGGTGCCGGGTGGCAGGTCCAGAATCAGGTAATCAACAGCGTCCCAGCGGGTTTCCTCCAGCATCTGCATCATCGCGCGGGTGACCATGGCGCCGCGCCAGATGGCCGCCGATTTTTCTTCCATCAGATAGCCCAGGGACATGCTCTGAATACCGCCGGCGTTGACCGGCACAAAGGATTTGTTGTCCGGCGACTGCGGCTGACCGTGATCGCCCAGCATGCGCGGCATGCTGGGGCCGTATATGTCGGCGTCCAGAATGCCCACCCGCGCGCCCAGCCGGCGCAAGGCGTGCGCCAGCATCACGCTGACCGTGGATTTGCCCACGCCGCCCTTGCCGGAGGCCACGGCGATGATGTTCTTGACGCCTTTGACCGCGTTGATGTCTTTTTTCCATTGATGCTGGCGCACGGTCCAGTCCAGTTCGACCGCCGCGCCATTGTGTTTGTCAAAGAAGGCCTGATACGTCTGGCGCAACGGTTCAATGGGATAGCGCACCAGCACGCGGTGGTTTTTTTCATTGCCCGTTTCCAGGGCGTTGCCAAACACCTCGCCGGTGATGGGGTCGGTGCACTGTTTCAACTCATCAATCATGTTTCAATACCTTTTCAAGCAATGCGCGGGTGGATGGATCCAAATCCAGGGCATCCAGCTCGCCATCGCGCATGCGCTGTTGAATGCTCAGGGCGATGTGCTTGCCCAACTCCACGCCGGGCTGGTCAAAGCAATTGACCTCCCAGATCACCGATTGACAATACACCATGTGTTCATACATGGCCAGCAATTCGCCCAGGGATTCGGGGTGCAGGCCATCAAGCAGCAAGGTGGTGCTGGGTTTGTTGCCGGCGGTGTTGCGTTCGGTCTGTTCCGCGCTGTGTCGGCCCTGCATCAGCGCGGCGCCCTGGGCCAGCATGTTGATCAGCATGAATTGCTGGCTTTCATCGTCTTCCAGCACACCGATGAAATCGATCGGCAGCGCGTCCAGGCCCTGATGAAAGGCCTGAAAAAAAGCGTGCTGGGACAATTGGCCGTGGCCGCCGAAAACCCACGCCGCGGTGGCGTGATGCACCGGCGTGCCCTGCAGGGAATGCTGTTTGCCGGTGCTTTCCATCATCAGTTGCTGCAGCCAGGACGGCAGTTGCGCCAGCCGCGCATCGTAGGGAATCACCGCGTAGGCCGGCCAGCCGATGAAATTGCGGTACCAGATCGACAACAGCGCCATCAGCACCGGCAGGTTGCGGGCCAGCGGTGCGCTGTGAAAATGCGCATCCATGCTGTGGGCGCCGGCAAGAAATTGTTTAAAAGCGTCCGGTCCGATGGCCATCATCAGCGGGAAACCGATGCCCGACCAAACGGAAAAACGCCCGCCGATGGCCGCGTCCATGCGCACCACGTGGCTGTCCGGAATGTCCAGCACGCTGGCTTTTTCATGCGCCGCGGTGACCGCCACCAGCGAACAGCGCCCAGGGCCGGGCGCATGGTCCGGCTGGCGCGCCAGCATCTCAGCGATGCGGCGAGCGTTGAGCAGGGTTTCGGCGGTGCCAAAGCTTTTTGAGCTGACGCAAAACAGGGTGTGTCTCAAATCGATGTTTTGCAGCAGTTGTTGCAGTGCCGCGCGATCCACGCTGGCGAGGAAATGGTTTTTGATGCGGTTGTCGGTCTGTAGGTTGGTCAGCGCTTCCACCGCCAGCCGTGGACCCAGATAGGAGCCGCCAATGCCGATGTTCACCACATCGGTGACGTGCTGTCCAAACGCGGTTTTCAGCGCGCCCTCGCGGTAGCCGGAGACCAGCGCGGTCATGGGTTCCAGTGAGGCGCGATATAAAGGGGCTTTTGGATCGCGGATTTGCACGTGCAACGCGGCGCGCTGTTCACTGGGGTTGACCACTTTGCCGGCAAACAGGTCGTTGATTCTGTCCGGCAGCCCGGCGTCTTCGGCCAGGTCTACGAGCGCCTGCAGGGCCTCGTTGTCAATCAGGTTTTTACTCAGATCCAGGTGCAGATGGCGCTGCGAAAAGACCAGGGATTGCAGGCGATCGGGTGAATGCAGCAGTGCGTTGATGGTGTGACCGGCGTTCCGTTCAGCCAGCTTTTTCAAATGCAGATAACGGGGTGAGTCCGGATTCATGTGCGCGGATCGGTGCCATCGGAGTAAAAAGGGCCATTTTAGCGGAACGGATAAAAAAAACCCATCCAAAAATTGGATGGGTAAATTAAGATATTTTTATCTATGTGCCCTGCGTTGTCTTGGAGTGTGAAATGATTTACTCTAAAACTAAGTGTGATATTACAACACGATTTGTAAAAATGCAACTGTTGTTTCTATTTTGATACAAAATAATTGAAAAAAAATAGAAAGTTGTAAAAAAACAACACATTTCCGCTGTTGTTCAGTTAAAAACCGGGCCCAGATCGTGCAAAACCGCCCGGCAATCGTTCTCCCGCATGAATTTTTCGATGCGTTGTTGCAGATTATCCGGCAAAGTTGGCTGCAATTGCAACAGCGGCACCAGCACAAAACAGCGTTCGGCCAGCCAGCGGTGTGGCAATGTCAGCGCTTCGCTGTCCATGTTGACCCGGTCGTACAGCAACAGATCGATGTCGATGCAGCGCGCGTGCCAGCGCGCACTGGCGGTGCGACCCATTAAAGTGTACTCAATGAATTTGACCGCGGCCAGCAGGGTTTCGGGCGGCAGAGTGGTGCGGGTTTGCACCACGGCGTTGATGAAATCGGCTTGCTCGGTCACGCCCCAGGCGGGGCTGCGATACAAATGCGAGCAGCGCACCACGTCAATGCCCGGGTAGCGCTGTAAATGCTGGATGGCGCTGCGCACCTGCACCACCGGGTCATTCAGGTTGCTGCCCAATGCCAGGTGGCAGCAGACCGGATTCACGGCAGTTCCGGGGTGATTTTGCGGTTGCGGGTGGCTTTGCTGAAGATCATGCTGCGCACGTTGTCGGGCGACTGTTCCTGCACTTTGGTCCAGAAATCCGCTTCCTCGGCCAGTTCCGGATAACTTTCCGCGCGCAGCAGCAGGAAATCGTAGGCGGCGCGAAACCTCGGGTGATTGAGGGTTTTGAATACGCGTTTGCCGTGCATGCGTTTGAAGCGCAGTTGCAGCATCCAGATCTGCCGGATGCCGGCCTGAATGGATTTGGGTATCGCCAGAATGCGCCGCTGGTTTTCCATCAGGTCGGTGGTGACCTGGTGCAAAGTCTCGTACGGGGGGCGGCCGCGCTCGATGGCTTTGTGATAGCGTTTTTTGAATTCCAGCCACAACACGCAGGACAGCAGAAACACCGGCGTCACCGATTGGTCATTGGCCAGACGGCGGTCGGTGTTGCGAAACGCGTTTTGCAGCATCTGGCGGGAATTTTCGTCCTGTTCCAGCAGTTTGCGGGCGTCGGGAAACAGCAGCTGAAACAGCCCGCATTCCATCATGCGTTCAAAGGCCACCGCCATCTGGCCGCAATGGAAAATCTTGATGATTTCATCGAAAAGACGCGCCGAGGGCACTTTCAGCAGAGACTGGTGGTATTTGGGGATTTCGTTTTTACACTGTTCACCCAGATCGAGTCCCAGCTTGGAAGAAAAGCGGATGGCCCTGAGGATGCGCACCGGGTCTTCCTGATAGCGCACCGCCGGTTTGCCGATCAGCGTCAGACGCCCCTTGCGGATGTCGTCCACGCCGCCGACGTAATCAAGAATGGTGTTGTCGTGCAGGTCCAGGTACAGGGCGTTGCAGGTGAAGTCCCGACGCCAGGCGTCCTGATCAATGCTGCCGAACACGTTGTCACGGATGATCTGGCCTTTGTGAATGATCTGGCCTTTACCGGGTTGCGATCCGCGGAAAGTGGCCACTTCATAGACGTTGTTGTTCTGATAAATGTGTGCCAGTCTGAAGCGGCGGCCGATGATGCGGCAGCGTTTCTTGAAAATGCCTTTGATTTCGTCCGGTGTGGCGTCGGTGGAAATGTCAAAATCCTTGGGCGTCAGGCCCAGCAGCAGGTCGCGCACCGCTCCACCCACAATGTATGCTTTGTACCCGTGTGCATTCAGCTTGCCGATGATGTCCTGGGCTGCGTTGGAGATGTGTTGTGTGGGGAGTTTGTGCTGCTGATGGGAGTAGGTTGTTAATTGTTGCTCAGTCAAGTTTTTCGCTCAAAGGGCCATTTTTGATGGTGTATAATGTTACCTTATTATTCTGTAAGGAGCAAATGCATGACATTCGTTGTCACTGAGGCCTGCATCAAGTGTAAATACACCGATTGCGTTGAGGTCTGTCCGGTCGACTGTTTCCACGAAGGACCCAATTTTCTGGTCATCGACCCGGAAGAGTGCATTGACTGCACACTGTGCGAACCCGAATGTCCGATTGAAGCCATTTATCCTGAGGATGACCTGCCTGAAGGGCAACAGGAATTCCTGGAAATCAACCGTGAATTGTCTGCTCTCTGGCCGGTGATCACGCAGATGAAGGAAGCACCTGAGGACGCCGAACAGTGGTCCCAGGTGAAAGACAAAAAACACCTGCTGGAAAAATAACTGGTCTTGCAATCGGTGGAACCCGACTTTTTGCCCGGCGTCTCGCCGCTGACTCAGCGGTTGATGACTTTAAGAAACACTTCCCCAAGCAAATCATCGGTGATGATCGGATCCGGCTTCAGGCCGCTTTCAGTGCTCATCACCAGATAGCTGGTGCGCGCATCGCTTGAACAACTCAGCACGTAGCGTCCTGAACGGTCGGCGTAGCCATTGTCTCGGGTGAACAGGCGGGTCAGAAATCCGGCCTCTTTCAACGCCTTGGCGTCGGTGTCGTGGTAATTCAAAATCACCCGGCACGCGTCTGGCTGTTGTTCCACCAGAACCCAGCCAGTGATATCGAGTTGTGAAATGACCGGCCAGAAATCGTATCCCTGATTGAACACTTCAATGGCCGGCAAGCCGTCCTTCTCGCTGATCTGCACCCGTTCATCGGCGCTGCGCTGGCGTGAGAAGGTGATCGGCGGGGGCGTGGTGTCGGGAATTTCTGTCACGGTGGCGTCGTTCGGCACTTCTGGAATGGCCAGGTCTGAGGACTGATTGGGCGGATCAAAGCCCGATGGCAGCTCAATCGGTTCGGACTGACGGCTTTTGATGTATGGCTCGCGTTCCTTGATGGTCCGATCCAGTTTGTTGCAGCCTGTCAAGGCGATGCAGAGCAGACACATCGCCAGCAGCGCCCGCTTGTCAGTTCCTGTTGTATTCATCGGTCGTATTATCCAGTTCATTTTTCCAGTGTGTCTCGGACGATTTCATCCAGCTCAGTGGTGCACGGATGCCGTCATCAATCAGGCCTGCCTTGTGCAACAGCCACTTCACCGGTCCCGGGTTCGGTTCGCTGCTCAGCAGGCGATACAAGTCGCGCAATGCGCGGTCTTTTTCTTCTGCCAGGGTGTGATCGCCAAGGGCCATCACCTGGCAGATTTCAGCGATGCTGTGCGGCCGCGCGTTGGCCGCCACACTGATCACGCCAAAAGCGCCGTGGCGCATGGCTTCTAAAAAACTGTCGTCGTCGCCCGACAGAATGGCAAAGCCGCTTTGACATTCGCTGCGCAGTTGTGCAATGCGTTGCATGTCGCGTTTGGCTTCCTTGATGCCGATGATGTTGTCGTGGCGTGACAGCTGCGCCGAGCTTGCGCTATCCAGATCCACCGCCGTGCG
>JBNLBT010000135.1:0-8180 GCA_050303435.1 Marinicellaceae bacterium
TTCAGGGTGGCTTCAATCTGCTGAGTGTCTGTGGTGGCGTCGGTCATCTGTTCAACGCTGGCCAGGTCGCTGACCTTGACGTCCAGCTCGGTTTCAAGAAATTCCGCCGCCGAATGCACGGTCTCCAGCAGGGCGTCCTGACGCGCGTTTTTCTGTGCATCCAGACACACGTTGTTGGTTTCCGCAAACGCACGGAAAATCTGCGCAATCTCTTCCAGCGGCAAGCACACGATGGCCGCGTTTTCACCGCCAATTTCTTCCCGACAATACCATTTGGCCGCCGCCAGCACTTCTTCGGCCAGGGTTTTGGCAATCAGGTTTGAGTACACCACCGCGTAGGTGGACCCTTCACAAATGCTCGGGCTGACATCAATGGGTTCAATTTCGATCTCGGCGTCTTCATCTTTGACCAACGTGGATTGCATGTGGGCGAGCAGGCGGCTGTAGCGCTGGTTCAAGGATTGCAACTGCGCATGGCTCAATGCCAGTCGGCGGAATTGTTCCAGTTGCGCGTCTGCCAGCGTGGACAGTTGTGGCGGTGCCAGGCCGGTGCCGGTTGCGAACACACCGTGTGGTTGCAACTGCGTGAGCACCGCCCGCTGTTGCTGTTCCAGTGTATGTAAATCGTGTCGATATTGCGCCAGATCATCGGCGTGTGCAAACCCGCCGGCCAACACCAGTGCTGCGGCGATGCAACGATTGAGTGCTCCCCACATCTCAAGACTCCTGACACCCGTTGCGGTGTCGTCACTTTCGTACGTTCAGAACCTTTAACCCCCCTAAATATGCCATCAACTATAGCACATTGCCACAAACCAGAGGCCCGATTGCGGGAAATTTGTGCCCGCCAGACTCCGAAATGCGGCACAATGGACATGACCACAGCGCGCAGGTCATGTTCAGGGCTGGTATTGACGCTCAGAGTCAAACCGCCGCTGCGGCAGTGATTTGCACACGTGAAGGCTTGTTTTACTGGAGGACATATTCATGCGATTCATATCGCGCCTTACAACCGGCTTTCTGACGTTACTTGTGACGGCGGCCCACTGTGAAACCGAAAACAGTCAGCACCTGGTGTTTATCGGAGAGAAAATCGAGGCGCGCCACATGGAGCGTCAGCCCGATGAAGAAGGCATAATCGTCGTCAGTTTGCACCGTGAATACCGGCTCAGATATAAAATAACAAAACTGCTTCGGGGGCATCACAACGGCGATGTCATCGAATTCACTGCTTTTGATCACTGGGGTGTCCCGCCGTTCACGCAATACCGTCGAGTGCTTTTTTACATCACACGTCTGGACGGTGAATACTACATTGAACCCAATCAGTACACGCCGGTGTACAAAAGCACCAATGGACGCTGGGCTGTGCCGATGTGGAATGTGCAGCGCAATTTCCTATACTCTGAAAACAAACAACTCAAACCCGAACGCATCACTTTCATCCTGCCGGTGAATTTTGATGTTTCATTTCTGAGTCAAGAGTTGATTGAAAAATATTATCCGGCACCGCTCTTCCGCATCCGCAATAACCGGGCCATCGCATTGTATGGCCTGTATGTGGACGATTTGTTTCATTTGGACTGAAGGCCGGAAGCCGTAAGGAGATTTATTGCATTCTAGGCTGGCTGGGAAGAACGGTCTGAAAACCATCAATTCATTGTTTGGCCCGGGCACGGCATTGCACCGCCGTCGGGCCAATCTCATTATTAAAATTCACACCTGCGCCAGGCCGCCGTCGACAAAGAATTCGGTGCCGTTGACGTAGCTTGCGTCATTGGAGGCCAGGAACACCGCCGCTTTGGCGATTTCATCCGCATCGCCGACCCGGCCCAGCGGCACCTGGCCGGCGAAGTAATCGAGCAGGCCTTGTTGGGCCGCAGCGTCCGGGCCGGCCAGATCCACCAGCCCCGGGGTTTTGATCGGACCGGGGCTCAAGGTGTTCACGCGGATGCCGCGCCCCTGCAGGTCCAGCGCCCAGCTGCGGGTGAAATTGCGCACCGCGGCTTTGCTGGCGCTGTACACACTGAAGGCCGCCGTGCCTTTCACCGAAGTGGTGGAGCCGGCGAGTATGACCGACGCGCCGTCGCTCAGCAGCGGCAGCGCCTTTTGCACCGTGAACAACACGCCTTTGACGTTGCTGTTGAAGGTGTGTTCATACTGTTCTTCGGTGATTTCGCCCAACGGCAGCATGGTGCCGCCGCCGGCGTTGACGTACAACACGTCCAGGTGGCCCTGGTCTTGTTGAATGGTGGCAAAGACGCGGTCCAGGTCCTGAAGATTGCCCGAATCGGCCTGAATGCCGACGACATTTGTGCCTATGGCTTTGACGGCAGCGTCGAGAGCCGCCTGGCGGCGTCCGGTGATGTACACAAAGGCGCCTTCGTCGACAAACCGCTGCGCGGATGCCAGGCCGATGCCCGATGTGGCGCCCGTCACCAGGGCGATTTTATTGTTCAGTTTTTTCATGGTTGTATCTCCTCAAGTTAAATAATAGTGTTTAAAAATATGTGTTCGATGCGCTGTGCCCATTGAGCCTGTGCTGCTGCTGTGCTCAGGCCGGCACATCAATCAGAATGACTTCGGCCGCGCTCAGCGCCTTGATCGTCACGTTGTCCAGGTCGGTGATTTCCACGCCGTCGCCTTGCTTGACGCGCTGGCCCTGAATCTCAATGTCGCCTTGTGAAATCAGTACATAGGCCTGATCGCGGATCGGCTGCGACAGTTCTTGCCCCGCCTGCAGGCGTCCGCCGGCAATGGACGCGTCCTGATGGATGTACAGCGCGCCCCGGCCTTGGTCCTCGGCGCGTCCGGACACCAGCAACGGCAGTTGATCCGTGGCCTGTCGGTCGGCAAACATCGCCATGTCCCAGCACGGTTTCACGCCGTGGACTTTCGGGTAAATCCAGATTTGATACAGCGTGGTTTCCTCGCTCTCCAGATTGAATTCAGAGTGGTATATGCCGGTGCCGGCGCTCATCACCTGCACGTTGCCGGCCGCGGTGCGGCCAGAATGGCCTCTCGAATCGCGGTGCGTGATCGCACCGGAGCGCACAAAGGTGATGATTTCCATGTCGCGGTGCGGGTGCATGTCAAAGCCCGCGCCGGCCTGCACCGTGTCGTCGTTGATCACGCGCAATTGGCCGAAGCGAACGCGTTGATCGTTGCGGTAATTGGCAAAGCTGAAATGGTGCCGTGCCTTGAGCCAGCCGTGGTCGGCCTGGCCGAGGGTTTCATAGGGATGGACTGCAATCATGGGGATTCTCCTTCAGTGCAGGGCCGGAATGGCGGATTGCGCATTGGCCACGGCCGCGGCCGCGGTTTCGGGGTTGATGTTGACGCCCTCGGCGCGGATGATTTCAACGTCATCTGCATCGATGCCAAGGAATGCAAACACATTTTTCAGATAGCTTTCCTGGTGGTCCATAAAGGACATCTCACCGCTGTAAATGCCGCCGCGCGTTGACACAATGGCGACCTTTTTACCGCTGGCCAGGCCTTCCGGGCCGTTCTCGGTGTAGCGAAAGGTTTTACCGGCCACGGCGATGCGATCGACCCAGGCCTTAAGTTGCGCCGGAATGCTGAAGTTGTACATCGGTGCGCCGATCACCAGCACATCGGCCGCAAGAAAGTCGTTGAGTACGCGCGCGCCGGTTTCCTGTTCCTGCGCATCCGAGAAGGAAGCGCCGGACAGATAGGCGATGGGGTTGGATTCAAGGTCGTAGTGCGTGACCTCAAGGTTGGGTTCCAGCGTTTGATAGTGTTCAACCACTTGCGCCGTCAAGCGGCGTGAAAGCGATTGTTTGTTCAGAATGCTGGAATCGATGTGCAACAGTTTCATGGTGTTTCTCCTGCCTGTGATGTTTGAATGCAACAAGTATATTTTGGTTACGATGAATTGATAATATAGATAAATGGAAAATGATTGATTCCAAATAGATGCTAATGCATTACAATGGGCGCATGGATTACCTCTCGCGCATCGGTGTGTTTCTGGAAGTGGCCCGGCATGAAAGCTTCGCCGGCGCGGCGCGTGCGCTCGGCATCACCGGCTCGGCCGTGTCCAAGCAGGTGCAGAATCTGGAACATGAATTGAAAGTCAAATTGTTTAACCGCACCACCCGCAACGTCGCGCTGACCGAAGAGGGCGCGCTGTTTTTTGAGCGCACCCGCCACGCGCTGGACGACATCGCCGAAGCCCGGGAACAGCTGAACGACCTGGCGGTCAAACCGCGCGGCGCCATCCGCATCAGCGTACCCACCGCGTTCGGCCAGTCGCACCTGAAAACCCCGCTGGCTGAATTTGCCAAAAAATATCAAGAAGTCACTTTAGACATCTCCTTCGACGACCGCGTGATCAACATCGTCGAGGAAGGCTTCGATATTGCCATCCGCATCGGCACCCTGCAGGATTCCAGCCTGATCGCGCGCAAACTGATCGACGCCCCGGTGTGCGTTTGCGCCAGCCCCGAATACCTGCAAACACACGGCACCCCGCAAACCCCCGAAGATCTGGCCACGCACTGCGTGGTGGCCTACACGCGCAACAAAGGCACGCACGAATGGCGCTACAAAGACATGCAGACGGGCGCAGAAGGCGTGGTGCCGTTGAACAGCCGCCTGAAAGCCGACAACGCCGAGATGATGCTGGAAGCCAGCCTGCAGGGCCTGGGCATTGTTATCATGCCGATTTTCTACCTCAAACCACACCTCGACAGCGGCCAACTGGTCGAACTGATGCCCCACCACCATTCCTGGCCACAAAGAAACGTCTACGCCCTGTTCCAGCCCAACCGCTACCTGTCAACCCGCCTGCGCCTGCTGATCGAGCATTTGCACGGGTATTGTCAGGGGATTTTGTGACAGTTGGTGATCTAAACCCAATCATTCTGACAAAGGTCGACTTGAGTTCAGTGCAAGTGAATATCAAAAACTGAATTTGCTTGGTGTGTTGTGGTGGGTTGATCCCTTTGTTTTGCTTGTTCAGAGATTTTGAATTGAAAATTGCCTTTTCACCGAACGACCCATGTCTGTCCCGGCTGATATTTTGCTGTCATTCAGCAAAGAGCTTTTCCACTGTGGCCATGGGCAAATACAGGCGAATGCGTGCATGGTGTCTGTGCAGAACTTGAAATCCGTATTGTGTATAAAATTTCTGTACACCCTCATCCAATGCATCCACGACCACCGCATAGGCCGGCAGGTGCGCATGGATTTGCTGGCACTGCCGCAAAGCACTGATCAGTGCGATTTTGCCCATTCCTTTGCCCTGCACATCTGTGTGCACTGCCAGTTGGGCGATGAGCAGAACCGGGATGGGGTAGTGGGGCAACTTTTTTAATTGATCTTTGGGCAGAGTTTCTCTTTTGATCTGGGTGGAACTGAGTGTGTACCAGGCACAAATTCTGGCTTTCCCGGTGCGGGCCTGCTTTTCCGGCAAAACCATGGTCTTGCTGATGCCCGCGGCTCTGTGGCGCGTGGCATACTGCCGGATAAAGGTGTTCAACTCAGGCCTGCCGCAGTCAAACTCGGCTCTGTCGTGCAGGTTTTTATGCAGTTCAACGAATGCGGTTTCAGGTGTCACTTAATGCCGCGTTCATGCGCAAAATCCTTGGCCTCACGCAATTTTTTATTCGGCGCTTCGGCCGCCTCGCAAGCCCGCATGAAGCGGTCAAACACATCGTCCTCCACCACCAACGATTCATGCGCCTGAATCACCCGACGGGCATCCTGCTCGATCAGACGCACGATGTACTCGGTCAAGCTCTTCGTGCCCTGCAAAGCCGCCGCTTTCTCAGCCGCCGCCTTGATCTCGTCATCAATGCGCATATCAATTCTGGCCGTGGTCATAGAAGTCTCTTTCAGTAACAAATTCCACCGACTTTCATGATATCAGATGGTGTGGAGGTTGTACAGCAATGTTCCGTACATATGGCGATGTCAACAGTGCCAGGCTTAAGGCTGACATTGCCTGGACCTGGGAGAATCGGCTTTTTTAAAATCATGACCCGAATTGCAATGTTCTTTCACCCACATTCAAATAGGAGACCAAATTTTCTTTGTCGGAAGGACTGGGCTCAAAGGTCGGATGCAAGCCGAATGCTCTTATCTTATCAATGGATCAATTTATTTCTGGGGCTTTAGATGATGGCATCTTGTTCTGTATGTCAGCAATATTGAAATGAACAACACCATTGATGACCACCATGCATTGATTGGTACAACCACGGGCGGGATGCCGAAGACCACTTCCACTGAATTGTTGTCATCAATGGTGTCTGTGTCGGTGCTGTGTGTAGAAACCTGCCATGAGACAATCTTTTCGCCCGATTGGATGCCCACTCGATACAAGCCTGAACAAGAAACAGTTTCATTCGGTGAAATCGGCGGAAAGGTGATGAAATAAACAAAACTCAACAATCCACCTGGGGGTGGATCTATGACGATGGTGCCGATAAAGCAATCCTGCGCGATGTTGGGGTTCGTTTGCATGACGATTTCCAAGTCATTCAATTCAGTGAGGTAAATTTTCGAAGTGGACACATTGTTCGGCCGCGCTGAAATCGCCTTTGCGCCCGCAACATCGGGTCCATTGTTTGTGACCAAGACAGTAAACTCACCGATTTCATTGAACACTACGCCATCCGCAATGTCCTCGCTGATGAATTCAATGTGCAAATCGGCGGTGCCGGCAAATGCCATGGCCACCTGAAAAAACATCAGAAAGACAACAGCCATTGACTTGCTGCGCAATACCCACTTTGGATGACTGACTGGGTTTGACGTGCAGCCACGGGCTGTTCTGAGTCTCAGGTCAGGCATGCCGGATTCTCATGAATGCGGTCAGCAGCAACAAAGGAAACAGACTGAGCAACAGCGCCAAAGAATTGATTGGCACAACCACGGGCGGGATGCCAAAGACCACTTTGATTTCGTTGTTGGACGAATCGGGGTCGGTGTCGTTGACGTCGCCGCGCAATCTGAAATTGGTGGATCGTTCTCCTTGATCGAAACCGATTAAGAACAAGCCATGGCAAGTCAGGGTGCTGTTGGCCTGAATTTCAGGGAAATATATTGGCTGGCCATACAATACCGGATTGCCAGGTATCGGATCAATCACGATCAGTCCAACGCCACAGGGTTGAGACGTGCTGTTGTCTCCTGCAAGGTACACATCCAGCAAGCCGTGTTCATTGACTGCTTGTGGGGGTGTGAAGACTGCAGTGGGAAAACGGCCAATGTTGTGAGAACCGGCATCGTCCGGGCCCAGGTTGGTGACGGTGAGGGTGAATTCGCCGATTTCACCGAATTGCACACCTTCGCTGACGTCGATGTCCAATTGCAAGGCCAGATCGGCGGTGGCGTGATCGGCCAGTGCGAGCCATGGTGCGAACAGCAAGGGCAGCAGTTTGAATGCTTTCATCGATTCACTCCGATGGATTGATTCATCCGGCTCAACTTCATTTTTGCAAACAACAACAGCAGCATGGCAATGCCAATCTGCACAGCAACTCCATTGATGGACACTACAACAGGCGGAATGCCAAAGACCACATCAATTTGGTTGTTGGATGGATCGGGGTCGATGTCGTTGACGTCGCCGCGCAATCTGAAGTTAAAAGTACGTTCTCCTTCATCAAAACCGATGAAGAACAATCCATCGCATGTGAGAATTTCGTTGGCTGATATTTCGGGGAAGTTGATTGCATGGACATACAATGCCGGGTTGCCGGGTAAGGGATCGATGATAATGAGGCCCACGGCACAGGGTTGGGGCGAATCGTTGTTTCCTGAAATGTACACGTCGAGCAATTGGTTATCATTCAGCGCTTGTCGGCTTGTTAGTACAGTTGTTGGAAATAGGCCCACATTGTGAGAACCGGCGTCGTCCGGGCCCAGGTTGGTGACGGTGAGGGTGAATTCACCGATTTCACCGAATTGCACGCCTGCGCTGACGTCGATGTCCAATTGCAAGGCCAGATCGGCGGTGGCGTGATCGGCCAGCGCGCAAACGGGCAAGGCGAGCAACAGGGTCAACAGGCGGTGTGTGTGCTTGATGTTCATTGGTTTGAGTTTCATCATAGCAAATGGCGCTGTGGGGCGTGTTAAGTGGATGTGAATTTTGGGATTGTGGGGGTTGAATGTGCCCCGCGCTGGATTTGTTGCCCTGTTTTGTACCC
>JBNLBT010000136.1:0-8056 GCA_050303435.1 Marinicellaceae bacterium
GGCGATGCGGGCGACCAGTTGATGCGCAAAGTGCAAGACAACGAAATCCCGGAAACCCGCATGCGCGACCTCGACCGGGTGATTCGCGCCGCCGCCAGCGATGAGCGCATCACGGTGCTGGTGCTGAATCCTGATTTTCTGTGGGGCGCCGGCCTTGCCAATCTGCGCGAGCTGGGTGAATCCATAGAAGCCTTCAAACAATCCGGCAAACCGGTCATCGCCATCGCTTCATCGCTGTCGCAGGGGCAGTACTATCTGGCTTCTCTGGCGGATGAAGTGTTGCTGGATCCGCAAGGGTTTATCTTCCTCACCGGCTTTGGCGCGTACCGCAATTACTTTAAAGACGGCCTGGACAAACTGGGCGTGGACGTGCATCTGTTCCGCGTCGGCGAATACAAATCGGCGGCCGAACCGTTTGTGCGCAACGACATGTCGCCCGAAGCCAAGGACGCCGGCCTGCACTTTCTCAATGATCTGTGGGACACCTTTTTGGACGACATCGCAGCGCACCGCGGCATTGCAGCCGAAGACCTGCGCTCCCTGGTTGAGGATCAGGCCAACCTGATGCAGCAGCACGACGGCAACGTGGCTGAAATGGCGCAGGACATCGGTCTGGTGGATCGCGTGATGAAACGCCAGTTCATGCACAAATACATCGCCGAACTGAGCGCTTTCAACGAGGACGGTGATTCATTCCGTGGCATTTCACACGAAGACTATCTGACACACCTGCAAGACAATGAGGCCGAACACGCCGATTGGCCCCAGGTGGCTGTGGTGGTGGCCGAAGGCGCCATTGTCAGTGGCGAACAACCGCCCGGCACCATTGGCGGCGTGTCCACCGCGGCGCTGTTGCAGCGCGCCCGCCTGGATGAACGCGTCAAGGCGGTGGTGTTGCGTGTCAACAGCCCGGGCGGCGGCGTGTTTCCGTCGGAACAAATCCGCCGTGAAGTCGACGCCATCATGAGCGCCGGCAAACCGGTGGTGGTGTCGATGGGCAATGTGGCGGCTTCCGGTGGTTACTGGATTTCCATGACGGCCGACAGCATCTGGGCCGATGAAGCCACCATCACCGGCTCCATCGGCATCTACGGCATGCTGATGACATTCCCCAAACTGTTTGACAAACTGGGCATCCATTCCGACGGCGTCGGCACCACCAAATGGGTGGGCGCGTTCCGACCGGATCGTGAACTGGATGAAGAGTTCGCGCGTTTGATTCAAAGCAACATTGAATACGGCTATCAACAATTCATTGCCTCGGTGGCGCACGCGCGGGGCCTGGAAGTTGACATGGTCGACAAAATTGCCCGCGGCCGTGTGTGGACCGCGCGTCAGGCCCACGAGCTGGGTCTGGTGGATCACCTGGGTGGTCTTAGCCCGGCGCTGGCCGATGCCGCGCAGCGCGCAGGCATTGGCGATCAGCACAACGTGGTCTGGGTTGAACAGCAAACGCACTGGCTGGACCGTTTTGTCTACCGCGTGGTTTCCGGACTGGATGACCTGGTGGGCTTACACGGCCACACACCAGGCACCCCTTCACTGAGCGCCTTGCTGCAGCGCCATGGCCAGGAAATGCAACTGCTGGACGAGGCCATGCAAAACCGCACGCACCAGTTTGCCTATTGCTTCTGCAACCTGAAATCGCTGTAGTTGCGGTCGCCGGTTGGCCTGGTATATAATGTCTGGCCCCTGTTGCTTGATGACGAGGACAGGGAACTCAATCACGACTGGTTTGTCTAATCGAACAGTCAATTTATAGATGTCGCCGGCCCTTCAGTGGCGGTGACCAATCGGAGTGAATAAGTGAGCAACGAAGCAATTAAAAAACAATTGCCCATGCCTTCGGTCTCGGGTTCACTGGATGCCTACATCAGCACAGTCAACCAGATTCCGGTTCTGACCGTCAAGGAAGAACGTCAGTTGGCCAAACGGGTGTTTGAACACAACGATCTTGAAGCCGCGCATCAGCTGGTGATGTCTCACCTGCGATTCGTGGTGTACATCGCCAAAGGCTATTCCGGCTACGGCTTGCCCATTGGCGACTTGATCCAGGAAGGCAACATTGGCCTGATGAAGGCCATCAAACGCTTTGACCCGGCACACAAAGTGCGGCTGGTGTCTTTTGCCGTTCACTGGATTCGTGCAGAAATTCATGAATTTATTTTGAAAAACTGGCGGGTGCTGAAAGTGGCCACCACCAAAGCGCACCGCAAACTGTTTTTCAATCTGCGCAAATCGAAAAAACGCCTCGGCTGGTTCACCCAGGATGAAGTGGAGCAGGTGGCGCGTGACCTCGACGTCAAACCGGAAGTGGTGGTGGAAATGGAATCCCGCCTGCACGGACAAGACATTTCCTTTGATGCGCCGGTGGACGATGACGAGGACGGCTATTCACCTCAGGTGTGGCTGAAAAGTTCTGCGCCGACACCGGAATCGCAGGTGATTCATGAAGCGGAAGCGGAAACACATCACACCGCCCTGCTGAAAGGCCTGGACAAATTGGATGAGCGCAGCCTGGACATCATCCGTTCGCGCTGGCTGACCGATGACAAGGCCACCTTGCAGGAGCTGGCTGACAAATACAGCGTTTCAGCCGAGCGCATCCGGCAACTCGAAGCCGTGGCCCTGAAAAAGCTGAAGGCCCAGATCGCGGTCTGACAGAAAACCATCAAGGATGCTTTAAAAACCCGCAAACCGATGACCGGTTGCGGGTTTTTTTTTGACTATTTTGCAGTGCCTGTAACCTTGCAGTCATTCATTCGTCTTAAACAGCAACAAGACAACACCGAATGAGGACCAACATGAAACACATTTTTCTGATTCTGATCGCCGGACTGTCCATCAGTCTGAACGCCTCCGGCGGTTTTCTGGGCAGCAAACAAGTGCCCGACAACACCCACGCACCGGACAAGGACATTGACACCGTGAACGGCTCCATCAGCGTGGGTCACCACGCCGTGGTGGATGATCTTGACACCGTCAATGGCTCAATCAAAGTCGGTGAAATGAGCGTCGTCGGCGAGGTGGAAACCGTCAACGGCAGCATCGTATTTTCCGATCAGGTCACCGCCGAAAGCGTGGAAACGGTCAACGGTTCCATCAAGCTGGGTTCGGCCTGTCAGATCAACGGCGATGTCACCACCGTCAACGGCGCCATCAAGGCCGGCGAAGGCTGTCTGATTGAAGGCACCTTGGAGACCGTCAATGGCTCTTTGCACCTGGATGCCAGCACCGTCAAGGGCGACATGGTCACCGTCAACGGCGACATGCACCTGGATGGCGGTGCTCACCTGCAGGGCGATCTGGTGGTCAACAAACCCTCTGGATTCTTTAATTCAATGAAAAAGCCGCCTGAAATTCATGTCGGCAAAAACGCCCGCATTGAAGGCGATCTGATTTTTAAGCGCCCGGTCAAGCTGTATCTGGATGACAGCGCTGAAATCGGCGACATCACCGGCGATGATGTGGAAATAATTCGTCGCTGAGAGACCAATCCAGCCGTTGCAAATCGGCTGTATCTGCCAGGGCTTGCCACAAATCGGCAAGCCTTTTTTTATGCACCGGATGCATCAGGTCCGGCGCCAGATCCACCATCGGCCTGAGCACGTAATCGCGTTGCACCAGTTCAGCCCTGGGCAATTGCACCGGCTCACTCTGCACCCGCCGATTGAACAGCAACACATCGATGTCCAGGGTGCGGTCTGAATAGCGCGGCGCACTGCGGTCGCGCCGGTGAGCGTCTTCAATGCCCTGCAACCAGCGCTTCAACGGCTGCAAGCGAAAATGCGTGTCAATGCACGCCGCCAGATTGTAAAAGTCCGCACCATCGAAACCATAGGCCGGGGACCGGTACACCGGGGAAATGCGCAGCCTGCGAAACGAACAGGCCAGCAACTGCACGCAGGCACGGAGGTGCTGCTCGCGATCGCGGTTGCTGCCGATGCCCAGGTACACACGGTTCATGCCAGCACCTGCATCCACCCGCATGCAACCGGTGATTTGCACGCGACACCATGCCTTGGCACCGGCATCACTTTCATGGAGGACCCATCAAGACAGGCGACAGAAAGGCCACCCGTGCAGTGCACCGCGTATTTGACTTCGCCGGCAAAACACGCGGCACCAACAGTGGTCCTCACATTCAATGCGGTGAGGCCGGCCCGGCAAGTCAGCAGATCAACTCGCAGCATCTATCCGACAAAAAACAACGGGTCTTTGGTGATCGCCGTCATGACCATGTAAATCACCGTGAAGGTGGCCAGAATGAAGCCGATGTGTGCCGTTGAACCGGTTTTTTTCATGGCCACCAGGCCGAATCCAATGTACAGCACCAGCGCCACCAGCTTGACTTGCAACCACGGTTCTTCAAGGAATGACAAGCCACCGAGCATCAGCAAATAAACGCCGCTGAGCAACAGCAGACTGTCGATCACATGCGGCGCCACTTTGAGCAACCCTTCGGGACGGACGCCTCGAAACACTTTGATGAAAAAGCGAAACTCAAACAGAATCACACTGAAAATCAGCAAAAAGATGTGCAGTAATTTGATGCCGAAATACATGCGCGGGAACACCGGTGAAAGGCACAATATACCCCTGGCCGATGACAAAAACCAGCGTTTGTTAGCGCGGGTCGGAAAAAGGTCATCTTGCGCCCACTCGCGGCACATTTGCGCTAGAATGGTGGTCCTGAAGACGATGAAGATCTGCACATTGCAGCGCCGCTTGCGAATGCAGTGCGTCGGGCAAACCCATGCGCTTGCCGGCATGGTTATCGTTTAGATTCAATCAACAAACATATTTTTGGAAGAACCATCATGCGCCACTCCATCCTGACACCCGCGTTGTTGCTGATGTTGCTGAGCCCGGCCCTAGAGGCCCAGACCACCCGCGTGCTGCTGGTCGGCGACAGTTGGGCGGAACAGCAGTGGGATGACCAGGCACACGCCATGGTGTTTGCCGCCAATGGCCACAGTCACATCGCCGTTGACGGCACCACCACGGCCATCTCCGGCAGCACCGCGGCCGAATGGAACACGCCGTCGCAGCTGCAAGTGATCGCCGATGCACTGGCGGCCCAACCCGACATCGACACCGTGCAACTGACGCTCGGTGGCAACGATTTTCTTGATGCCTGGAACGCCAACATGACCGCGCAGCAAGCGCAGCAATTGCAACAACAAATCGTTGCCGACCTGGACGCCGTGGTGCAATTCATTCTGGATCAACGCGCCGACATGGAGGTGTTGCTCAGTTTCTATGACTACCCCAACTTCGACGACACCTTAACCGGCATCTCTGCGATCTTCTGCCTGCCGTTGTGGAACGACATGGCCCAGCCCACACCCAGTGAGCTGAATCAGGCGGCGATTGATTTTGAACAGGCCTACGGCGAAATCAGTGCCCAGCGCGGGCGGGTGCGACAGGTCAGTCATTTCGGCTTGATGCAATTCAGCTACGGGTTTCCCGATCAGGGCATTCAGCCGGGTGACCTGACGCCACCCGGAGACCTGGCCCGGCCCAGTCCGATTGAAGCCATGCGATTGCAACTGGATTGTTTTCATTTGCGCCCGGCGGGCTACGATGTACTGGTGCAAAACATGTTCGACCGCTACTACCGAGCGCGCTTCGACGGCATTTTTCGCACCGCGTTTGATTAAAGCCCGATGTCGCCCTTGGCAACGCAGCTGTTGACCTGAAAAAACAGACACCGCAGGGGCGCTACCAAAGGGCGTTCTTCACAGTCCTTGCCCGGCGGCTTACGGGCTGTGCTGCAGCAAACACACCGCGTGCGCGGCGATGCCTTCTTCTCGTCCGGTGAAACCCAATCGTTCGGTGGTGGTGGCCTTAACGGACACGCAGCCCTCGGACACACCCAACACCTGCGCCATGCGTGAACGCATGGCCGGAATGTGCGGGGCCATGCGCGGTTTCTGTGCCACCAGCACCGCATCGATGTTGACCAGCCGATACCCTGCGGCCTGAATCAAGTTGTGCACGTGGCGGAGAAAGTGCGTGGAATCGCAGTCGCGCCAGCGCGCATCGTCGGGCGGGAAGTGTTGACCGATGTCGCCGAGGGCGCAGGCGCCCAACAAGGCGTCGCACACCGCATGGATCAGCACATCGCCATCCGAATGCGCCTCAAAGCCGCGATCAAAGGGGATGCTCACGCCACCGATGGTGAGCGCATTGCCGGGACCGAACGCGTGCACATCAAAACCGCTGCCAATGCGCATCATCGTCGATTGCGGAGAATTGACTCCGCCACCAGTAAGTCTTCAGGATAGGTGATTTTGATGTTTTCCCCGGACGATTCAACCAGCAATGGTCGCACGCCGTTTTTTTCAAAAGCCTGCGATTCATCGGTGATGGCGGCCGGATCGATGGTGGTCAGGTTGTTGACCAGTTCGCGATAGGGAAACATCTGCGGCGTCAGCGCGGCAAACAAGTGGTCGCGGCGCAAGGTGTTGCTGACCTTGTGTCCGTCGGTGGAGTATTTGATGGTGTCCACCACCGGCTTGACCAGCAAACCTCCGCGCTGGTTGTCGGTCACCTGCCGAATCAGATTTTGCACGTCGTCAAACAACACACAAGGTCTGGCCGCGTCGTGCACCAGCACCCAGTCGTCGTCGGCCAGTTTTACACTGTG
Source organism: Marinicellaceae bacterium (assembly GCA_050303435.1). Lineage (GTDB taxonomy): Bacteria > Pseudomonadota > Gammaproteobacteria > Xanthomonadales > Marinicellaceae > JBNLBT01. The sequence continues at coordinate 6,653 of JBNLBT010000136.1, forward strand.
CAGGCCGTTCAGCACCGACTGGGCCCGGGTGCGGCCACCGGTGACTGTGGTCAGGGGTTTTTCGGTGCGCAGTTCCAGCTGTGCAAAGGTGTGGTCGTTGCGCGAAATGACCACCGTAATGCCCGCCACCAACGGTGTGCGATCGAACACTTCGAGGCTGTATTGAATCACCGGCTTGTTGTTCAGCATCAGGTATTGTTTGGGCAGGCCCTCACCGAATCGACTGCCGTGCCCGGCGGCCACTACAATGCACCAGATCATGGGGTTTTCTCCTGTTCGGTCCGGTTGATGACCTGAATGAACGTTTCACCGGGTTTGACCATGCCCAGCTCGGAACGCGCGCGCTCTTCTATGGCGTCCATGCCTTGCTTGAGATCGGCCACTTCAGCCGCCAGCTGGCTGTTGCGTTCCGTCAACTGGCGATTCAATTCCTGCAGGGCCTCAAGCTGAATGGCCTTTTCCTGTTGCTCGGCCAGTCCACCGCTGCCAAACCAGCGCATGTACAGCGACAACAGCAGCAACAGACACAGCACCGCATTGATCCACTTCATTGAATGTCTTCGAAAAAATCCACAAATATTGTAACATTGAACAATTCCAATCGTCACCCGGGTTAAAAGCGCAGGATGAGGCATGATTAAAGTCGAGGGTATCAGCAAGCAATTTCCATCCACGCGCGCGCTGGATGATGTGTCTTTTGAAATCAACAGAGGCGAAATCTATGCCCTGCTGGGCCCCAACGGGGCCGGCAAATCCACCGCCATCAATTGCATTTGCGGCCTGCTCACAGCGGACGCCGGCGATGTTTTCATCGACGGCCACTCCATGCTCGCCAGTTCACTCAAAGCCAAATCTTCGTTGGGGCTGGTGCCGCAGGATCTGGCCTTGTATGAGGACATTTCGGCGCGTGAAAATTTGATTTTCTGGGGCAGCGCCTACGGCCTGCGCGGCGCGGCACTGGCCGCTCGAATTGATCGGGTGCTGGATCAGGTGGGCTTGAGCAGCCGGCAAAAATCTCCGGTCAACCAGTTTTCCGGCGGCATGAAACGGCGTTTGAATTTCGCCTGCGCGATTCTGCATGAACCCAAAGCCCTGCTGCTCGATGAACCGACCGTCGGCGTGGACCCGCAATCGCGTGAACACCTGTTGAGCGCGGTCGAAGGCCTGCGCGATGCCGGCACCGCGGTGTTGTACACCACGCACTACATGGAAGAGGCCGAACGCCTGTGCGATCGGCTGGGCATCATTGACCACGGCAAGATCATCGCCGAAGGCAGCGTCGCTGAGCTGCGCGAACAGATGGGAGAGCGCGACCTGATCACCCTGCGCGGTGATTTTCACGGCACCGATGCCGAATCGCTGAAGTCAGCCGGCTTCGACTTTGAAGTACTGGAATGGCAGGAC
>JBNLBT010000137.1:0-7848 GCA_050303435.1 Marinicellaceae bacterium
CACGCATGGCGATCTGCGCCAGGGACTCCTCACCGGTCACGTACAGAGGCTCTATGGCGTTGCGCATGCTCACCATGGCCTGCAACAACAGCGTGGATTTGCCGATGCCGGGATCGCCGCCCAGCAAAATCACTGAACCGGGCACAATGCCACCGCCCAGCACCCGGTCCAGTTCACCGACGCCCGATGCGGTGCGCTGCTGTTGTTCGGCTTGCACGTCCTTGAGTTTGCAAATGCCCGCCTCACCGGCGTAATTGGCAAAGCGCGAAGATTTGCCACCCGTCACAGCGCTCGGCGCCAGGCGCACTTCTTCGATGCTGTTCCAGGCTTCACAGGCATGGCACTGTCCCGACCATTTGCTGCTGACCTGACCGCATTCACTGCACACAAAAGATGATTTAACTTTGGCCACAGTCCACCCCCGCCTGCAAGTCAAGCAACATCCACACCGGGCAACCGAAATGCCCGGTCTCGCCGAGGCGATGATCGATGCGTTTAAAGCCAAATTTGCGGTACAGCTTCTGCGCCTGCAGCATGTCGGGCAGGGTTTCCAGATACAGCTGCTGATACCCCATTTCACGCGCCGCGTCCAGGCAGTGCTGCAACAACCGGGCACCCAGTCCCTGGCCCCGCAACGCCGGATCAAAATACATTTTACGCAATTCAGCCACACCGGCCTCACCGCCCAGCAGTCGACCAATGCCGGCCGCGCCCAGCACCCGGCCGCCCTGCTCCACAACGAAATAACGGTGACCCGGCTTGTTGTAGGCGCTGTACATGTCGAGGGTTTCCGCGTCGGCGCCGGCGTAACCATCGCCGCAGGCGTTGAATTCCAGCAGGGTGTGCTGCACCAGGTGCTGCACCGCCGCGTTGTCTTCAGGGCGGATGTCGCGGATGCAGGTCTCGGTCGCATTCATCGCATCAATCCTCCTGCATCAGACGCCCAAATTCGAAGGTCAGGGTTTGCCCCTCAGCCAGCGTGTCTTCGATCAGACGCGGGTATTCATCCAGGTGCGTTTCTTCCAGACGCGCCAGCACCTCCGGCCTGGATCGGGTCTTGGGATTTTTGCTGATCAGGGCGCAGCAATCTTTGTAGGGTTCGGCGCACACTTCAAACAGCCCGAGTTGTTCCGACAGGCGAATGATTTCATCTTTATTGTAGGTCAACAGCGGTCGCAACACGGCCGTTGGGACCGATGCATTCATGCTGATGATGTTTTCCAGGGTCTGTGAGGCCACTTGCGCCAGATTGTCGCCGGTGATCAGCGCCTGGGCATGGATGCGCTGCATCAATTCACTGGCACAGCGCGCCATGAAGCGGCGAAACAGCATGAGATCGTAGTCCAGGGATTTTTCCAGCAAGGCCATGTCAAAATGCGTGTACGGCAGCACGTGCAATCGGGTCCGCCCCAACGTTTCACTGAGTGTTTGCACAATGCGGCAGACTTTGTAGGACTGCAATTGGTCGCTGCGCAGGTGGCTGGCGGAGAAGTGCACGAAATCCACATGACAGCCGCGCTTGGCCATCAGCCAGGCCGCCACCGGCGAGTCGAAACCGCCTGACAACAGACACATCACCCGCCCCGACGCGTTGAGTGGCAGGCCGCCGACCCCGTCGATTCGATCGGTGTGCAACGCAATGCCCAGGGACGACACGTCCAGATAAAAACAATGATCGGGATGTTTCAAATCCACCCGTTCAAACTCGGTGTTTTGCAGCACCAGGGCACCCAAATGACGCGCCAGATCGTTGGAGCGCATGCGAAAATTTTTGTCGCTGCGGCGCGCACGGATGGCAAAAGTGGCCGATGCGCTGTGGCAGGCGCGTGCCAACTTTAACAACTGCGCTTCCACAGGCGACAAATCCGCGTCGGCCTGCAAAAAACGGTGCTCGGATTCTTCAAACCAGTGAATTTTTCCCAACCAGGCGATGCCGGGCAAACGTTGCAGCTGCGTCACCGCCAAATCGACCGTGGTTTCGTCCGCCGAGTGCACGTCGATGTAAATGCGGTCGTGAATGGAGCGCACGGCCCAGTCGTGCCCATGCGCCTGCAACAGCGCCTGAATGTTGCGTTTGAGATGACGCACAAATTGTGGCCGGTTTTTGCCTTTCAATGCCAATTCGGCAAAATGGACAACGATCTGCATTTTCATGGTCAATGCACGGGATAAAAGCCGTTATTCTAAACTGAGCGGAGGTCAATAAACACCGCTCCGGGTAAAAAAACCCCGCCGGCGTGGACTCATTCGGACGATCCGGTCGCCGCAAGGGGTTGTCGATGTGAGATGCACCCGCCCCGGGCTGCGACTGCAGGTCTAAAGCCCGGGGTCCGGTGGATGAAATGCCAGCGCTGGCAAATGGGTTTATTTCAAGGCCGGGTCGCCCAGAATGTTCCAGCCCAATATCACGTCGCGCATTTCCGGGTGCTGCGTGGCCAGTGCCTGCTTGCCAAGCAACACCGCTTCGCCCAACGTCAGGTCCTGCGCGGTGAAGCGCGACAGGAATTCGCTGGCCAGCGCGCGTTCGGAATTGGCCTGAGTCAGGGTGCTGGCGCCAAGCACCGCCGCGGCGCCGCCCTGTCGATTGAGCATGAACGCGTGCGCCAGGGTGTTTTCCGTTGGCGAGACAAAATAAGTGTTCCAGCAGCCCCATTGACTGACAATGGTTGGCCGTTGCGCATTCAGCAGTGCGCTGGCGTTGTGGTTGCTGAACAGGCGCGAGAAGCTCCAGTCATTGGGGCCAGAGTGACCCACAAAATTGGTCAGCGACACGCCGTCGTTGATCGCGTGAATGATTTTCTGTCGCGCCTGACCGAGGCCGTCGACGTCAATAAATGCCTTGCGCGATTCACCGATGTTTTGCTGCCAGGCTTCCGGCAACAGCTGAATCATTGACTCAGCATCCTGTTCAAACGAATAGTTCTGCGCCGAATCAAACCCGTCGGCGGCGAACAAGGCGGTGCCGTCGTAATCGCGGTTTTCATAATCAAGGATCTTGTCCACCAGCGACTCAAGATCCTGGTCATTGCGCACCGGCAAGCGGCCCAGCGCCAGATCCGGCACATCATCGCCATCGATGTCTGCATATTTTGCATCCACCGGGGCGTATTGAATCAGATCATCCGTGGCGGCATACAGGGTGGGCAAATGGCTGATGCTGTTGGCGCCCAGGATGTTGTGATAATCGTAGGTGTCGCCGCCAACCAGCAACACGTGGTCGGTGGAACGCAAGGCCGCGGCGTCACGAATGTACGCGTGAATGGCCGCCGCATCGCGGGTGTAGTGGCTGTACTGTGCATACACCTGCTCCACGTCAATGACATCAACCGTGCGTTGCAGATTGCGCAAATTGACCAGTCGCTGCAAGTCGGCGTTGATGAAATCGGGGTGTGCGATGATCAGGTATTGCGCTGAGCCGCTGTGAATGTCTTGCAGCACCGGCGGCAACGACAAGGCCGGCTGCTTCAGCGTGTCCACACGGGCCACATGAATGCGCGCGTTCGGCGCACCCATGAATGACAGGGTGCAATCGCTGGTATTCACCGGCAGACAGCCGCCGTCCAGTTGCATGAAATCCTGCCGGCTCAGCTGGCCGTTTATGCCCTGCTGATAAATCCGATAAACGCCGTTGCTGGCATTGTTCAGGGTGAACAACAAAGCCGCATTGGCCGACAGTTTATCGGCTTCGGCCTGATCAAATCCGTGGGCAAAGATCACGTCGTTGCCGCCACCGCTGATCGGCACATCGCCGCTGTCGTAGGTCAGAGCGCCGTCGATCATCTGATGCGACCGGGGATAGCTCAATTGCCAGGATTCAACGTGGATCAGATCCACCGACACGCCGTTGTCGTTGTTCAGACTCAAGCCGATTTGGTTGTCTCCTGCGTGCAATTGATTCAATGGCAACGAGTAATTCAACTGACGCAATTGAACGCCATCGAACACATCGCGACCCAGCTGGGTGCCATTGAAATCAAGGGTCACGGCGTGGTCCGGTGACTGCGGCAAATCGGTGCCGCCCCAGATCACCACCTCAAGTTCAGCGGCCTCATTGTTTAGATGCAGCGCACTGACCGGCACTTCCAGATCGCTGTGCACCGGCGCACCGGTGGTCAACAAACGCTGCGCGTACCAGGGATCGTTGCCCGGCGCACCGAAGCTGTAGTCACTGTTCGGCGCGAAAAATTCACGGTGACGGTAGTGCGTTTGTGGCAATTGCGAAGCGTCCAGAGGCGTTGACAAGCGCTCCGATTGCACGCCGCCATCGCCCAGCACCAATGCGTATACTGCGCCGCGCTGATAGAAGCCATTCTCTGCTGTGGAGATGAATTCAATGGCGCTGTTGGCATCCAGCAGACTGCCGCTGTGTTCCACATCAATGGGCACTACGTTTCCGCGGTGCAGCAATTTCAGTTTGTTTGGGTTCAGACCGGTCAGATCGATGCCCTGATCCAGGACGTCCTGGATCTCAACCCGCTGAATGCCGGCTTCCTGAGCGGTGATCAACAACACCGCCTGCTCTTCTGCCATCGCCTGGAAACACATGGAGGCGCTCAACAGGCCCGTGGCCAAAGTGTGTCTGATGACCTTGTTCATTGCTCACCTCCGTTGTTGCGATCGGATGCCTTGAATTCATCGATCAGTTGATTCAGGCGTTGCGCCCGGTCGACGTCGCGTTGCGCGCGCTTGTGTTGTTGTTCCTGTCGCAGCGACGTCCAGTCAATGGGGTCGCTGGTTGTGGCACTGAATGCTGCGCCGTGTGTCTGGTTGGCAACAAACGGGCCGTGCGCCTGGCGTTGACCGGTGATGTCCACATCCACAATCACCCACTCGTCCGCCATCACACCACGCACCACGTAGGCGTAGTTTTGGGTGCGGCTTGAGTAAATGCCGTGGGCTGGAATCAACTCGGCGTTGGCCAGGTGCCATTCACCGTTCATGCGGTAATACAGATCGAAACCGATGTTGCCGCTTTCTGTGGCAGTGCGCCATTCAATCACGCTTGAACCCGTCGCCGCGTCGTGATCCACACGGAATGACTGCAGGGTGACCGGCGTGGTGACCGGTGGCATGTAGCCAAAGTCGGCGGTGGTGTTGGTGGCACCGCCGCTGACCGCCACGGCATAACCGGTGTCGTCCTGCGAGTTGTTGTCAATGCCGTTGTCACCGGCGTTCGGGCCGTCGGTGTGTTGCATGGTGGCCAACTCATTGAAGCGGTCATCCACTTCAACGAAATAGGTGCCGTCCGGCAATCCAGTGATCAGATAGTCGCCATTGACATCGGTCAAAGCGCTGGCCACGATGTTGCCGTTGCCGTCGCGCAGCACAATGCGCACATTGCCGATGCCGTTGCCGCTTTCATCGGGTGTGCCGCCGCTGCCGTCGGTGAGCAGGCCGTTGCCGTCGTTGTCTTGCCAGACCGTGCCGCCGATGGCGTTGCTGGTGTTGCCAACAAAGCCGAAATCAACATCGCGGTTGACCCCGCCGGCTGCCAGAGTCAAGTCGACCACAGCGCTGGCATCACCGCCGCCGTCCGGATCAATGTTGTTGGTCCAGGCCGCCGCCGAGTTCGGCAGGGTGCTGGTGTCCACGGTGACTGTGTACGTGGCGGTGGGATCAAGACCCACGAACAGATAGGCGCCGTTTTCATCGGTGGCCATCGAATCAATCAGATTGCCCTGATCATCGAACAGGCGCACCGTCACGCCTTCCAGGCCCTGATCGCCGGCATCCTGCACACCGTTGGCATTGACGTCGTTGAAGATGAAATCACCAATCACACCGGCGCCGTTGCGCGGTGGCCGGTAGCCGAAATCCTGCAGCAGGTCATCGCCCAGCAATGGGTTGATCAGTGAAGTGCCGTCATTGCCACCATCTGGATCGGCGGTTTGCGTGTAGCCGTTCAGCACATTGGCCGTGTCTGTGACCACCACTGCATAGGCCGTGCCGATCGGCAGTCCCGGGAATTGATAGTTGCCGCTGCCGTCGGTCACCGCAGTGGCCACCGCGGTGTCGGGCACGTTGTCGGCGTTGGTGTCGCGCAGCAGGTGCAACGTGATGCCTGGAATGCCGGTGTCGCCAGCGTCCTGTGCGCCGTTGTTGTTGACATCCAGGAACACCGTGTCACCAATCACTGCATGACCCAGCGCGGGCGGCTGGTAACCAAAATCGGCGTACAGATTGGTGCCACCGGTGGTGTTCAGTGCCGGCACCGTGGTTTCGTTGTCGGGCGCGCCGACGCCGTCCGGATCACCGGTCTGCACATAGCCAGCCGGCACGGTGGCGGGCACAATGCGCACGCTGTGCACCGCGGTTTGATTCACACCGGTGAACAGATAGTGACCGGTGGCATCGGTGATGGCGGTGTCGATCACCAGACCCGAGGTGTCAACCAGCTGCACGGTGACGCCCGGCAAGCCGATTTCATTGGGATCCTGTACACCGTCGCCGTCGGCATCCGACCACACGTAGTCACCGATGCTGCCTGGCAGAGCGGCGTAACCAAAGTCCGCGGTCATGTGTTCTTCATTGGCCAGGGTCAGATCCACGCTTGAGGTGTGTGCTGTGCCGGTGCCGTCTTCATCGAAGGTTGGCGACAATCCGGCCGGCGGGGTCAACACTGTGACCGTGTAACCGCTGGCCAGCGGCAAGTGATTGAACAGATAGCGGCCTTCATTGTCGGTCAGGGTGGTGACCGGCGCGCCGACGCCATTGCCCAGATCGACGCCCGCCGGCGGGGTCAACTGCACGGTCAGATTGGCCAGGCCGTCTTCATTGGCGTCCTGCACACCGTCGCCGTCCAGATCCAGCCACACGCGGTCGCCGATCACGCCCGGCGGGGCGAAACCAAAGTCGTTGCTGTCGTCATTGGAACCGGAAATCACGAACGCCGCTTCACCGGCCGTGTCGTCGGAGTTGTCTTCGGTGCCGTTGCCAAAGCCGGTGGCATCGGCCAGGCCGTCGTAGGTGCTCACGTATCCGGCGGGCAAACCGTTGATGGTCAGGCTGTAGGTCGGTTGACCGGCGCCAATGCCATTGAAATTGTCGTCCGCCAGCAGGTTGTTGAAGCGGTAGAAACCGGCCGCGTCGGTGACATCGGCCATGCTCACTGAATCGCCGTTCGGGTAGGTGATGGTCAACACCACAACGGCGCCCGGCAATCCCGGATCGCTGCCCACATCGCGCACACCGTTGTTGTTCAGATCAATGAACACCTGGTTGCCGATGGAAGCCACCGAACGGTAGAAACCAAAGTCCCCGGTGGTGTTATTGGTGCCACCGGAGAGGTTGACGGTGTAGCCGGCCAGCTGCGAGTTGTTGTCGCTGCCCTGGCTGGCGCCAACCGACATCCAATAGCCGGCCAACACATTGGTCACGTCGCTGATCACCACGGTGTAATCGCCATCCGGCAGACGACTGAATTGATAATTGCCGTCAACGTCGGTGAAGGTGCTGCCAACCACGTTGCCGTTGGCGTCCAGCAGATCAATGCTGACGCCCTCAAAGCGGCCGGTCTCTGTATTCAAGGCGCCGTCGGCATCGACGTCGTCCCACAAGGTACCGGAAATGCGGTTATTGAACAGCGACTGGTAACCAAAATCCTGATCCAAATCGATGGTGCCACCGGCGATCACCACGGTGGACTGATTGTCGTTGCCGCCGTCGGGGTCCGCGGTCAACGTCAGGTTGGCAAAATCCGGCAGTGTGGTGGTGTCCACCGACACGGTGTAAGTGCCATCGATCAGGCGGCCAAACCAGTAAAAACCGGATTCATTGGTCACCCGGCTGGCGACGGTGTTGCCGTTGCTGTCGCTCAGCTGCAGCCGCACCCCTTCGATGCCGTAATCG